>JAHZMC010000043.1 GCA_022599515.1 Betaproteobacteria bacterium
AGAAATGGTAATGCCTGGTGATAACGTATCAATTACCGTGACATTGATTGCACCGATTGCGATGGAAGAAGGTTTACGCTTCGCTATTCGTGAAGGTGGCCGTACTGTTGGTGCGGGTGTTGTTGCTAAAATTATTGAATAGTAAGTCATTTAAAATAAGGCGGCAGGCTTAAGCCTGCCGTTTCGCTCTTTATAAGGAAAAAACATGGCAGCTCAAAAAATTCGTATTCGTTTAAAAGCATTTGACTATCGCTTGATTGATCAATCAGCTCAAGAGATTGTTGAAACAGCAAAACGTACAGGTGCTGTAGTTAAAGGTCCAGTGCCTTTGCCAACACGTATTGAACGTTTTGATATTTTACGTTCACCGCATGTTAACAAAACATCACGTGATCAGTTTGAAATCAGAACACATCAACGTTTGATGGACATCGTTGAACCAACAGATAAAACAGTTGATGCATTGATGAAGTTAGACCTGCCAGCAGGTGTTGACGTAGAAATTAAGCTGTAATTTAGCTTAAGGGTTGTAATAAAGTTTGGAGTTCGGTATAATCCGCGCTCTTTCACAGAAGTCGGTCAATTGTAATCGGCTTTTTAATTAAATAATAAGGAATAGATCATGAGCTTAGGGCTTATTGGTCGCAAGGTGGGCATGACCCGCGTGTTTACTGAGGAAGGTAATAGTATCCCAGTAACCGTGCTTGAGGTTAAGCCTAACCGTGTGACACAGATCAAGACGGTCGAAACAGATGGCTATACTGGCCTTCAAGTCGCTTTCGGCGAACGTCGTGCTAGCCGCATTAATAAGGCGCTTACTGGGCATTATGCCAAGGCAGGCGTTGTTGCGGGTTCTGGCATACAAGAATTCAATGTTGATGAAGATGTTGCTGCCAACCATGCAGTAGGCTCTGAAGTTTCAGTAGCATTGTTCGAGGCAGGTCAATTAGTTGACGTGACTGGTACATCTATTGGTAAGGGTTTTGCTGGCGGTATTAAGCGTCATCACTTCTCATCAGGCCGTGCATCGCATGGTAACTCTAAAGCGCATAAGAAAATTGGTTCGCAAGGTATGGCGCAAGATCCAGGTCGAGTATTCCCTGGTAAGCGTATGGCTGGCCATTTAGGTGATGTTAAGGTAACGACGCAAAATCTAGAAGTGGTTCGCGTTGATGCTGAGCGTAACTTGTTGTTGATTAAAGGTGCTATTCCAGGCTCTAAAGGTGGTGACGTTGTTGTACGTCCTGCGATTAAAGCTAAAGCGACCAAAACACGGGGAGCTAAATAATGGAAATTAAATTAATTGATAACGCGGGTAAAGTAGCTAAAAAAGGCATTACTGTCTCTGACGTTACATTTGGTCGTGAGTTTAACGAGGCTTTGGTGCATCAAGTGGTTGTTGCTTACATGGCAAATGCCCGTACATCTACACGTGCACAAAAAACACGTGGCACGGTTGCTCACTCAACTAAAAAGCCTTACGGACAAAAAGGAACGGGTAATGCGCGTGCTGGTATGACGTCTAGCCCGATTTGGCGTGGAGGTGGGCGTGCGTTCCCTGCAAGTCCTAAAGATAACTACACACACAAAGTAAACCGCAAAGCTTACCGTGCTGGTATGCAAACCATTCTTTCAGAGTTGGTTCGTCAAGAGCGTATTGTGATTGTGGAAAACTTTAAAGTGGATTCACCAAAAACGAAGCAATTCGTAGAGAAAATCAAAGGTCTTGGCTATGCTGATGGCGTGTTGTTGCTAACGGATGGTTTTGACGAGAATTTATATTTATCTTCACGTAACCTTACCAATGTAATGGTTGTGGAGGCGCAGCATGCTGACCCAGTTAGTTTGGTTCGTTTCCCAAGAGTGTTGGCAACCGCTGGCGCAGTGAAGAAACTTGAGGAGATGCTAGCATGAGCGCACTAATTCATACTCAAGATCGTTTGTTGCAAGTGATTGTTGCTCCACAAGTGACTGAAAAAGCGACTTACATTGCTGATAAGCATGAGCAAATTGCTTTCAAAGTGCTAAAAGATGCAACTAAACTTGAAATTAAAGCTGCAGTTGAGCTTGTGTTTAAAGTTGAAGTTGAATCAGTTACAACAATGAACGTATTAGGAAAAACAAAGCGTGCTGGCCGCACTATGGGCAAGCGTAACGACTGGAAGAAAGCTTATGTAAGCTTGAAGCCTGGTCAAGAAATTAACTTCGCGGCTGGCGAATAAGGAGAGATGAGATGGCATTAATTAAAGTCAAACCAACTTCCCCGGGTCGTCGTGGAGTTGTTAAGGTTGTTACGCCAGACTTATATAAAGGCAAGCCACATGCGCCGCTTTTAGAGAGTCAAAGCAAAAATGCAGGCCGTAATAATAATGGTCGCATTACAACACGTCACCAAGGTGGTGGTCATAAACAGCATTACCGTCTTGTCGACTTCCGTCGTAATAAAGATGGTATTCCAGCGAAAGTTGAGCGTTTAGAATATGATCCAAACCGTTCTGCACACATTGCATTGCTTTGTTATGCGGATGGTGAGCGTCGTTACATTATTGCACCAAAAGGTATTTCAGCTGGCGATCAATTGATCAGCGGTTCAGAAGCGCCAATTAAAGCAGGTAATGCATTGCCGTTACGTAACATTCCTGTTGGTAGCACGATTCACTGTATTGAGTTACAGCCTGGTAAGGGTGCTCAAATTGCACGCTCGGCTGGAACGTCAGTACAATTGCTAGCAAGAGAAGGCATCTATGCCCAGTTGCGTTTACGCTCAGGCGAAGTTCGTCGCGTACACGTTGATTGCAAAGCAACAATGGGTGAAGTTGGTAATGGTGAGCATTCACTACGTTCTATCGGTAAGGCTGGTGCAATGCGCTGGCGCGGTGTTCGTCCTACGGTTCGTGGTGTTGTGATGAACCCAGTTGATCACCCGCACGGTGGTGGTGAAGGTCGTACTGCAGCTGGTATGAATCCAGTCAGTCCATGGGGTGTTCAAACTAAAGGTTTCCGCACTCGTAACAATAAACGTACGGACAATATGCGCGTTAGTCGTCGTCCGAGAGGCGTAAGGTAGAAAATATGGCACGTTCAATTAAAAAAGGCCCATTCATAGATGGGCATCTAGCAAAAAAAGTAGAAGTTGCTGCTGCAAACCGCGATCGCAAACCAATCAAAACTTGGTCACGTCGCTCTACTATTTTGCCTGATTTTATTGGTTTAACGATTGCTGTGCATAACGGAAAAATTCATGTGCCAGTACTCATTTCTGAAAACATGGTCGGTCATAAGCTTGGTGAATTTGCGGCAACTCGTACATTCAAAGGTCATGCTGCTGACAAAAAAGCGAAGAAATAGGAGCTTATGATGGAAGTAACAGCAATCTTAAGGGGTGTGCACATCTCTCCGCAAAAGGCGAGACTAGTCGCTGACCTAGTACGTGGTAAAAAAGTAGATCATGCACTTAATATTTTAACTTTCACACCTAAAAAAGGTGCTGAGATTATTAAAAAAGTGGTTGAATCAGCGATTGCCAATGCAGAACATAATAACGGTGCAGATATTGATGAGTTGAAGGTTACTTCAATTTATGTTGATAAAGGTATTGTATTAAAAAGAATCCGCGCTCGGGCCAAAGGCCGTGCAGGGCGTATCATTAAACCAACCTGCCACATTCATGTGACAGTCGGCGATACAAAGGCGTAATATGGG
Source organism: Betaproteobacteria bacterium (assembly GCA_022599515.1). Lineage (GTDB taxonomy): Bacteria > Pseudomonadota > Gammaproteobacteria > Burkholderiales > Methylophilaceae. The sequence continues at coordinate 3,703 of JAHZMC010000043.1, forward strand.
ACAAAAAATACATCCAACCGGTTTCCGCTTAGCGGTAACAAAAAACTGGCAATCACGCTGGTACGCAAACTCTAAAAACTTTCCTGAGATGTTGCAAAATGACATCAAAGTGCGTGATTTTTTAACTAAGAAATTAGTCAGCGCAGCAGTGAGTAAAGTGGTTATTGAGCGACCTGCTAAGAATGCAAAAATTACTATTCACAGTGCCCGTCCAGGTGTTGTAATTGGTAAAAAAGGTGAAGATATCGAGTCTTTACGTTCAACTTTGCAAGGTATGATGAATGTGCCTGTGCATTTGAATATTGAAGAAGTGCGTAAGCCAGAACTTGATGCGACATTGATAGCACAAAGTATTGCACAACAATTAGAAAAGCGTGTCATGTTCCGTCGTGCGATGAAGCGCGCAATGCAAAACGCAATGCGTCTTGGTGCTAAAGGCATTAAGATTATGAGTTCAGGCCGTTTAAATGGTATTGAAATCGCTCGTACAGAATGGTATCGCGAAGGACGCGTTCCGCTTCATACTTTACGCGCTGATATTGATTACGGTGTTGCTGAAGCATTAACAACATACGGGATTATTGGTATTAAAGTATGGGTATTTAAAGGTGAAGTTTTTGCTGACAATGCACAAACAGCAGTTGATTCTGCAGATGCTGAACCAGAAAAAAAAGTAAGAAAGCCGAGGGTTAAAGATGCTACAACCGTCTAGACAAAAATTCCGTAAGATGCAAAAAGGCCGTAATAAAGGCATTGCAACAACGGGCAATAAAGTAAGTTTTGGTGATTTTGGTTTGAAAGCAATCGGTCGTGGCCGTATTACTGCTCGTCAAATCGAGGCTGCACGTCGTGTGATGACACGTCATATTAAACGTGGTGGTCGCGTTTGGATTCGTATTTTCCCAGATCAACCAATTTCTAAAAAGCCAGCTGAAGTGCGTATGGGTAAAGGTAAAGGTAGTGTTGAGTTTTACATCGCGCAAATTAAGCCTGGCAAAATGTTATATGAAATGGATGGCGTAAGCGAAGAGCTTGCACGTGAAGCGTTCAAATTGGCGGCAGCAAAATTGCCAATTGAAACAGTATTCATGACCCGTCAGCTTGGTGGTTAAGGAAAACATGATGAAAGCTACTGATTTAAGAAGTAAAAATGTTGACGAGCTAAATAATGAGTTAATCGAGTTGCGTCGTGCACAATTTTCATTGCGCATGCAATCAGCAACACAGCAACTTAATAAGCCAGATCAAATTTTAAAAACACGACGCAATATTGCGCGTATTAAGACTGTGCTAGCTGAAAAAGCTAAAGCCTAAGAGGATTGATGATGACAGAAACACAAGTAAAAGTTGCTCGTTCATTAAGCGGTCGTGTCGTAAGTGACAAGATGGATAAAACCGTCACTGTATTAGTGGAGCGCAAGGTTAAGCATCCATTAATTGGTAAGGTTATCTCTAAGTCAAGAAAGTTTCATGCACACGACGAAGCAAATGAGTGTAAAGAAGGCGATCTCGTAACCATTACTGAGGGCCGTCCACTATCTAAGCATAAATCTTGGGTAGTAACTAAAGTTGCTAAAAAGGCATAGCTAGGTCTTTTTAGAAATGTAGTAATAATTTACATTTTCTGCTTGCTAGAGGATGTAAATGAAGTATATAATGTTGGACTTTTCGGCGCTCGTGTAATGTTAGCTACGCTAATAACGCACTAAAGCAAGCGCCCCAATACTGACCGTGGTCAATAGGCCGAACCAATTTTTGGCGGCTGTTTTGGTAAATACGGATTAAGTTGGAGATTATTTCATGATTCAAATGCAGTCAAGGCTAGAAGTGGCCGACAACACTGGTGCGCGTTCAGTAATGTGCATTAAAGTGTTGGGTGGTTCTAAACGTCGCTACGCCAGTGTTGGTGATGTGATTAAAGTCACCATTAAAGATGCGGCTCCACGTGGGCGCGTTAAAAAAGGCGAGGTATACAACGCTGTTGTGGTGCGTACTGCCAAAGGTGTACGTCGTCCAGACGGATCTCTAGTTAAATTTGATAGCAACGCTGCGGTGTTGCTAACAGCTAAGCTTGAGCCAATTGGTACACGTATTTTTGGGCCAGTAACGCGCGAATTGCGTAGTGAGCGCTTTATGAAAATCGTTTCTTTAGCTCCTGAAGTGCTTTAAGAGCGAAGTAGAGGATATAAAGATGAGTAAAATTCTTAAAGGTGACCAAGTCATTATCAACACAGGTAAAGATAAAGGTAAGCGTGGTGTTGTTTCACGTGTGCTTGAAGATGGTCTTGTGATTGTTGAAGGTATCAATCTGGCTAAAAAACACGAAAAGCCAAACCCAATGAAAGGTGTTGCTGGCGGTATTGTTGCTAAAGAAATGCCAATTCAGATTTCTAATGTTGCTTTATTTAATGCGGCAACAGAAAAAGCTGATCGAGTGGGCTATAAAGTTTTGAAAGACGGTCGTAAGATTCGTGTTTATAAATCTAACGGCGAAGCTGTTGAAGCTTAAGTGAGTAAATAGGATAAATTATGGCACGCTTAAAACAATTTTATAATGAGTCAGTCGTCAAAGAGATGACAGAGAAATTTGGTTATACCTCAATAATGCAGGTGCCAAGAATCGAAAAAATCACACTTAATATGGGTGTTGGTGAAGCTGTTGCAGATAAAAAAGTAATGGAACATGCTGTTAGCGATATGGAAAAAATTGCTGGTCAAAAAGCAATTGTAACTAAAGCTAAAAAGTCTGTTGCTGCTTTTAAAATCCGTGATGATTATCCAGTAGGTTGCAAAGTAACGTTACGCCGTGAGCGTATGTATGAGTTCTTTGATCGTTTGGTTACTGTTGCTATCCCGCGTACAAGAGATTTTCGTGGCTTGTCTGCAAAATCGTTTGATGGTCGTGGCAATTACAACATGGGCGTTAAAGAGCAAATCATTTTCCCTGAAATTGATTACGATAAAATCGATGCGATTCGTGGTATGAACATTACGATTACGACGACTGCAAAAACTGACGAAGAAGCTAAAGCATTGCTTTCTGCGTTTAACTTTCCTTTTAGAGGTTAAGACATGGCAAAAACATGTATGACAGAGCGTGAGATTAAGCGACGCGCTACCGTAAAAAAATTCGCTGCTAAACGTACTGCGTTAACGACAATTATTAATGATCAAAGCGTTAGTGTTGAAGAGCAACGTGAAGCGCGCTTGAAGTTGCAAGCGTTGCCACGTAACTCAAGCCCTGTGCGTTTACGCAATCGTTGTGCGCTTACTGGCCGTCCTCGTGGCGTGTTTAGTAAATTTGGAATTGGACGTAGTAAATTGCGTGACTTGATGATGGCTGGCAAAGTGCCGGGCGTTACTAAGGCTAGCTGGTAAATAAGGAACAGATCTATGAGTATGAGTGATCCAATTGCCGACATGTTAACGCGTATTCGCAACGCGCAAAGTGTTAATAAGATTTCGGTGTCAATGCCAGCATCTAAAGTAAAAGGTGCTATTGCTAATGTGCTAAAAGATGAAGGCTACATTGAAGATTTTCATGTGGACGCGAACAATGGCAAGCCATTGTTGAATATTAGTCTTAAATATTACGCTGGCCGCCCAGTAATTGAAAAAATTGAGCGTGTTAGTAAGCCTGGTTTGCGTGTTTATAACAGCGGGCAAAATATACCTAAGGTAATGAATGGGCTTGGTGTGACAATTGTGTCTACATCCAAGGGTGTAATGACAGATCGTAAAGCGCAAGCTGCTGGTATCGGCGGTGAGTTACTTTGCGTAGTGGCTTAAGGAGAAGCAGATGTCACGTGTTGCTAAAAATCCAGTAGTCATTCCAGCTAAAGTGGAAGTTACTTTAAGTGCTGACAGCATTGCTGTTAGTGGTCCTTTTGGTAAATTGTCTCATCCTTTGACTAATGCAGTTAACTTAAATCGTGATGGTGAAACGATTACGTTTACAGCAGCTAGTTCAGATGCGCATGCGCGAGCAATGTCAGGAACTTTACGTTCTTTGGTTGCAAACATGGTGCATGGTGTTTCAGAAGGTTTTACACGCAAATTGACTCTTGTTGGCGTTGGTTACAAAGCGCAAGCGCAAGGGCAAATGTTGAACTTGGAGTTAGGCTACTCACATCCAATCAGTCATAAAATGCCTGATGGCGTGACTGTAAAGACGGCTACGCCTACAGAAATTGAACTAACAGGTGCTGATAAACAAGTTATCGGTCAAGTGGCTGCACAAATACGTGCATATCGTCAGCCTGAGCCTTATAAAGGCAAGGGTGTTCGTTACTCTGATGAAGTTGTTCAGATTAAAGAATCTAAGAAAAAATAGCAGTAATTTAGGAAATAAAGGCTAAATATGACTACAGTAAATAATCGCTTGCGCCGTGCACGTAAAACCCGTGCCATTATTGCCGGGCAATCTGTAACGCGCTTAAGCGTGCATCGTACAAACTTACATATCTATGCGCAAATTGTTGATGCATCAGGTGAGAAAGTGCTTGCAAGTGCTTCTACTGCAGAAGCAGAAGTGCGTAAAGCAGTGAAGAATGGTGGTAACGTTGAAGCGGCTGCTGTTATTGGTAAACGTATTGCCGAAAAAGCAAAAAAAGCAGGCATTACTACAGTAGCTTTTGATCGTTCAGGCAATAAATATCATGGTCGCATTCAAGCGTTGGCAGAAGCTGCGCGTGAAAATGGTCTGTCATTTTAATAAGCGAGAATAGATTATGGCTAAAGGTTTTGAGCAACAAGCACAGCAAACAGATGGTTTGCGTGAAAAAATGATTACAGTTAACCGTGTAAGTAAAACGGTTAAAGGTGGACGTATTATGAGCTTTGCTGCACTGAGCGTTGTCGGTGATGGCGATGGTGGTGTTGGCATGGGTAAAGGTAAAGCACGTGAAGTGCCAACCGCTGTACAAAAAGCAATGGACGAAGCGCGTCGTGAAATGGTTAAAGTTAACCTAAACAACGGCACACTTCATCACACGGTAGTAGGTCGATTCGGTGCTGCTAAAGTGTTGATTCAGCCAGCACCTGAAGGTACAGGTATTATTGCTGGTGGTGCGATGCGTGCGATTTTTGAAGTGATGGGCATCACGAACGTGACTGCAAAATGCATCGGTTCAGCCAACCCATACAATGTTGTTCGCGCTACGTTAAATGGCTTAGAAGCAATGAATACGCCTTCGGACGTAGCTGCTAAGCGTGGTAAATCAGTTGAAGAGATTAGAGGCTAACAAATGGCTAAAGCAAAAAAAGAGTCTGGCGCTACTGTTAAAGTGACCTTGGTTAAAAGTATTATCGGTAGACTAGAGTCTCATCGTGCAACCGTTAAAGGTTTAGGTTTGCGTCGTATGCACCATACAGTTGAGTTGCAAGACACACCAGCTGTACGTGGCATGATTAATAAGGTCAACTATCTATTAAAGGTAGAAGGATAATGGAATTAAATACAATTAAGCCTGCTGAAGGCGCTAAAAAAGTAGCTCGTCGTGTTGGTCGTGGTATTGGGTCTGGATTAGGTAAAACTGGCGGTAGAGGTCATAAAGGTCAACACTCGCGTTCAGGTGGAACACACCGTGTTGGTTTTGAAGGTGGTCAAATGCCTTTGCAACGCCGTTTGCCAAAACGTGGTTTCAAATCAATGACTAAAGCGGATACTGCGCACGTTCGTACAAGTGAGCTACTAGGTTTGGATGCTAAAGTGATTGATTTATTAGCATTGAAAGAGGCGAAAATTGTTTCTGGTCGCGTTAAAGCTGCCAAAGTATATTTGTCAGGTGAATTAACTGAGAAAGTACAAGTGCAAGGTTTGTTGTTGACTAAAGGCGCACGTGCAGCGATTGAAAGTGCTGGCGGTAAGGTCGTAGAAGCTTAAGAGAAGATAATTGGCACAAGATAATTTATTGAAGTCTTTTGGAAAAATGAGCGAACTTAAAAGTCGCTTATGGTTTGTGTTAGGTGCGCTGGTTGTATTTCGCTTAGGGTCGCATATTCCTGTGCCAGGAATTGATCCTACCGTATTGAAGCAGCTTTTTGATTCTCAGAGTGGTGGAATCTTGGGCATGTTCAATATGTTTTCAGGCGGTTCGCTAGAGCGTTTTGCGATTTTTGCACTTGGTATTATGCCGTACATTTCAGCTTCAATTATTATGCAGTTGTTAACTGTTGTTTCGCCTAAGTTAGAGCAATTGAAAAAAGAAGGTGAAGCTGGTAGACGTGCAATTACAAAATATACACGCTATGGAACAGTAGCCTTAGCCACTTTTCAAGCGTTAGGTATTGCTATTGCATTTGAAGGGCAAGCTGGTCTAGTGATTGATCCAGGCATGTCATTCAGACTGATTACCGTAGTAAGCTTAGTTGGCGGTACGATGTTCTTAATGTGGTTGGGTGAACAAATTACTGAGCGTGGCATTGGTAATGGTATTTCGATTATCATTTTTGCAGGGATTGTTGCTGGATTACCAAGAGCGATTGGCAGCACTTTGGAGTTGGCGCGCACTGGCGCATTCTCGATTCCATTAGTTGTGTTCTTGTTTGTAATGGTAATCTTAGTGACTGCTTTGGTTGTGTTTGTAGAGCGCGGTCAACGCAAGATTACTGTGAACTATGCTAAACGCCAAGTAGGTAATAAAGTAATGGGCGGTCAAACGACGCATTTACCATTAAAACTGAATATGGCTGGTGTGATTCCACCAATTTTTGCATCAAGTATTATTTTGTTCCCGGCATCGCTTGCGGGCTGGTTTGGTAGTAGTGAAAGCATGTATTGGTTGAAGGACTTGTCTAGTGCAATTTCTCCAGGTCAGCCAATTTATATTTTGTTATTTGCTTCTGCTATTTTGTTTTTCTGTTTTTTCTATACGGCGTTGGTATTCAACCCAAAAGAAACAGCTGATAATTTGAAGAAAAGTGGTGCATTTGTTCCAGGTATTCGTCCAGGTGAGCAAACTGCAAAATATATAGACAAAATTATGGGTAGATTGACATTAATCGGTGCTGTTTATATTACCTTGGTTTGTTTATTGCCAGAGTTTTTAAGCTTGAAATTTAATACGCCGTTTTATTTTGGTGGTACTTCATTGTTGATTATTGTTGTTGTCACAATGGATTTCATGGCGCAAGTGCAATCACACTTGATGTCACATCAATATGAAGGATTGTTGAAAAAAGCTAACTTCAAAGGTGGCGCAACTAGTCGCTAATTTTGAAGTATTAGGTTGGAATTTAGGGCGTGAGTTAGTCTTACGTGAAGAAGTTAAAGATTGAGTTGTTTAAAGAGGTTAATTATGAGAGTTCGTGCATCAGTTAAAAAATTATGCCGCCACTGTAAAACAGTGCGTCGCCGTGGTGTATTACGTGTTATTTGTACAGATCCACGTCATAAGCAACGTCAAGGATAGTGTTTTAATCTAGCCTTGTTTTATTTGAAAAACAAAGTGCAAACTGATAGAATGCAAGGCTTTTTTTATTTGGTCGCTTTTGTAAAAAGCGATTCATTTTGGAGTTAAGAGTATGGCTCGTATTGCTGGGGTAAATGTCCCAAATCATAAACATACAGAAATCGCGTTAACGTCGATTTATGGTATTGGAAAAGTGACTGCAAAAAGCATTTGTGCTGCTGCAGGCGTAGCAACAACTGCAAAAGTGAAAGACTTAAACGATGCAGAAGTTGAGAAGCTTCGTGAAGAGGTTGCAAAGTTCACCGTCGAAGGTGACTTGCGCCGTGAAGTGACAATGAATATTAAACGTTTGATGGATTTGGGTTGCTACCGAGGTTTACGTCATCGTCGTGGTTTGCCAGTACGTGGACAACGTACTAAAACCAATGCACGTACACGTAAAGGCCCAATTAAGCCAATTAAGCAATCTAAATAACATTAAGTTAAGTTTTTTAAAAATTATTTGTAAGGACAGTACAACATGGCAAAAGCTAATGTACGCGTAAGAAAAAAAGTTAAAAAGAATATTGCCGAGGGCGTTGCCCACGTGCATGCTTCATTTAACAATACCATTATTACGATTACCGACCGTCAAGGCAATGCCTTGTCATGGGCGACTTCAGGTGGACAAGGTTTTAAAGGTTCACGTAAAAGTACGCCTTTTGCTGCACAAGTTGCAGCAGAGGTTGCTGGTAAATCAGCACAAGAGAACGGTGTGAAGAATTTGGAAGTGCGCATTAAAGGCCCAGGACCAGGTCGTGAATCTGCTGTTCGAGCACTTAATGCTGCTGGCTTTAAAATTACCAGCATTACTGATGTGACGCCTGTGCCACACAATGGCTGTCGCCCACCTAAAAAACGTCGCATTTAAGCGAAAAAGATTACTGGAGAATTATCTTGGCTAGAAACTTAGATCCTAAATGCCGTCAGTGTCGTCGCGAAGGCGAGAAGTTGTTTTTAAAAGCTGAAAAATGCTTTACTGATAAATGTGCAATTGAAAAACGTAACTTCCCACCTGGTCAACACGGTCAACGTCGTAGTTCACGTTTGTCTGACTATGGTGTTCAATTACGTGAGAAGCAAAAAGTACGTCGTATTTACGGTGTATTAGAAAAACAATTCCGTAGCTACTACGCTGAAGCTGATCGTAGAAAAGGCGTTACTGGTGAAAACTTATTGCAATTGCTAGAGTGCCGTTTAGATAACGTTGCTTACCGCATGGGTTTGGCTGGGTCGCGTACAGAAGCACGTCAAGTTGTTAAGCATAATGCGATTCTTGTTAACGGTAAACGTGTCAACATCCCTTCTTACCAAGTAAGAGCGGGCGATGTGGTTTCGGTTGCAGAAGCATCTAAGAAACAATTGCGTATTAAGTCTGCTTTAGAAGCGGCTGATGAGCGCGGTTTCCCGGAATGGTTAGAAGTTGATGTTAAAGCTTTCACTGGCACATTTAAATCTGCGCCGCAACGTGATGACTTGCCTCCAACTATTAACGAATCATTGGTGGTTGAGCTGTACTCTAAATAATAGTTGTTTAGAGATACGCTTTTTATTAACCAATTAGGTCAAGGACTTATATGCAAAGTAATCCTACAGAATACTTAAAACCACGTGTTGTAAACGTCGAAGAAATAACGCCTTTGAGAGCGCGTGTTACATTAGAACCAATGGAGCGTGGCTTTGGCTACACATTAGGTAATGCATTGCGTCGTGTATTGTTGTCATCAATTCCAGGCTTCGCAATTACAGAAGTAAAAATTGATGGTGTTGTGCACGAATATTCAACCATTGATGGCGTGCAAGAAGATGTTGTTGATATTTTGCTCAACCTTAAAGGTGTAGCATTAAAATTAAACAGTAAAGCTGAAACAATCTTAACATTAAGCAAGTCTGGTGAAGGTGTTGTAACAGCAGCTGACTTTGAGACTGGTCATGATGCAGAGATTGTTAATCCAGAGCATGTGATTGCCCATTTAACAAAAGGTGGCGCACTTAATCTAGAAGTTAAAGTGGAAATGGGTCGTGGTTATCAACCTGTTCCAGCTAGAGCAAAAGTGAATCAAGAAGATCGTACACTTGGTTTTATCATGGTTGATGCTTCATTTAGTCCAATTAACAAAGTGAGCTATCAAGTTGATAGTGCGCGTGTTGAACAGCGTACTGACTTAGACAAGTTGATTATGGATGTTGAAACTAATGGTATCGTGGATCCAGAGCAAGCGATTCGTGATGCAGCGGCAATCTTAATTGGTCAACTTTCAGTGTTTGCAAACCTTGAAGGTGCGCCAACAGAAGAGGAAGAAGCGGCGGCACCACAAGTTGATCCTATTCTATTGCGTCCAGTTGATGATTTAGAGTTGACAGTACGTTCAGCAAACTGCCTTAAAGCAGAAAATATTTTCTACATTGGTGATTTAATCCAACGTTCTGAAAATGAGTTGTTGAAAGCGCCTAATTTAGGTCGTAAATCACTGAATGAAATTAAAGATGTGTTAGCTTCAAAAGGTCTGACGTTAGGCATGAAGTTAGAAAGTTGGCCACCAGTTGGTCTTTAAAAAGCTTAAAAGCTAAATTTTAAAAGTTTAAGGAAGTTACTATGCGTCACGGTAATCAAAATCGAAAATTAAATCGTACGAGCAGTCATCGTGCAGCTATGTTTCGTAACATGTCAGTATCATTGCTTCGTCACGAAGTGATTAGAACAACATTGCCAAAAGCAAAAGAGTTGCGTAAATATGCAGAGCCTCTTATTACTTTAGGCAAAGAGGCAACTTTGGCTAATCGTCGCCTTGCCTTTAATCGTTTACGTGATCGCGATATTGTTGGTAAACTATTTGGTGAACTAGGTCCTCGTTACCTTGAGCGTAAAGGTGGTTACTTACGCATTCTAAAATGCGGTTACCGTAATGGTGACAATGCACCAATGGCATTTGTTGAGTTAGTTGGCCGTCCTGAAGTTGCTGAAGTAGTCACTGCAGACTAATAACTAAAAATCGATAAACAAAAAAGCCAGCTACACGCTGGCTTTTTTGTTTGCTAAATTAGCGATTAAACTAGCCTATCTACTAATAAAGTTAAGTATATCCTCTTGATTAAATGGCCACTTCAATTCATTGGATGGATTAGCTACTTTTTGTAAGACAGGAATGCGTGTTCCATACAATGCAATCAATTCATCATCGTCTGCTATTTCAATAAGGGCTAGGGTTATATTGTCTTGTGATGAAATTAGCTCTATTGCTTGTTCACATAGATGACAGTTGGATGTGGTATAAAGTCTTAATTGGATTAATGTAGGCATTTTATTTGGGAAATGTTAAAAACACTTCATAATAACGGTTAATGAACGCAATGTTATAACACAAGGCAACGATGGCGGATATTCAAGAGTCAAAAGATAGATTAAGCGAAACACTAGACCAGGTGGTTTCTTTATTGAAGAAACACCAGCTAGTTGAAAATCTTGTGCACAAGCAAGAGATGCTTAAGCATGACCTGATTGAGACGATTGTCCATCGGCAAAATAAAATTGAGTTGCAAAACATTCTTAATGCTTTGCATCCTGCAGATGTTGCTCATATCTTAGAGGCCTTACCACTGGATGACCGACTTTATCTTTGGGATCTCGTTAAAGTTGATCGTGATGGGGACATTCTTTTAGAAGTTTCTGATGCGGTTAGGCAGACGCTTATCGCTGACATGGATAGTGAAGAGTTACTTGCTGCAGCAGAAAAGTTAGGGACCGATGAGTTAGCTGATTTGGCGCCAGACTTGCCAAAAGATGTTCTACAAGACTTGATGGAAAGTCTTGATGCCTTCAATCGAGAGCGTTTGCAATCTGCACTTTCTTATCCAGAGCACACCGTTGGTGCTTTGATGGATTTTGACATTGTGACTGTGCGAGAAGATATTACGTTAGAAGTTGCATTGCGATATTTGCGTCGACTCGACGAGTTGCCTGATCACACTGATAAAATCTTTGTCATTGATCGACATGACAATATTAAAGGCGTTTTGCCTATTACGACGATATTGGTCAATGATTTAGACGTTACTGTCCAAGATGTGATGGCGGCAGATGTTGTGTTATTTCACCCTGAAGATGTAGCAGATGATGCTGCAAAGGCCTTTGAGCGATACGACTTGGTTAGTGCGCCGGTAGTAGACAAAAACAATAAGCTTGTTGGACGATTAACTGTGGATGAGGTCATGGATTATATTCGTGAGGAATCTGATGCAGATAGGCTGTCAATGGCTGGCTTGCGTGAAGAGGAAGATTTTTTCTCTAGCGTATGGGCCTCTGTACAGAACCGTTGGGCTTGGTTAGCAATTAACTTAGTGACAGCTTTAATAGCTTCACGCGTGATTGGTTTATTTGAGAATTCAATTGGAAAAGTGGTGGCTTTGGCTGCGCTGATGCCAATTGTGGCCGGTATTGGTGGTAATTCTGGCAATCAGACAACAACGATGATTGTGCGTGGTTTAGCGCTGGGGCAGATATCGGGTAGCAATATGCGATCACAAGTAACTAAGGAGCTTGGTGTGGCACTTGTTAATGGTTTAATCTGGGGGGGCGTATTGGGGTGCGTGACTTATGCATTATATGCCGACTATCGCTTGAGTTTGGTGATGACGGCAGCGATTACCCTTAACTTGCTATTAGCGGCGCTTATGGGCGTTGTTATACCATTGGTCATGAACAAGTTTGGAAGAGATCCTGCTGTTGGCTCTAGTGTATTAATTACCGCGATGACAGATAGTGGTGGCTTCTTTATCTTTTTAGGATTAGCTACAATTTTTTTACTATAAATAAAGAGGTGTCAATAGACGTAAAAAAACCCGCGGTAGCGGGTTTTTTAATTAACAAATCAAACATTACTATTTGATTTTGTTTTCTTTGTACATCACGTGCTTACGAACGACTGGATCAAATTTCTTGATTTCCATTTTTTCTGGCATTGTACGTTTGTTTTTAGTCGTGGTATAGAAGTGACCTGTACCAGCACTTGACTCTAATTTAATTTTTTCGCGCATCGTAATGCTCCTTAGATTTTCTCGCCAGCAGCGCGCAATTTAGCCAATACTGAATCAATACCATTTTTATCAATAGTACGTAATGCAGCATTGGTAATGCGTAAGCTTACCCAGCGGTTTTCGCTCTCAACCCAAAATTTACGGTTTTGTAAATTCGGTAAGAAACGACGTCTTGTTTTATTATGTGCGTGAGAAACATTGTTACCCACCATTGGCTTCTTGCCTGTTACCTGACATACACGTGCCATGGTTATCTCCAAATACTTTGTCTTTTTCAGAAAGACCGCAATTATAGTAGAAAGACTTACCTTATTCAACTCATAAATACAGATTTATCTTAAATAATCTGTATTTAATGTTTGCCAGTGCTGCCAAAGCCACCTTCACCACGATCGGTTTCGATAAATTCGTCTACAAGATGAAACTCTGCCTGTACAACAGGGACGATAACAAGTTGTGCAATGCGCTCCATTGGATTAAGGGTGAAGGGCTCTTTACTACGATTCCAGCAAGAGACCAAAAGTTGGCCTTGATAGTCTGAATCAATCAAGCCAACCAGATTGCCAAGCACAATACCGTGTTTGTGGCCCAATCCAGAGCGTGGCAGAATCAGCGCGGCATGGTAAGTGTTATCAATATGAATAGCAATTCCTGTTGGAATCATTACTGTCTCACCAGGTTGTATGGTTTGCGTATGCTCGGTACATGCACGTAAATCTAATCCTGCTGAGCCTTTAGTAGCATAGCTAGGCATCATGTTGCGGATGCGTGAATCAAGAATCTTTAAATCGACATTGATAGACATAACAGTTTCTTTGCATTGAATGTGAAGTGATATTAAACACTAAATAAGCATGAAAATCACTAAGCAGTAAAAAGCCAGCATAGTGCTGGCTTTCAAGAAGTTGCAAATACTAAAACTTATAGTTGGCAGTTAAGCCTAATAAGTAATTTCTACCTGCTGCAGGTTCGTAAAACCTACCGTTGCCATCGTTAATACGTACTGAGCCAATATATTCTTTATCAAATAAGTTTTCTACACGCACATATTCTTTAAAGTGCCAGTGGGCTAGTTTTTGCTCAAAGCCAGCACGTAAGTTAAATAGGGTATAAGCAGGGGCGGTTTCTGAATTAACATCATTAACATACACCTTACTATTATGGCTAGCTTCAAAAGCTGTCTTAAAACCCAAAGGCTGATATTTCCAAGCGACTTCGCCGTATAACTGTGTTTTGTAGGTACCTGGTATACGATTGCCTGATGCTATCAAGCCTGCATTTCCTACATAAGCTGAGTCAAATTTTGCATTTAATAAAGAGTAGGAAAAATAGGTTGAAATATTGTGATCAAACTCTGAATCAACTGATAGCTCTAACCCAGTACGTGATGTGTCATTTGCATTGGCATAAACTGTACGGCCAAATTGATTAGCACTTACCACTAACTCATCTTTAGTTTTAACGCTAAATGCAGTTAAGTTAATTTGTGTGTTGTCTGTCACAAATGCTTTCGCACCAATTTCAACGTTTTGGCTTTCACTTGGTTTTAAATTGAGGTTAGGAGTCGCCGTATTGGCGGTTGAGTTGAAAGAGGCCTCAAAGAAAGTTGGTGTTTCAAACCCTCTGCCGTAGTTCGCGTATAAGTTAAAACTCGGCGTCACTTTCCAAACTGCGCCAATGACCGGGTTTGTTTTTTCATAGGTGACAGCACCGCTATTATCTGGCGGTAATAATTGATCTTCAACATTTAGGTTAACTCTGGTATGTCGTAAGCCAGCATGCAGGTCAACGTTATCTAATACCGATAACTTACCTTGAACATATTGGTCAAAGTTGAATACCGTATTGTCTTCTTGTCTATTAAGTGTGCTTATAGGCAAGCCCGCTGCTAAAATATTGGTATCCAAGCGCGCATCAATCGACTTGCCATAGTTTAAGCCAAAGCTAATGTTATAGGCTTTATCAAACACCTGACCTTTGTTATCCCAGCGTAAGTCAGCGCCATAGAACTCCCTTGAAATTTGGCTGTTACGCGCATTGGCGCCTAATGGATGTGTTGCTATAATTTGCTCGTTTTCACGCGTACCAACATAAGTGATTACATTAAGCGCGTTATTCTCGTTTAATTGGTGTTCTAGGTTAAATCCGACTTGCGCATGACTGCGGGATACTTTTAAGTCTGCATTTCTTACTGCAGGCACTACACCTTTACGGTCTGCTTTAACATCTGCTTTCGTTAAGCCATTAGGATCTTGCGCATCTTGTTGAAACCAATTAACTAAAGTTGTTAATTTGGTGCTGTCGCTAATATTAAACTTAAATTTGGCTGTCGCTAATTGTTTGTCGCTTTTACTGTTATCACGGTAACCGTCACTAGAAAAATTAGATACATTTAATAGGTATTCTACATTTTCTGAAGTGCCGCTGGCTTTTAAAATTTCACGTTTTGTGTTGTATGAGCCAAACATAATTGAGCCGCCTACTTCAGGTGTCTCAGGTGCATTCTCGGTTAGCATTTGAATCACACCGCCAGATGTGTTGCCATATAGCGCAGAAAATGGGCCACGCATTACTTCTACGCTTCTAATCGCAGATAAGTCAACAATGCCGGGTTGGCCTTGTCCATCGGGCATAGTGAGTGGAATACCGTCAAGAAAAATGCGGATGCCACGTACACCAAAACTAGCGCGTGAACCAAATCCGCGACTAGAGATTTGTGGGTCTTGTGCTTGTTGGGTACGGTTTTGTGCGGTAATGCCTGGTACACGAATCATACTTTCCGATAAAGTCATCTGTAATTGACCATCTTGAATATCTTTTTTAGTGACGACATCAATTGCAACAGGTAAGTCAAAACTATTTTGTTCCACCCGTGTTGCCGTGACTACAACGGGTGAAAGACGCATCGTTTTTTCGGAGAGATCTTCGGCAAAGCTAATTTGAGGTCCGCTGCAAGCAATGACTGCTAATGTGAGTGATTTTATTTTAAATGCGTGATGAGCCATGATTGTAATTTTTATAAAAATGAAAGACGCGTATTTTACTGAATGTAAGCATATTCGTCTTCATTATTTTTTTCATTAAAAAACCATGAATTAACAATGGTTAAATTTACAACATACGCTGAATATGATTTAGGATTTCTGTTGCAATATTTAATTTTGAGGCTCGTTGCAGTGGATGGTTACCATTGTCATCAATAAGCGTGACTTGATTGTCATCATTGCCCATAGCAGAAGTCACTTCATTTGCAACAATTAGCGGTAGTTTTTTAGCGGTACGCTTTTGTGTTGCGTACTCAATCACATTCTCACTTTCTGCTGCAAAGCCAACACAGAAAGGAGGGCTAGGTAGATTGGCAACATCGGCCAAAATATCTGGATTACGTTTTAGGTTTATCGTCAGCGAGTCGGCGCTTTTCTTAATTTTTTGATTGGCAATTTCATTAGGCGCATAATCAGCGACTGCTGCTACCCCAATAAAAATATCTTGCGATTGAATATTTTCCATCACCTTAGCGTACATAGCGCTCGCACTACTAGCATATTGAGTATTGACATTCATTGGTGCGGATAAGTGACTAACACCACTTACCAAAGTCACCTCTGCGCCCATATTAGCTGCGGTTTGTGCTAGCGCGTAACCCATTTTTCCGCTACTTAAATTCGTGATGCCACGCACAGGATCAATCATTTCTAAGGTTGCTCCAGCAGTGATTAATATTTTCTTGCCTGTTAATATTTTTGGCGTGAAATGCGCTTTAATATGCGCTAGCAACTCTTCAGCTTCCAACATGCGCCCATCACCAGTTTCTCCACAAGCTTGCTCACCATTGCCGGGACCAAGCACCGCGATATTATCGGCTTTTAATTGTTCAAAGTTACGTTGTGTGGCTGGGTTTTCCCACATTTGCTTGTTCATGGCTGGCGCAACGAGCAAAGGGCAATCACGCGCTAAGCACAAAGTAGAAAGTAAATCATCTGCGCGACCATGCAATAATTTTGCAACAAACTCAGCCGAGGCAGGCGCGATTAAAATCGCATCTGCTTCACGGCTCAGCTCAATATGTGGCATGCCATTATCAATAGTGCTATCCCACATCCCAACGTACACGGGCTTGCCAGATAGCGCTTGCATGGTCATTGGCGTGATGAATTTTGTTGCTGACTCGGTCATTACAACCTGCACGCTGATATTTGATTTAATCAATAGACGCACTAATTCTGCCGCTTTGTAGGCTGCAATGCCGCCAGTGATACCCAATACTAGAGATTTATTTTTTTGCATAAGTGATTTTAATATACGTTTTTTATAGCATGTCAGTTACATTATTATCATGCATTATAGAATGCTAACATTTTAATATGAAACAACACGAATCGGCTTAAAACCATGTGGAAACTGTTAAGAATCAGTATTTTATTGCTTATTTTAGGTATTGTTATACAGCAATCCTTCTTGGATAAAGCTGATTTGGGTTGGCAAGATAATTTTTATGTTGCGCTGTATCCTGTGAATGCGGATGGTAGTGAAAGTGTAGCGCGCTATATTAATAGCTTAAAGCAAGATGATTTTGCGCCCATCGAAAGCTTTTTTGCTGAAGAAGCGGCGCGTTATTCGCTCAATATGCATCGTCCTATCGCGATTGAGTTGGGGAATGTGGTAGAACAAGTGCCACCGCCACCACCTAGCAATGGCAATATTGTTCAAACCATATTGTGAGTCTCAGCTTCCGTTTGTTTGCTTGGAACAATAGCCCTACTGTACCTGTTCCACCTGATATTCGGCTTTATTTATTATTTTATGATGCGAGTAAACATGAGGTTTTATCACACTCGACGGCGCTGAATAAAGGCCGTATTGGGCGGGTGAATTTGTATGGTCATCGAGCCTATGCGCAGCAGAATTTAGTGATTACTGCGCATGAGTTATTGCATACCTTAACGGCAACCGATAAGTATGATTTGCAATCAGGTTTGCCTATTTATCCAGATGGTTATGCAGATCCTGATAAACAGCCGCGCTATCCACAATATTATGCTGAATTGATGGGCGGTTATGTGCCAATCAGTGAAAACAAAAAGAAGATTCCAGCCAGTCTTAATCAAGTATTAATTGGCTTTAAAACAGCAAAGGAGATTGGTTGGATAAAATAGCCAGCAACGTAAAATAGTAAGCAAAAAAAGAAAAACAATATTCGTTAAAAAGAAAGAAGAACAATAATGGCGATTACAGATTGGCCTGCCAGCGAGCGGCCGCGTGAAAAATTAATGGAATGTGGTGTGCAAGCACTATCGGATGCGGAATTATTAGCCATCTTTTTACGCGTAGGCGTAGTAGGGAAAAGTGCGGTGGATTTAGCGCGTGATTTATTAACGCAATTTGGTAGTTTAAATGGCGTGTATGCGGCTTCAGCCAAAGAAATTAGCTTGGTGCATGGTATTGGTATGAGCAAATATGCACAGTTGCAAGCGGTGTTTGAAATGAGTCGCCGAGCCCTGAATGAGCAAATACGCACGCGTGATATATTAAGTTCGCCACAATTGGTGCGCGATTATTTAAAGTTAAAGCTTGCTAACCAACTTAAAGAAATTTTTGTTGTTTTGTTTTTAGACGCACAAAATCGCTTAGTGGCGACAGAAGATATGTTTACTGGTACGCTCACACAAACGAGTGTTTATCCATGAGAAGTGGTGAAACGGGCGTTACATTACAATGCAGCTTCGGTGATGTTTGCGCATAATCATCCTTCTGGTGTGGCTAAACAAAGTCAGGCGGATGAAATGATTACGCAGGAGCTAAAAAAAGCGCTTTCGCTCGTCGATGTGCGTGTGTTGGATCACTTTATTGTGGCAGGTAACGAAACACTGTCATTTGTAGAAATTGGTTTATTATAAGAATGTGACAAAGTTGTAGAGAGCTGGCAGCCATTAAACAGCAGTGTTTAATCAAATGTGCTGCTTGGCTCCTCAATATTGATTAAAGAATTGATTGAAAAATATGATGCAAAAATTACTAAAATCCGTCGCTTGGTTTGCCGTTGCTTTACTGGGCGCTTATGCTTTATCGGGCATTGCGCTCAATCGTGGTGAGAGTATTAATGCTATTTGGATGGTGACGGCGGCAGCTTGTATTTATGCCATTGCTTATCGCTTTTATGCCGCATGGATAGCCGCAAAAGTATTGACCATTGATGAAACGCGCGCAACGCCAGCAGAACGACTAGACAATGGGCGTGACTTTTTACCAACCAATAAGTGGATAGTTTTTGGACATCACTTTGCTGCAATATCAGGCCCAGGCCCATTGATTGGCCCAACATTGGCGGCGCAGTTTGGCTATTTGCCTGGCACTTTGTGGATATTAATTGGTGCTGTATTGGGTGGTGCAGTGCAGGACATGGTTGTACTATTTTTCTCTACTCGCCGCAATGGGCGAAGTTTGGGCAAAATGGCAAGAGATGAGATAGGCTCAATCGGCGGTACAGCAGCACTCATTGGTACCTTTATGATTATGATTATTCTCATTGCCGTATTGGGTCTAGTTGTTGTCAATGCTATGAAGCATAGTCCTTGGGCAACCTCAACCATTGCGGCAACCATACCGATTGCGATGATAGTGGGTCTTTACATTCGCCATATTCGTCCGGGTAGAGTGTTAGAAGCTTCTGCCATTGGCGTAGCCTTATTGCTGCTCTCTGTATTTGTTGGCGGCTGGATTGATCATCATGAAAGTTTGCGCACACTATTTGACCATGATGGACTGTCATTGGCATACGCCATCATTTTATATGGCTTTGCCGCCGCCGTATTACCAGTTTGGTTGCTATTAGCGCCACGTGATTATTTATCTACCTTTATGAAAATAGGCACGATATTTCTGTTAGCGATTGCCATTGTCATTTTGCAACCAGAAATACATATGCCAGCGGTTACGCAGTTTATAGATGGGACTGGCCCCATCTTTGGTGGCAAGTTGTTTCCATTCGTCTTCATCACAATTGCTTGTGGTGCTGTATCAGGCTTCCATGCTTTGATTGCCTCAGGAACGACACCTAAGCTCATCACCAATGAGCGTGATATTCGCATGATTGGTTATGGTGGCATGTTGCTAGAAAGCTTTGTGGCTATGATGGCCATGATTGCCGCAACGGTGTTAGAGCCTGGCGTATTTTTTGCCATTAACAGCCCAGCAGGTGTCGTTGGTAAAACTGCAATGGATGCTGTTGCGACTATTAATAGCTGGGGTTTTGCAGTCACAGTTGAGCAAATGGAGCAACTAGCAAAAGACATGGGGGAGTCGACTTTATTTGCCAGAACTGGCGGCGCACCAAGTTTAGCGGTTGGTATGGCGAGTATTTTTGCCAGCGCTTTTGGTAAGCACTTATTAGCGCTTTGGTATCACTTTGCAATTATGTTTGAGGCTTTGTTTATTCTCACAACACTCGATGCCGGCACACGTGTGGGTCGCTTTATGTTACAAGATATTTTAGGCAATTTCAATCAAAAACTCGGCGAAACCTCCTATATGCCATCAGTCATTTTAACCAGCAGTGTAGTGGTGGCTGGCTGGGGATATTTCTTATATATCGGCGTGATTGATCCAAATGGTGGCGTTAATATTCTTTGGCCTTTATTTGGCATTGCTAATCAAATGTTGGCGGCAATTGCCTTATGTGTGGCGACCAGTATTGTCATTAAATCGGGCAAAGCGCACTATGCTTGGGTAACTGGCTTGCCGCTCACTTGGTTGATTGTTATTACCAGCAGTGCCGCCTATGAAAAAATATTCAGCGATGATATTCGTGTTGGTTTCTTTGCGGCAGCTAACCATCTCAGTACACAATTGCTCAATGGTGAATTGAGTGCTGAAAAGGCTGCAGTAGCGCCACAACTCATTTTCAATCAACATTTAGATGCTTACCTGACGATGTTTTTTGTTGTTGTATTGTGGATAGTGGTGATTGATATGGTGAATATTTCGCGCCGTCATTTGCAAGGCAAAAAAGTATTGAGCTCTAGCGAAGCGCCTTATGTGAAAACGGTTTTGGAATAGTAAGTGTTTAACAAGCTTAAACAGTTTAAGTACATGCAATTCAAATTGATACATTTATGGCACATTCTTCGCCGTCTTTCAGGTGATGATGCCTACGAACGTTATTTAACACACCATGCTGAGTTTCATGCATCGATGGTTGATGCGCCACCACCGTTGTCACGAAAAGCATTTGTTAAGTTGTGGCAGGATAATAAATGGTCAGGCATTAACCGTTGTTGTTAAAGCGGCTTTGCTACTTTAATTACTCAAAACGTTTCTGATAAGCAGCGCGTAGCATCCAAATGCCAACCAAGACCATCGGCAAGCTCAACCATTGGCCCATCGATAAGCCTAATCCTAATAAGCCTAAAAAGTCATCAGGTTGGCGTGCATATTCGACGATAAATCTAAAACCGCCATAACCAATCAGAAATAATGCAGAGATAGCGCCAGTTGGTCTTTGTTTATTAGAGAACCACCATAATAAGATAAATAAAACGACACCTTCTAAAGCAAATTCATATAGCTGTGATGGATGGCGCACAAGGTTATCCGCTTGTGGAAAAATCATACCAAAACTCCCATCTGTTACACGCCCCCATAATTCACCATTTATAAAATTACCCATACGGCCAGCGCCCAAGCCAATCGGCACTAGTGGTGCAATAAAATCCATGGTTGTTAACCACGGTTGGGGGTGTTTTTTGTTAAATAAAAACATCGCAACCAACACGCCTATAAAGCCACCATGGAAACTCATGCCACCTTGCCACACGGCGAATATTTCTAGCGGGTGCTGAATAAAGTAACTGGCTTGATAAAACACCACATAACCTAAACGGCCGCCTAAAATAACACCTAATGCGCCATAAAATAAGGCATCATCAATCATCGCCTCGCTCCAGTTAAACCATGGTTTATGCTTAACTTGATATCGACCTAGCAATAAAAAGGCAACAAATCCAGTGAGATACATGAGTCCGTACCAATGAATGCCAAATGAGCCAAGATGAATGGCTGTCGGGTCAAATTGGGGGTGGGTAAAAATCATGGATATCCTTTGTTATTTGCTGGTGATTTGCACAAATTATACGTGCTCAAGCGTGTTGTGAATATAGTGAGACGCTAGCATGATAAAGCCTGCATCAGTTAGAATAACGTTTTAATTAGTTTATTTAGGTTTTTTATGCCTCAGTATCGTTCTAGAACTACTACTCATGGTCGCAATATGGCCGGTGCACGCGCTTTGTGGCGTGCAACAGGCATGCAAGATGGTGATTTTGATAAACCAATCATCGCTGTTGCCAATTCGTTTACCCAATTTGTACCAGGTCATGTACATTTAAAAGACATGGGTCAATTAGTTGCGCGTCAGATTGAAAAGGCGGGTGGTGTGGCTAAAGAGTTTAATACCATTGCAGTTGATGATGGCATTGCCATGGGACATAGCGGCATGTTGTATAGCTTGCCAAGCCGTGACCTGATTGCGGATTCTGTCGAATATATGGTGAATGCTCACTGTGCGGATGCTTTGGTCTGTATTTCAAATTGCGACAAAATTACTCCGGGCATGTTGATGGCAGCCTTGCGCTTAAATATTCCAGTGGTGTTTGTCTCAGGTGGACCAATGGAAGCAGGTAAGGTTAACTGGCAGGGTGGAGCAACGATTAAGCTCGATTTGGTTGATGCTATGGTAGCGGCTGCAGACAGCAATGTGTCTGATGCTGAATCTGATGAAATTGAGCGCTCAGCATGCCCAACTTGTGGTTCATGCTCAGGTATGTTTACCGCCAACTCAATGAATTGCTTAACGGAAGCGCTTGGTTTGAGTTTGCCAGGTAATGGCTCTACATTGGCGACACATGGCGCGCGTAAAGAATTATTCTTGCAAGCGGGGCGTACCATTGTTGAATTAGCAAAACGTCATTATGAAGAAGATGATTATTCTGTATTGCCACGCAGCATCGCGAATAGAAAAGCATTTGAAAACGCGATGGCATTAGATGTGTCGATGGGCGGATCAACCAATACCGTTTTGCATTTATTGGCGGCGGCCTATGAAGCTGAGCTTGATTTTAAAATGGCGGATATTGATAAAATCTCACGTAAAGTCCCTTGTTTAAGCAAGGTGGCACCTGCAACAGCCAAATATCATATGGAAGATGTTCACCGTGCAGGTGGTGTCATGGGTATTTTAGGTGAGCTAGATCGTGCAGGTGTGATTCATCGCGACACGCCAACTGTGCATAGCGCCACCATGGGTGATGCGCTTGATAAGTGGGATATTAAAGTGACGCAGGATGAAGAAGTTAAAAAGTTCTTCCGTGCTGCGCCAGGCGGTATTAGAACGACGATTGCCTTCTCACAAAGCATGCTTTATCCAACGTTAGATGATGATCGTGCTGAAGGCTGTATTCGCGACAAAGCGCATGCATATTCACAAGATGGTGGTTTAGCGGTGTTATATGGCAATATCGCGTTGGATGGGTGCATTGTGAAAACTGCTGGGGTAGATGACAGCATTTTGAAGTTCACAGGACGTGCCCGAATTTTTGAATCACAAGATGCTTCAGTTGAGGCAATTCTTGCCGATAAATTAGTTGCAGGGGATGTGGTTGTCATTCGTTATGAAGGGCCGCGTGGTGGCCCAGGGATGCAAGAGATGTTGTATCCGACGTCTTACCTCAAGTCTAAAGGGCTTGGCAAAGAATGTGCTTTATTAACGGATGGAAGATTCTCTGGTGGTACATCAGGTTTGAGTATCGGACATGCTTCGCCTGAAGCGGCTGAGGGCGGTGCAATTGGGCTTGTAGAAGAGGGCGATACTATTGAGATTGACATTCCAAATCGGACGATTAATTTGAAAATTAGCGATGTGGCCTTAGCAGAGCGACGCACTAAAATGGAAGCGAAAGGGAACAATGCATGGAAACCAGTGCAGCGAGAGCGTTACGTTTCTCCTGCTTTGCGCGCGTATGCAGCGATGACTACCAGTGCAGCTTTTGGTGCAGTGCGAGATGTATCGCAGATTGAAAAAGGATAAATATGAATACAGAGGCAGCGATGTTAGAAGGTGCACCAGTAACCCAAAAGCGGCTTAAGTTGCATGCGCATGTTAACCAGACACAAGATGAATCTGGCTTGCAGTATTTGGAAGTCGATAATCCTTTAGCAACGGCTAAAATTGCATTGCAAGGGGCGCATGTAATGACATGGCAGCCTAAGTTTTTAGCTGATCCTGTTCTATGGTTATCTAGCAATGCGCGCTTTACTAAAGGTCGCTCGATTCGCGGTGGTGTGCCTATTTGTTGGCCTTGGTTTGGTAATCACCCAACCAATAGCACTTTTTGTCCGCATGGTTTTGCACGTGTAATTCCATGGCGTGTGATGGACGTGGATGCGACACCAACAGGTGCGACGCGTATTATTTTATCAATGCAGGTGACTGAAGAAACTAAGCGTCAACTGACCTATCCTTTTGAACTGAGTTTAGTGATTACCATTGGGCGTCGGTTGCGGGTTGATTTGGCAACGACCAATCTAGCTGATCACCCATTTGTCATTAGTGAAGCTTTCCACACTTATTTCAACGTCAGCGATATTGCTAATATTGAAATTACAGGTTTGCAGGATTCTGTATATGCCGATAAGCGGCTTAAGTATGAGCGCAATGTAGAACACAATGCACTGACTTTTGATGGCGCTGAGTATGATCGGGTTTATATTGATCATAGTAGTGATTGTGCGATTCATGATAAAGGCTATAACCGTATTATTCATGTGTCTAAATCAGGCAGTGATACGACCGTGGTTTGGAACCCAGGTGCAGAAAAAGTGGCGCAAATGACGGATATGGGCACTACAGACGAGTGGCGTAAAACAATTTGTGTTGAAACGACCAATGCTTTAGATAATATGGTGGTGATTAATCCTAGTCGTAAGCATGTATTAAGTGCTGAATATTACGTTGAGACTATGTAATTAAATCTTTTAAATTAAAAATAGTTGATGTCAGTCAACATTTTTAATGTTGTGTAGCGTTACTGTATAAATTGCAAATGTAAATTATTGAAGATTTATTAATTTTAGGTATTATACAGCTTGTAGGGAAGCGGTTCTTTTAAGCGTTTAAGGAGATAACATGAAAGCATTTTTAATAATGATAGTAACTGCTAGTGCGTTAATGGTAGCTGGTCAAGCAGCTGCAAATGAGGCGTTAGCAAAGAAAAGTGGTTGTTTAGCATGTCACGGCGTGGATAAAAAAGTATTAGGCCCAGGCTTTAAGGATGTTGCAGCCAAATACAAAGGTGATGCGTCTGCTGAAGGCAAATTAGTCACTAAAGTGAAAGCAGGTGGTAGTGGTGTTTGGGGTCCTATGCCAATGCCAGCGAATAGTCCACAAGTGAAAGATGCTGATATTAAAACGATTGTTAAATGGATATTGTCACTTTAATGATGTGATTTGATTACATGTAAAAAAGCCAGCGTTTGCTGGCTTTTTTATTGATTTTTTATAATGACTAAACAATATTGAGTAAGTATAAAAATACCGAACAAATGGCGATTGGTGCAATAATGTTATTGGCCATGCGCCAGAGGTTGTAAGTTTTTGCTGTTAAGTCTAGTTCATCTTTAGAGTGACGTTTTTTCATAAAATAACCAGCGAAAATTGCCATCAGCAAACCACCAAATGGCAACATAATGGTGCTAGTTAATTTATCTAATGTATCAAAAATACCTAAGCCAAAGATGAGTTTTACGTCTTGCCAAACATTGAAAGATAGCAAAACACTGAGGCCAATAAGCCAGATAAAGAGACCTAAGCCAAGACAAGCTTTTTGTCGGCCAATACGCGTATTTTCTACTATCCATGCAATAGTAGGTTCCACCAATGAGATTGCAGAGGTGGAAGCGGCAAAGGCGACTAGAATGAAGAATAAGATACCAAAAAAATTACCCCATGGCATTTGACCAAATGCGATTGGCAGTGTTTGGAAAATCAGGCCTGGCCCTTCGCTAGGGTCTAGGTGGTTTGCAAATACCAGCGCGTAGATAGCTAGTCCGACCAATAAACCAAGTAATGTATCTGCAATCGCAATATAGATAGAGGTGCGAGAAATAGACACATCTTTTTTCAAGTAAGACCCATAAACCATTACTGAGCCCATACCGATACTGAGAGAAAAAAAAGCATGCCCCAAGGCAGCTAATGCAGTGATTGGACTAATCTTTGAAAAATCTGGTTTGAACATAAAGTCGAAGGAAGTTTGCATATCGCCAACCGACATGCTGTAGCCGAGTAAGATAAATAAGATAATAAATAATGCAGGAATCAAAAAGTTATTGGCTTTTTCTAAGCCAGAAGTAACCCCACGTGACACAACGCCCATGGTGATGATCATAAAAAGGGTGTGCCAAAAAAGTAGTGTGAGCGGTGATGCGAGTAAATCACCAAAATTAGCGCTGGATTGTTCTGCGGTAATACCAGTGAATCCTTCTTGGACTGCAGTACTGATATAGCTGAGTACCCAACCACCAATGACACTATAAAAGCATAAAATCATCACACCCGTTAGCATGCCCATGCCGCCGACATACTTCCAGTTGTTGGAGCGGCTTGATTCTTTTGCTAGGCTTTTCATCGCATCGATTGGATTTTTTTGTACGCGCCTGCCTAGCATAATTTCGGTCATGAGTAACGGAATGCCAACACATAAAATACTGAGGATATAAATCAGCACAAATGCGCTACCGCCATTAACGCCGATCATATATGGCAGCTTCCAAATATTACCTAAGCCGATTGCAGAACCTGTGGTGGCCAGTACAAAAGACCAGCGGCTATTCCATGCACCACGATGTGTCATTGCTTTGTCCTTATCATTGATTATTTATTAAAGTAACGTTCCGTTTCTTGTTTGATGACTTTTGACAGTAATAGCAAGCCAATTAAATTAGGAATCGCCATTAAGCCGTTCATGAGGTCAGAGAAGTTCCATACAAACTCTAAGCTAGTCATGGCGCCAACCATCACCGCTACTGTAAAAAAGATACGGTAAATGTGAATTGATTTAGGCCCAAATAAAAACTCAATGGCTTTTTCGCCATAGTAACTCCAGCCGATTAGGGTAGAAAAAGCAAAAAATGCCGTTGCTATTGCCACAATCACACGGCCAGTATCACCTAAGGTTTCAGCCATACTAGCACTGGTTAATTGGCCAGCATCTACGCCTTGTGTCCAGCTGGTTGCAGTTAAAATCACCAAAGCAGTCATGGTGCAAACCACCAAAGTATCAATAAACGTTTGCGTCATGCTCACTAAGGCTTGCTTTACGGGATCATTAGTACGGGCGGCAGCCGCAGCAATAGGTGCGGAACCTAAGCCAGATTCGTTGGAGAAGACACCACGTGCGATACCATAGCGCATGGCTGCTGCAATGGTTGCGCCAATAAAGCCACCACTCGCTGCTGACGGATTAAACGCATGATAAAAAATTAAGCCAAAGGCATGCGGAATAGCGTCTATATGCAAAGCCAATACCCATAAGCTACAAATAACATAAGCAGTAATCATAAAGGGCACGAGAAATGAGGTGAATTTACCGATGGTTTTAATGCCGCCAATAATGACTAAACCTGTTAGTAAAGTCAGTACGATTCCTGTCATTTCTGATGGAATTTGAAACGTCGCTTCAAATATTTTTGCGGTTGCATTGGCTTGCGTCATATTGCCAATTCCAAATGCCGCACATGCGGTAAAGATCGCGAATAACGTGGCTAGCCAAGGTAAGCCAGCCCCTTTGCTCAAATAATACATTGGGCCGCCACGCATACCATGTGGGCCTTTTTCGCGGTATTTAACAGCCAGTACCGCTTCACTATATTTGGTTGCCATGCCGACCAGACCTGTGACCCACATCCAAAACACAGCACCTGGACCTCCGAAAGTAATTGCGGTCGCCACGCCAACAATATTACCAATACCAACGGTTGCTGCTAGCGCCGTCATCAACGCTGCAAAATGGCTAATGTCACCTTCTTCATGTTTATCTTTGCTAAAAATAAGGCGTAAAGCATGGGGTAATACACGAAATTGCATACCTTTTAACAGAATGGTGAGATATAGACCAGTGCCAACCAATAAGGTCAGCATGTATGGACCCCATACAATTCCAGAGAGCGTTGATACGAGTGCTTCTATTTTTTGCATTGTATTATTTCCCCTTAGCTTTGATTATAGCCATAAATGGCGATGCTTTGCTAGGTAAGGGCTTAGATGCTTAAGACTGAAAATGCTGTTTCAACACATCAATCATATAACCGTGATCCATTGCGCCAGCACTTTCACGGATGCTGTGCATCGCCCACATTGGGTTGCCGACATCGACAGTTGGCATGCCAAGTTGTGCGGCTAGTGTAGGGCCAATGGTGCTGCCGCAACCTAAATCAGTGCGGTGGCTATAGGCTTGGTAGGGCACTTTGGCTTGTTTGCATAATTGAATGAAACGCGCGGCTGTATCTGCATTGGTGCTGTAGCGTTGGTTGGCATTGGTTTTAATGACAGGGCCTTGATTGACGGTGGCATGATGATGCGGCTCATATGCACTCGGATGATTGGGATGATAGGCGTGTGCCATATCTGCGCTAATTAAAAAGCTATTGGCAATGCTACGTAAACGGTCTTCTTCATTGGTATTGGCGTGATTAAAAATGCGTTGCAACACATCTCGCATAAAACTGCCACTGGCACCTGTCGCACTTTCGCTACCGACTTCTTCATGGTCAAAAAAGGCACAAATGCTGGTTGATGCAGGATTTTCTGTCGCCAATAATGCCGTGAGCGCGGCATGGCATGAGGCTAAATTATCGAGTTGGCTATTGGCAATAAACTCTTGCTTTGCACCCCATAGGCTACCTTTTTGGGTATCGTAAACAGTTAAATCCCAAGTGAGAATATCGTCTGGCTTAATGTTAAGTTCATTTGCCAATGTTTGAGTAAGTTGTGCATGCGCTTCTGCACTATCCGCGGCAAAACCAAAAATTAACGGCAAGCCAGTTTGTTTATTTAACACTAAGCCTTTTTCATTCACTTCACGGTTCATATGAATGGCTAGGTTAGGCAAGCGCACGATTGATTCTTTTAGCCGCACGATATGGGTTTCTAATGTACTGCCATTTTGCACAACAACCCGGCCAGCAATGCTCAAATCTCTATCGGTAAACGTTGCTAGAATTGGTCCGCCATAGACTTCAACGCCAAGCTGCGCAAAACCTTCAGTGCTATAGGCGGCTTTAGGTTTTAAGCGTAAACCTGGTGAGTCAGTGTGAGCACCCACTATCTTAAATCCACCTTCTATAATTGACTCTTTACCGATGACAAAAGCAATAATAGAGGCGCCATCGCGGACCACATAATATTTGCCGCGTTTGCCAAAATCCCAGTGCTGATCTTCTAATAGCGGTTTAAAACCATTTTTTTTAAGGATATCCACTATGGTGGAAACGGCATGCCATGGGCTAGGACTGTTATCAATAAAGTCGAGTAAATCTTGCGCCTGCTGTTTTGTCTCTATTGATATGCTCATACATTAAACCCAGTCTCTAGCAATTAAGAAATCAGTATATAACTTTGCTTCTGCGCTACCAGCATCTGGTTTCCAATCATAACGCCACTTCACAATCGGTGGCATGGAAAGCAGGATGGACTCAGTTCGCCCATTCGATTGCAAGCCAAATAGTGTGCCGCGATCAAATACCAAGTTAAACTCGACGTAGCGTCCACGGCGATAAGCTTGAAAGTCACGCTCACGTTCACCATAGGCGGTGTCTTTGCGACGTTGCACAATCGGTAAGTAAGCTTGGGTG
>JAHZMC010000044.1 GCA_022599515.1 Betaproteobacteria bacterium
ACATCTGGCTCATCCTCATTTCCATCATCGCGACTAGTGGCGCTATATTCATTGCCTTTGGGTTTGTGGATAAGATGACTCAATCACCGAACCAACTCACCCATGCATTAGGTTTTCAGATGACGGCTGAAGGCATTGAAGATAAAGCGCAACAAGATACGATTATCAAGCTGGGCTGCGATTTTATGCAGGGCTATTTATTTACTAGACCAGTCAAACAAGATGAGCTGTTTGTTTTATATAAAAAGCTGCAATACAAGCAATTACAAATTGACTTTGATATACCAATCACAACCGCCAACAAACCTTAACTGCACAGGCATGGTATGAGCTGGTAAAATGGTGACTAAATCACTTAATCGCAACACAAAATCGACATGAAACTCTACGGCATTCCTAATTGCAACACGGTCAAAAAAGCGCGCATTTGGTTAGATGAAAACAATATTAGTTATACTTTCCATGACTTTAAAAAACTAGGGGTTACGCAAACCACATTGGACCAATGGTTAACGCAACAACCATGGGAGAAGCTGGTGAATCGCGCAGGCATGACTTGGCGTAATCTTAGCGATGAAACCAAAGCTGGCATCACCGATAATGCCAGCGCATCTGCGTTGATGATGGAGAAAACATCGGTGATTAAACGCCCTGTTTTAGAAAAAGATAATGCAATCTTGTGTCTTGGTTTTAATGAAGACCATTACGAAGAGACGCTTAAAAGAGAGATGTAAATGACAAAAACACTAGAACTCGCTATTGATTTACTTTCACGCAGCTCAGTAACACCAGATGATAAAGGCTGCCAAGAAACCATGATTGCGCGCTTAGAACCGCTCGGTTTTAAGATTGAGCGTATGCGTTTTGGCAAAGTGGATAACTTTTATGCGCGTCGTGGCACATCTGGTCCGCTATTGGTTTTTGCAGGTCATACCGATGTGGTGCCAACAGGCCCGCTAGAAAAATGGCATACACCGCCATTTGAGCCAACCATTAAAGATGGTGTTTTATATGCGCGCGGTGCTGCTGATATGAAAACATCGCTAGCCGCTTTTGTCACCAGCATAGAAGAGTTTGTCGCAGAAAATCCAGATCATAATGGTTCGATTGGCTTATTGATTACGTCAGACGAAGAAGATGTGGCGATTGATGGTACAGTTAAAGTGGTTGAAGCATTAAAAGCGCGCAGCGAATTGATTGACTATTGCATCGTTGGCGAGCCTACTTCTAATAAAGTCGTTGGCGATATGATTAAAAATGGTAGACGTGGTTCATTGTCTGGCAAGCTGATTGTGAAAGGCATTCAAGGTCATATTGCTTATCCACATTTAGTCAAAAATCCGATTCACATGGTAGCGCCAGCGATTAAAGACATGGTTGATACCGTGTGGGATGAAGGTAACGAGTATTTTCCCGCTACCTCGTGGCAAATCAGTAATATCAATGGCGGTACAGGCGCGACCAATGTGGTGCCAGGTGAAGTAGAAATCTTATTTAACTTTCGTTTTTGCACAGCCAGTACAGAAGCCAGCTTAAAAGAACGCGTCTATGCGATTTTTGATCAACATGAATTAGATTACAGCATTGATTGGGAGTACTCACCGCCTTATATCACACCGCGCGGCAATTTATCAGACGCTATCTCTGAAGCCATTCAAGAAAGCTACGGCGTAACACCTGAGTTATCGACAACAGGCGGCACATCCGATGGACGCTTTATTGCGGATATTTGTAAACAAGTCATCGAATTTGGCCCACTTAATGCAACTATTCATAAGCTAAATGAATGTGTTGCCGTTGCAGATATTGAACCGCTCAAAGAAACTTATAAAAAGACCATGGAAAAACTATTAGCATGAGCAGTCCAATTAAATTAGCGGAAGAGTTATCCACGGTTCGTGACTGGATACGCTATGCGGTCAGCCAGTTTGAAGCATCGGATATTTTTTATGGTCATGGCGCAGACAATAGTTATGATGAAGCGGTTTGGCTCATCATGAGCGGTTTGCATCTGCCAATGGACACCTTAGATAACTTCTTGGATGCCGCAATTACTACGGCAGAACGTAAGCATCTGGCTTATTTAATAGAGCAACGTGTCACCAAACATATTCCAACAGCTTATTTGGTACGTGAAGCTTGGCTACATGACTATAAGTTTTATGTGGATGAACGGGTTATTGTGCCGCGTTCATTTATTGCTGAGTTATTGCTAGATGATAGCTTGAACGCTTGGATTGAATATCCTGAGATGATTGAACATGCCGCTGATATTTGCACAGGCAGTGGCTGTTTAGGCATTTTACTGGCACATGCGTTTCCATCAGCTGCAGTTGATGTGATTGATATTTCAGCCGATGCGATTGCAGTGAGCAATATCAATATCGCTAACTATGGTTTAGAAGAGCAGGTAACGGCAATCCAATCTGATATGTTCAGCGCATTGGCAGGAAAGACCTACGATGTCATCATCAGCAATCCGCCTTATGTCGATGCGCCCAGCATGGCAACACTACCAACCGAATATCGCAACGAACCTCAATTGGCATTAGGCAGTGGTGATGCGGGGCTGGATCACACACATACCATTTTGCGCGAAGCAGCTAATTACTTAAGTGATGAAGGTATTTTGATTGTCGAAATTGGCCATAACAGAGATGCGCTGCTTGATGCCTATCCTGACGTATCCTTTGTTTGGTTGGACACCAGCGGTGGCGACCAATTTGTGTTTTTACTGACTAAAGCACAACTGCTTGCTATCTGAGCAAGCAGTGTAGCGATTAACCCCTAATACGACGATTTTTTGCAGGTTTTCTTTTTTCACCTGTTGTTGGACGTGCTTTTGCGCCCTGTCTGCGATTATCGTCTGTTTTACGTTCGCTAGTTTTACGCTCGCCTGTTTTACGTTCGACAGTTTTACCATCGACCGTTCTTTCTTTTGGCTGATGCTCTAAAACGCCACCACGACGCTTGCGTACTTTTGGGGTAAATACAGTCGTGACTTTATCTTTTTCTCGCTGATTAAGCTGTCTTGGCGGTGCTTTTGGCACCTCTAAACCAGCCCACTCCATTAAACCAGTTACCTGTTTAGCATCCAGTTTTAACATACCGCCGCGTTTTACGCGTGATGGTAAAGTCACAGGGCCAAACCGTACGCGCATTAAGCGGCTAACTGGCATCTGAAAAGCTTCAAATAAACGACGCACTTCGCGGTTTCTGCCTTCACGCAAAATCACTTGATACCAATGATTAGCGCCTTCACCACCTTGCGCAACGATAGAGTCAAACGCCGCAGGGCCATCTTCCAACTCAATCCCTTGCTTAAGCATATCAATTTGTTCGTCCGTTAATTCGCCAAACACGCGCACTGCATATTCTCGTTCCACTTCGTAGCGTGGGTGCATAAAGCGATTCGCTAATTCGCCTGAAGTAGTAAAAATCAATAATCCAGACGTATTCATGTCCAAACGACCGATAGCAATCCATTTAGCATCTTTGATGCGAGGCAATTTATCAAACACACTGGCACGACCTTCAGGATCATCCGCGCTGACGATTTCATCATCAGGCTTATGATAAATCAATACTTGTGGCAACTCAGGGGTGAAAGATAAGCGTATAGGACGATTGTCGACTTTAATTTCATCATACTTAGTCACACCAGCACCTAGCTGTGCCACTACGCCATTGACCATAACACGGCCGCTTTCAATGAGCTTCTCCATATCACGGCGCGAGCCTAGACCTGCCATCGCGAGCAGTTTATGCAAGCGTTGTGCAGGCTCTTGCGCCATCATTTCTTCAGAGGCTGGTCTGCGTGCAGCGGTTTGTTTATCTTGAGGTTTTTTAAACGGTCTGGCCATGAAGGAGCTTAATAATGATAATAATCGGTAAGTGTGTGATTTTACAGCAACTACTCACTTCCGACTAAATATTCTAATACTTAGCTTGGGTACAAAACTAACTATCGAGTGGAATTTCGCTTTGCGCAAAGTCTTCAAATGGCGGCAATTCAGCTAGCGAGCGCAAATTAAGGTCATCTAAAAAATGTTTAGTGGTCGCATAAAGCGATGGCCTGCCTGGCACTTCGCGCTGCCCCACCACGTCGATCCAGTCGCGTTCGATTAATTGGCGCATGACATTGGGATTGACTGTTACCCCGCGAATTTGCTCAATATCACCACGCGTGACTGGCTGGCGATAAGCAATAATAGCCAAGGTTTCCATCACAGCACGTGAATATTTTGGCTGACGTTCAGGATTTAGCCGCGCAATAAAAGCACTCAATTCTGGTTTGGCTTGAAAACGATAACCGGTTGCCACTTGCACTAACGCTAAGGTTTTATCTTCCCAATCCTGTT
Source organism: Betaproteobacteria bacterium (assembly GCA_022599515.1). GTDB lineage: Bacteria > Pseudomonadota > Gammaproteobacteria > Burkholderiales > Methylophilaceae. The sequence goes on from JAHZMC010000044.1 coordinate 4,362, forward strand.
TTAACTCATCCAACAACATTCTTAATGTTGCACGTTCCATACGTCCAGCAAATAGCTTTAATAAATCATCCAAACCCAATGGCTGGCCCGCTGTTAACAAAGCAGCCTCCAAGATTTTTTTCATTTCAGTGATATTTTCTGGCTCTCTCATTCAGCATGACTCACTTGCAAATAAATCGTTGAAAATGCTGCTTGCTGGGTAATCTTAATCAGCCCTTCTTTAGCAAGCTCTAAAATGGCTAAAAAAATAACGACCAGCTTAGGCAATCCGCCTTCGTTTAAATCAAATAGCTGAGAAAACTCACACATGCCATCTGTCTGCAAACGGCGTAGAACGCCGCTCATGTGCTCGCGGACAGAAAGCTCTGCTCGTCCTAATTTGTGATGTGAGTTTAATTTCGCCCGTTTGAGCACATTACGCCACGCTTCTTCCAACTCATCCACACTCACCTCTGGCGGTTTAACATCGGCAATATGTTGATAATAAGCATCGGCAACTTGAAACTGCTCGCCCACTTTAGGCATGTCATCTAAATTCTGGGCAGCTAATTTAATGGCTTCATACTCCATCAATCGACGAACTAGCTCAGCGCGCGGATCATCTTCATCTTCAATGGCTTCTGGTTTAGGCAATAACATGCGCGATTTAATTTCAATCAACATCGCAGACATCAATAAATAATCAGCCGCCAACTCCAGCTTAATGGCTTTCATTTTCTCGACGTACTGCATATATTGCATCGTCAGTTTTGACATTGGGATATCTAAAATATCGAGATTGTTCTTACGGATGAGGTAAAGCAATAAGTCTAGCGGGCCTTCAAAAGACTCTAGATAAACTTCTAAGGCATCAGGTGGAATATATAAATCGTGCGGCAGCTCATACAGCGCTTCGCCATTGATTTTAATATCTGATGTGGTAATTAACAAAACAATCCCTTAAACAGTTTTCCTTTAACAAACCACATCATATAGCACTTTTAGTAAAGATAAAACACTAAATAGGCCAAATCAGCCTATTTAGTTATCCATAATCCAAACCCATCACATCACGCACATCGCGCATGGTCTCACGCGCGAGTTTACGGGCTTTTTCACAGCCTTCTGATACGATATTTTTAACTAAGCTTGGGTCTTCTGCATATTGTGCCGCGCGCTCTTGAATCGGCTTCAACTCTTTTAATACGCCATCAATCACTGGTTGCTTACATTCAATACAGCCAATTGAGCCTGATTTACAGCCCATTTGTACCCAATCTTTAATGTTGTCATCAGAATAGACTTCATGCAACTGCCATACTGGGCAATTGGCTGGGTCACCTGGATCGGTACGTCGTACCCGAGCAGGGTCAGTAGGCATGGTTCTAATTTTCTTGGTAATGTCTTCTGGCGACTCGCGCAAGGAAATCGTATTGTTATACGATTTGGACATTTTCTGTCCATCCAAGCCTGGCATTTTTGAAGCGGGTGTTAATTTATAATCAGGTTCAATCAAGATGATTTTACCTCCACCTTCAAGGTAGCCAAGCAAACGCTCTTTGTCGCCCATGCTCATGCCTTGTTGCTCTTCAATCAAAGCGCGAGCAGATGCTAGCGCTTCTTCATCGCCACTTTCTTGGTAGGCATTACGCATTTCGTTATATAAAGCGCCGCGTTTATTGCCTAATTTTTTAATAGCAGATTCTGCTTTTTCTTCGAAACCTGTTTCTTTGCCATAGATATGGTTAAACCGACGGGCAATTTCACGGGTAAATTCAATATGTGGAATTTGATCTTCGCCAACAGGCACTTGCGTCGCTTTGTACATCAAAATATCGGCACTTTGTAACAGCGGATAACCTAAAAATCCATAAGTCGATAAATCTTTACTGCTTAATTTTTCTTGTTGATCTTTATAGGTCGGCACACGCTCTAACCAGCTCAATGGCGTAATCATTGATAATAAAGTATGTAACTCTGCATGCTCAGGCACTTTTGATTGGATAAATACCGTTGCACTCGCAGGATCAACGCCTGCCGCGAGCCAATCAATCACCATCTCCCACACGCTTTCTTCAATAATTTCTGGTGTGTCGTAGTGAGTAGTCAAGGCATGCCAATCAGCAACAAAGAAAAAACACTCGTGCTCATGTTGCAAGCGTAGCCAATTTTTCAGCACGCCGTTGTAATGTCCAAGATGTAAACTACCTGTTGGGCGCATGCCCGATAAAACGCGTTCAACCGCCATGAATTAACCTAATGTGGATAAATAATTTAAAAATAATGCCATTATACAAATAATTATTAAGCAAAGATGCTTAATATCAATCGCGCAAAGAAATCAATCATCGGCGAAATAATTTCACCTAGTATGCCTGTAAATAATAAGGCGATTAAAATAATGAAGCCATAACGCTCTATCTGAGAAAATTTCATGGCTAAATCCATCGGCAACAAACTGACTGCAATGCGGCCGCCGTCTAATGGTGGCAATGGCAATAAATTTAATACCATTAATACTAAGTTAATCATGATGCCAACTTTGCTCATTTCTAACAAAAAGAAAGAGGCGACTTCTGGCGCGCTAGCCGAATATTTAAGCACTAAAACCCAAAAAATTGCCATGATAAAGTTAGAAGCTGGCCCAGCGGCAGCTACCCATAACATATCTTTTTTAGGATTGTTTAAATTAGCAAAGTTAACCGGCACAGGCTTGGCCCAGCCAAATAAAATACCTCCTAACATTAAAGTCAGCGCTGGTAATAAAATAGTGCCAATCGGGTCAATATGTTTAATCGGATTAAGGGTAATCCGGCCCATTTTTTCCGCAGTCAAGTCGCCGAAGTGTTTTGCCGCATAACCATGAGAAGCTTCATGTACGGTAATCGCAAAAATAATCGGGATTGCCGATACCGTAATTTTTTGTATTAAGGTTAATTCCATCATCTAATTGTTTCTATTTTATAGTCCAAATGGTGACGCGTCTGCCACGCCTTGCCGTATCAATTGTGGCGTCTGTTCAGTCAAATCAATCAAAGTGGTAAACCCGATATGGTGAATCTCAGAATCAATCACCAAATCCAGCTGATGTTCTAATTTATCACGAATTTCCCAAGCAATGTTCATTGGCTCTTCCTCACCAATCTGCAAAGTCATGCTCAACATCGGTTCACCCAACTCATCTAAAATCGCTTGCACCACTTGATGATTGGGTACGCGAATGCCAACAGCACTGCGCTTAGGATGTTGCAAACGCTTTGGCACTTCTTTGGTCGCGTTTAGGATGAAAGAGTACGCGCCCGGCGTGTTGGCTTTTAATAAGCGAAATTGCGCATTGTCTACTTTGGCATAAGTCGCCAATTCACTAAGGTTGCTGCAGACTAACGTAAACAGTTGTTTATCATCAACTTGTCGAATCTGACGTATGCGATTTTGTGCCTCTTTATTGCCTAACATGCAACCAAAGGCATAGCTTGAATCGGTTGGATACGCAATGACACCACCGTCACGCAATATTTCTACTGTATGCTTAATGAGTCTTGCTTGCGGGTTTTCCGCATGAATAACAAAATATTGCGCCATAATGAATGATTAAATCGTTAATTTAAATGTTTTTTCAATTTAAATGCTTTCCCTCTTCCCAATCTTGCCACACAGGAATGCAGTTTGCTGGCAGTTCGGCGATGCGCCCCATTGCCATATAAGACATGCCAGGACCATGAAAATCAGAGCCAAGCGATGACTTCAAACTAAATTGATGGGCGATTTTGGCAAATTGGCTATATTGCGGTGGCGTGTGACTACCGGTCACGACTTCTATCGCTTCACCACCACACATTCTAAATTGATGCATTAGTAAAGGCATATTGGTTCGGCCCAAATCATAACGGCCTGGATGTGCGATAACGGCAACACCGCCACTGTCTTTGATTAACGTAACCGCTTCTTCCAACGTCATCCACTCATGCTCAACAAAACCTGGCTTGCCTTTCACCAAGTATTTTTTGAACACGGTTTTAACATCTTTAACATAACCAGCTTCGACTAAAAAGCGCGCAAAATGGCTACGCGTCATAATACTATTGCCAGCCATCGCTTGCGCGCCTTCAAAGCTACCTTCGATGCCTACTTTTTCTAAACCTTCCGCCATTAATTTTGCACGGTCTAATCGTCCCTGCTTGACAGCATCTAAAGCCGCTTTTAATGGCGCATAGTCAGGATTAACCTTTAAGCCCACAATATGTAAGGTGCGCTTTTTCCAAGTCACAGAGATTTCAACACCATTAATAAACTGCATCCCGTGTTGCTCAGCGGCTCTACGCGCGCGGCTCAAACCACCCATATCATCATGATCGGTTAGTGCCAACACTTTCACCCCTTGCGCATGGGCATACGCAACAAGCTCTTCTGGTGAATATAATCCGTCAGAAATGGTAGAATGACAATGTAGATCGATAGTGGCAGGCATTAAAACTTAACATTAAATGATGTTTATATTTTACGTCATCCAAGTGCTTATTCCTATCGTTGTAACCTCAACTGCCCGAAAACATGGGTTAATGAAAAAGCGAAAGTCAGCATGAAGGTATTTTTTGATTTATTTCCAGTCATCTTATTTTTTATCGGTTTCAAGCTATACGATATCTTTATTGCAACTGCGATAGCCATTGGCGCAACCATTGCGATGATTGTTTATAGCAAACTGCGTCATGGCAAAGTCGAAAAGATGCTGATGATTAATGGCGCTATCATTAGCATTCTTGGCGGCATCACACTGTTATTGCATGACAAAACTTACATTATGTGGAAACCAACCGTTTTGTATTGGTTAATGGCGGCTGCTCTACTCATTTCTAATTTCTTTTTCAAGAAAAATTTAATTCAGCAAATGATGGGGAAAATGCTCAATCCACCTGCGCATATTTGGCAAAAACTCAATTGGCTTTGGATAACGTTTTTAATTGTGCTTGGATTTGTTAATATCTATGTTTTCAAACATTACAGCGAAGATACTTGGGTTAACTTTAAACTGTTTGGCGTTACATCGATGATGTTTGTCTTTATGATTGCGCAAACAATCGCACTCAAAGACTATTTAATAGAGCCAGCAGAAGGTAAACAGTAAGGAAAAATCATGTGGTACGCCATTATTGCGGAAGATACGCCGAATAGTCTTGAAAAGCGCATGCAAGCACGACCAGCGCATTTAGCACGATTGACTGCATTGCAAGCTGCTGGACAATTACTGCTAGCAGGTCCATTTCCAGCAATAGACAGCAACGACCCTGGACCAGCAGGTTTTTCTGGCAGCTTAATCGTTGCAGAATTTGACAACCTACATGCCGCACAGGCATGGGCAGATGCAGATCCTTATGTGGCAGCAGGCGTTTACAATCAAGTGTCAGTTAAACCTTTCCGAAAAACATTACCCTAAAACGTAACGCTTAAAAACATGATGAAATTAATTGATACGATAAAAGATAGACTAGCTGTTTTCAACCCAATCACGTTGGAGATTGAAGACAACAGCGCAGCACATGCGGGTCATGCGGGTAATAATGGCGGTGGTCACTTTTCACTTAAAATCGCTAGCTCGCATTTTTCACAAAAATCGCAGATAATGCGACATCGTTTAATTTATCAAGCGCTTAATGACTTAATTCCGCAACAAATTCATGCGATAAGCATTATTGCAATTTCGCCAACTGACCCCAGATACTAACCGTAGTTACTTTTAACAATTAAGGAAGCTCATTAAAATGAATAAATTATTAATCGCAATGGCAGCTTTCACTGCACTTTCGCTGACTGCTACTGCCTATGCTGCTGACCCAGCAACCGTCAATGGCAAGCCTATTAAACAATCATGGGTTGATTTCATCATGAAGGATGCTGAAGCACGCGGTCAAAAAGGTGAAGGGCTAAAAAATGCAGTGCTGAACGAACTGATTGGCACTGAGTTGGCTTATCAAGAAGCAATAAAAAAAGGCTTTGATAAAAAGTCAGACATTAAAATTGCAGCAGAAATCGGTGAGCGCAAATTAGTCACGAATGCTTTTTTAGCTGACTACATGGAAAAAAATCCTGTTTTAGATGCAGATACTAAAGCAGCCTATGAGCAATATAAAAAAGAGTTGGGTGATAAAGAATATAAAGCGCAACATATCTTGGTTAAAACTGAAGCAGAGGCTAATGATGTAATGGCGCAACTGAACAAAGGTGCTGATTTTGCAAAAATTGCAAAAGAAAAATCACTTGACCCAGGCTCAAAAGAAAACGGTGGTGACTTAGGTTGGTTCTCACCAGCAGGCATGGTTCCTGAATTTGGTGATGCCGTATCTAAACTTAAAAAAGGGGCGACAGTTGCTGCTCCAGTACAAACACAGTTTGGCTGGCACGTTATCAAACTTAACGATAGCCGTGCAACACAAGTGCCAGCTTACGATAAAGCAAAAGACGGTTTAAAACGTACATTGCAACAACGTAAACTTGAACAATTGATGTTAGGCTTAAAAGAAAAAGCAAAAATCGTTGTCCCAGGTAGCAAATAATTTACGTGCTTAACTCAATAAAAAAAGCTTGCTCTTGCAAGCTTTTTTTGCGGCTAGGATTTATAACTAGAACACTGACATTATTTAAAAAATTATGTAATAATAAGAACCATTCTTATTCTCAACCATCCAACTAGTCATGCGTTTGCTAAACAACTTACAGTCTGGTGCTTTTGCTACGATAAGTGGCATTGACGCTATCAATGTTGATCAACCATTAATGCAGCGTTTAATTGCTTTAGGGTTTCGTGTCGGCAAGCAAATCCAAGTGATGCGTAAGGCTAATTTCAATGGCCCGCTGCACGTTAGAATTGGTTCAACCGATATTATATTGAGAGAGTCTGAAGCAAAGCTGATTCAAGTGACTGAGTAGGTATGGTAGCGCCCACATTTAATCAGTAAAAGCAATAAACGCCACCCAATAACATCATTTAACAAGACACTTAATAGATACTCAACAATGAAAAGAATCGCCTTGCTTGGCATGCCAAATACTGGCAAATCCACTTTATTCAATCGCCTTTCTGGAGCCTCGGCTCGTGTAGGCAATTGGCCTGGCATCACTGTCGATTTAATGAGCGCCAAAATTTTAGCGGGCAGCCATATTGCCGAACTAATTGATTTACCTGGTCTTTATGACTTACATGGATTCTCTGATGATGAGCAAGTGGTTCGTCATTTTTTAAGTAATAACGAAGTTGATTTAGTTTGCATCGTGCTCAATTCTACTCAAATTGATCGTCAGCTATCACTTGCATTGCAAATTCGCAACTTGGGTATTCCTGCTATTTTATTGCTCAATATGCAAGATGAAGCGAAGCGTGCGGGCATCACGATTGATGCTGCCGCAATGGCAGCGCATATCAATATGCCAACATTACAATTAAGTGCTAAATATGGCGACGGCTGCCCTTCACTGCTGCAAAAAATGGCAGAAGTGATTAATCAAAATACGCCAAAGATGAATGCCGATGAGGTTGCAAAGCGTTTAGAAGCAGATAATCAAATTGAATTGGAAATGCAAGCGATTGTTAATAATACCGTGCAAATTCCAACAACACTGAATAACAAAACGACCGACAATATCGACAAAGTATTGCTACATCCGTGGTTTGGTCTACCCATTTTTATCATCTCGATATTTTTTCTTTTCCAGTTTATTTTTACTGTTGGCGCACCACTGCAAGATGCAATGGCTTGGTTGTTCGATCAAACGCGAACCGTCATTCTTGACCCGCTATTATCAACAGCACCTACTTGGCTAAACGGTTTATTATTAGACGGCATCTTCAACGGTGTCAGCACAGTCGCGGCTTTTGTACCGATTATTATTTTATTTTTCTTAGTGATGAGCATGGTCGAAGACAGTGGCTATCTATCCCGAGCCGCTTTTTTAATGGATGCTTTTATGGCAAAACTTGGCTTAGATGGCCGTGGTTTTGTCATGGTGTTAATGGGTTTTGGTTGTAACGTACCTGCACTAATGGGCACACGCGTCATGCGCTCTAGAGGCATGCGTTTACTGACCATGCTGACTATTCCATTGTCTTTATGTTCTGCACGCTTACAAATTTTTATTTTCATGATTGCGGTGTTGTTTAAACCTAGCCAAGCAGCGTGGGTCATGCTTTCTCTCTACATGATGAGTTTATTCACCATCTTTATTACCGCGCTTATCTTTAAAGGCCGCTTTGTCAGCAACGAGCCTTTTATTTTAGAGCTCCCTCCGTATCGCTTTCCAACCGCCCATCAAATTTGGGCGAGAGGCTGGCAAGAAGTTAGGCACTTTTTAATCCGCGCCTCTAAATTCATTATCTTTGGTGTGGTCATGGTTTGGCTATTAACTAACTTTCCAAGCAATGTCCCCTCCGCAAGCGTTGATACTTATGCAGGTCAAATTGGCACTTTATTTGCACCAATACTAGATCCAATTGGCATTGATACTCACCTTGCGATTGCCCTTATTTTTGGTTTTGTTGCTAAAGAAATCGTTGTTGGCTCGCTGGCGGTTATTTACGGCTTACAAGGCGATGCCTTGATTAGCCAAATGGCACAAAACCTCGATTGGGTACAAGGCATGAGTTTTATGTTGTTTAGCTTAATTTATACGCCTTGTCTTTCTACAATTGCTACCCTTAAAACTGAATCCAAAAGCAGTGCTTTTATGTGGCTATCCATTGCTTGGTCATTAGGGCTGGCTTGGTTAGTCAGCCTTATCTTTTATCAAGGCGCAAGAGCGCTAGGCTTTTAAACGGCAGCCAAACAAGCGCTATTTAGCGCTTGCCTTCCATGCAAATAAACACAAGAGCTTACTGCGCGCTTTAGATTTGTTATGATAGTGAGCCAATCACAACAAGGCACAACACTTTAAAGCAATGGAAATATTTAAAGCTTCTTCAATACTCTTCATTCTGTTAAATCCCTTTTTGATGAGCGTTTACCTCATTCAATTAATCAGAGATCTCTCTTTTAATGAATTTAACAAAGTCATTGTCAGAGCGCATGTCATTAGCTTTATCGCTTTTGTTATTTTTGCCATTGCGGGTGAAAGCATCTTTGAAGACATTTTTAAAGTACGCTTTGCTTCCTTTCTCATATTTGGTGGCATCGTCTTTTTAATGATCGGCATCAAAGCTGTTTTTTCAGGTCAAATTACCCTACTGGAAACACGAGGTGATCCAGAACATATTGCCGGCGCTATCGCCATGCCTTTTATGATTGCGCCAGGCACGTTAAGCGCCAGCGTATTAATCGGTTCATCTCTCCCAAAAAATGAAGCGATTTTAGCGATTACAATTGCCGTTTTCGGTTCGTTAATCTCATTGATTTTATTCAAGTTTATTCACGACCCATTAAAAAAGAGTAATGAACGATTACTCAACCGCTACGTAGAGATATTCGGCAGAGTGGTCGCCGTATTTACAGGCACTTATGCCATCGAAATGATTGCAAATGGTGTGCGGCTATTAGCACAATAAAATAACGTCAACATCAGCGATAGCCGCTCCATTAAAGAAAATAATTTTTTGATGAGCTGATAGCTGCTTTCTGCTAAAATAATGGATTGAAATTTAATTAAGTTTCCAACGCCTTCAATGTCAAATCAAACGCACTTTTTAAGCCTTCGCGGCGCCCCCGCTCTTTCACAATTTCGTTTAGATAAACTTTATGCTTCGCTTAAAGAAAGCGCACCGAGTATTCAGCATATTTATGCTGAATTAATGCATTTTGCATTTAGCGAAAACGCATTAAATGCAACTGAACAAAATACATTAGCGCAAATTTTAAGTTATGGCCCAAGCGGAAAAGTAGAAGCGCCAGCAGGCGAATTATTGTTAACGATTCCGCGTATTGGCACGATTTCACCTTGGGCGTCACGTGCAACCGATATTGCGAATAACTGTGGCTTAACCAGCTTATTACGCTTAGAACGTGGCGTGGCTTATTATGTAACGACACACAATGGCGAGCCATTAAATGCGAGTGAAAAAGTTGCATTGATCGCTGCTATTCATGATCGCATGACAGAAACGGTGTTGCCTGCATTAGCCGATGCAGAAAAGCTTTACCATCACGCAGGCCCTAAACCACTAAACACCATCGATATTTTACAAGGCGGTAAGGTCGCACTAGAAGCCGCTAATAATGATATGGGCTTGGCACTTTCACCTGATGAAGTTGAGTATTTGGTTGAAAACTATATCAAAATGAAGCGCAACCCAACTGATGTAGAACTCATGATGTTTGCGCAAGCCAACTCTGAGCATTGTCGCCATAAAATATTTAATGCTGATTGGGTGATTGATGGCGTGCAGCAAGATATTTCGCTATTTGGCATGATACGCAATACCCACAAACTTAACCCAGGTCACACAGTCGTTGCTTACTCTGATAACTCGTCTATTGTAGCAGGACAAAAAACCAAACGCTTTTACCCGAGCCAAGATAATAGTTACCAATTTGTCGAAGACAATATGCACTACTTAATGAAAGTAGAAACGCATAACCATCCAACAGCCATATCACCTTTTGCTGGCGCAGCCACTGGTGCGGGCGGTGAAATTCGTGATGAAGGTGCAACGGGCATTGGCTCTAAACCAAAAGCAGGATTAACTGGCTTTTCCGTATCCAATCTGAACTTGCCAAACTTGCCACAACCTTGGGAAAAAGCCTATGGCAAACCAAGCCGCATCGCTAGTCCGCTGCAAATTATGATCGATGGACCATTAGGCGGCGCGGCTTACAACAACGAATTTGGTCGCCCCAATATTGCTGGTTATTTCCGTACTTTTGAATTAGATGTGCCTGACAGTAAAGGCAAACCAGAAGTCCGTGGTTACCATAAACCAATCATGTTGGCAGGTGGCGTTGGTAATATTTCAGATAGCCATTCATTTAAAAGCAAAATTCCAGCAGGCGCTGCATTGATTCAACTTGGCGGCCCAGCGATGTTGATTGGCTTAGGTGGTGGCGCGGCATCTAGTATGGATACGGGCGCGAATACTGAGAATTTAGATTTTGATTCAGTGCAACGCGGCAATCCAGAGTTGCAACGTCGTGCGCAAGAAGTGATTGACCGCTGTTGGCAAATGGGTGACAACAATCCAATTGTCAGCATTCATGATGTCGGCGCTGGTGGTATTTCTAACGCCTTCCCTGAATTAGTCAATGATGCTGAAGTCGGTGCAATATTTCAGCTCCGTGATGTACATAACGAAGAACCTGGCATGAGCCCACGCGAGCTGTGGAGCAATGAAGCGCAAGAACGTTATGTATTAGCCGTTGCTCAAGAAGATTTGCCCTTATTTGAATCACTATGCGAACGCGAGCGTTGCCCGTTTGCGGTAGTTGGTGTGGCGACAGAAGAACGTCATTTAACGGTAGAAGATAGCCACTTTGATAATAAGCCTGTTGATATGGATTTATCTGTCCTCTTAGGCAAACCGCCTAAAATGACGCGTGATGTTAGCAGTATTAGCAAAAAATTAGCCTCGTTTGATACGAGTAACATTGATTTAAAAGAAGCAGCAGCTCGCGTTTTACATTTACCTGGTGTAGCAGATAAAACCTTCCTTATCACCATTGGCGACCGCAGTGTGACTGGTTTAATTGCACGAGATCAAATGGTTGGCCCATGGCAAGTGCCAGTGGCTGATGTGGCGGTTACCACGGCAGGATTTGAAACCAACGCAGGTGAAGCTTTTGCCATTGGCGAACGCGCACCATTAGCCTTAATCGACGCGCCAGCTTCTGGTCGTATGGCGATTGGTGAGGCGATTACTAATATTGCGGCTAGCTTAATTAGCGACATTGGCAATTTAAAATTATCGGCTAACTGGATGGCGCCTGCAGGACATGAGGGCGAAGATGCCGCTTTATTTAGTACGGTAAAAGCAGTCGGCATGGAATTGTGCCCTGCGCTTGGCATTAGCATTCCTGTTGGTAAAGATTCAATGAGCATGAAAACAGTGTGGGAAGATGAAGGCAATAAAAAAGCCGTCACCTCACCGATTTCTCTAGTCGTGACGGCTTTTGCAAACACCAGCGATGCACGTAAAACATTAACGCCACAACTAAGAACAGACTTAGCTGAAACTGAATTAATCTTAATTGATCTTGGCAATGGTAAAAACCGCATGGGCGGCTCAGCATTAGCGCAAGTGTATGGTCAAATCGGTGATACTGCGCCTGATGTCGACAACCCTGCGCAATTAAAAGCTTTCTTTAGTCAAATTCAAGCTTTGAATAGCGATGGCAAATTATTGGCCTACCATGACCGTAGTGATGGCGGCTTATTTGCCACCTTAGCTGAAATGGCGTTTGCTGGGCATTGTGGCTTACAGGCTGACATAAGTGCGTTGCAAGGCGATATGATTAGTGCATTATTTAATGAAGAATTAGGTGCTGTAATTCAAGTCCGCAGCAGCGAAGTTGAATCCATTTTGTCTCAGTTAAATAGCACACTCGGCAATTGTGTTTATCGCATTGCTAGCGTTACCAATAACAATGAAATTATGATTAGCAAAGGTGATATTACCTTTACAGATACACGCATTAATTTACATCGCATGTGGTCCGCAACCACGTTCCATATGCAAAGCTTGCGCGACAATCCAGTTTGCGCAAAGCAAGAATATGACCGTATCTTAAATGATGCTGATATTGGCATACAGCCGCATCTTACTTTTAATCTCAATGAAAATATTGCATCGCCTTATATCAACAAAGGCGCTCGACCGAATATGGCGATTTTGCGTGAGCAAGGCGTCAATGGCCAAACGGAGATGGCCGCGGCTTTTGACCGAGCAGGCTTTAATAGCGTCGACGTTCACATGAGCGATGTTATTTCTGGCAAGGTATCATTACAAGATTTTGCTGGCTTAGTGGCTTGCGGTGGATTCTCATATGGCGATGTGCTTGGTGCTGGTGAAGGTTGGGCAAAGTCAATTCTATTCAACACTCGCGCAAGAGAAGAATTTAGCGCCTTCTTTAACCGTAACGATTCATTTGCGCTCGGCGTTTGCAATGGTTGTCAAATGATGAGTAACTTGCATAGCATTATTCCTGGCGCTGATCATTGGCCGCATTTTGTGCGTAACAAATCAGAGCAGTTTGAAGCACGCTTTGCCATGGTCGAGGTTTTAGAGTCTCCTTCGCTGTTCTTTAATGGCATGGCTGGAAGCCGCATGCCAATTGCAATTGCACATGGTGAAGGTTTTACTGAATTTTCTGACGAATCTGCTGTCAATGCTACACTGGCAAACAAATTAGCAACGGTGCGCTATGTTGATCACACGTCAACGGCAACTGAGATGTATCCGTTTAACCCAAATGGATCGCCGCAAGGCTTGACGGGATTTACCACGACAGATGGGCGTTTTAGTATTATGATGCCTCATCCAGAACGGGTATTTAGAGCAGTACAGCATTCATGGCATCCTGATGAATGGCAAGAAGATGGACCTTGGATGCGGATGTTCCGCAATGCAAGGCATTTTGTTGGTTAGTATTTTTTGTAAATCAACGCACTAGTAAGATAGCGCTTTATAAAAAAGCGTTTTGTAAAATAGTATTTTTATAATAATTATTTAGCTTGGAGAATGACAATATGCAATGGATTAAAACAGTTTTACTAGCAATGGCTTTATGCTTATCTTTTAACGCTGCAGCAATGACGGATGATGACGAAGCCATCTGGAGAGAAGCTTTAATACAAGGCCAACTCAAAACTGTTCAACAGTATGTCAATGCTGACGCTAAAGTAGTCAATGAAAAGATATTTGGCTGGAGTCCATTGCAGATGGCAGCGAATACCAATCAATTAGAAGTGGTTAAATATCTGATTAGCAAAGGTGCTGAGTTAGACTATATGCAACCAAATGCACAGCACACTGCTTTTCATTTAGCTGCATTTAATAGAATGACTGATATGTTAACGCTGTTAGCAAAGAGTGGTGCTGACGTGAATATCAAATTAAGAAATGACTTGTCTTTAATCCAGTTTTTCCGTGATGAAGGTGATGAAAAAATGATTACTTTCCTAAAAACATTAGGTGTTAAAGATGATGGTTGTAAAGGCGAATACTGCTAATTAACAAGGTGTTTGCAGTCACATACAAATCACCTATTTATGGTTAGAATGGTGTTTTAATCGAAAAAATCAAGGTTAAAACACCATGCTCCGCATAACAATCAATTCTGTTTTATCTAGTCTTGTCGGCTGTACAGCTTTATTCTTAAATTGCTCTATCGCCCACTCAGCTGAAACATTAACCACAGCAGAGATTCATACCCGCACGTTGGCTGCTTCGTGTGCCGCCTGTCATGGCACAAATGGTAATAGTCACAGCACCACACCAGTACTTGCTAATTTAGATGCAACGCACTTTATTGCCCAAATGCAAGCATTCAAAAACAATAGTCGTTCAAGCACCGTGATGCACCATCATGCAGCGGGGCTCAATAACAATGAAATTGAACAGCTAGCCCATTATTTTTCTCAGCAAAAACGCATAACAAGTCCTGCATTACAACCCCAAGTGCTGGAGACGATTCATGAGTAAACGCAAACAAATGTTGGATAAGCTACCATTCGATAGGCGCACTTTTATTAAAGCTGCCAGTCTAGGCGCAACCAGCTTATTACTTTCTAGCCCTGCATTTGGAATAGGAACAAAGCAACCGATTGGTCATGTTGTCATTATTGGTGGCGGCTATGCAGGTACGACGGCAGCTAAATATATTCGCATGTGGAGCAATAATACAATTGCAGTAACCGTGATTGAAAAGCAATCACAATTTGTTTCATGCCCATTGAGCAACCTAGTGTTGGGCGGTAGCAAAAGTATTAATGATTTAACCTTTGGCTATGATGCCATTCAGAACAATTACGACATTAACTGGGTGCAAGATGAAGTGACTGCCATTAATACCACTCGTAAAAAAGTCAACATGAAGCGTGGTGAAGTTAGTTATGACAGGCTCATTGTTGCACCAGGCGTTGACTTTACTTATGAGGATTTACCTAGCTTACAAAGCGCTGCCGCACAGGAAAAAATACCGCATGCTTGGAAAGCTGGTTGGCAAACGGTTAACTTGCGCAAGCAACTTGAAGCGATGCCTGATGGTGGCGTATTTGTGTTGAGCGTACCGAAATTGCCTTTCCGTTGCCCACCAGGCCCATATGAGCGCACATGCCAAGTGGCTAGCTATTTCAAAACACATAAACCTAAAAGCAAAGTGATTGTGCTGGACGCCAATCCTGACATCGTGTCTAAAAAAGGCTTATTCTCTAAAGTATGGGAAACCGACTATAAAGCCATCATTGATTACAGGCCGAATAGCAGCATTATCGATGTCGATGTGGCGACTAAAACAGTGTCGACTGACTTCGAAACCGTTAAAGCCGATGTACTCAATATTATTCCGCCACAACGTGCAGGTAAGCCTGCGCAAATTGCAGACTTATTAGAACCAGATTACCCTTGGTGTGAAGTCAGCTTTTTAACTTACGAGTCTAAACGAGTGCCTAATGTGCACGTGATTGGCGATAGTGTAGCTGCTGGTTTACCTAAATCAGCACACATGGCGACCTCTCAAGCACGCGTCTGTGCTAGCGCCATTGTTGAGCTGATGCAGGGCAGGCTACCTGATCCAGAGCCCGTTTTTGCCAATACTTGCTATAGCTTTGTCGATGACAAACGAGCGATACATGTTGCCAATGTCTACCGCTATGATGCAGGTAAAAAAATCATGGTCTCCGAAGAAGGTGGTGGCTTATCAGCAAAGCCATCTGAGCAGGAGGGACAATATGCCAATGCTTGGGCAACCAATATTTGGTCTGATGTCCTCACTTAGTAAAGTGATATAAAGAGATCAATATGATTGAAATTTTCATCTATAAAATTAAGAGTTATTTTGCGTTAGCGATGTGTAGCATCATGCCGTCTTTAACTTGTGCGGCAGAAGCGCCAACAACGTTAAACTTGAAATTACCTGCAGGCTTTGAAGCCAATATTTACGCTAAATTAGATGTCGCGCCACGCATGATGGCCTTCTCACCAGACGGCAAATTACTCGTCTCCTCCTCCAAAAGTAATCAAGTGCTCATGCTAACGGATGCTAATCGCGATGGAATTGCTGAAGCACCAACAACCATCGCTTCTGATTTAAATGCACCGAATGGCTTAGCATTTGTTGAGGATGATTTATTGGTAGCGAATCAAGATGGCATTGTGAAACTCACTAACCAAAATAATAAATGGTCTGCGCCTACGCCCTTTATTAGTGGTTTAGCCACGGGGGGGCATACGGTCAAAACCGTTAAATTAGGCCCAGATAATCATCTATATTTCAATATTGGCTCTAGCTGTAATGTCTGCAATGAAGCAGACCCAACACGTGCAACGCTATTACGTTATACCATTGATGGAAAACCATCTGGCGCGTTAGCTGTAGTTGGAAAGCACACCGCTCTACCTCCAATTTGGGCGAGTGGTTTAAGAAACACACAAGGCTTTGCTTGGCATCCAGAAACCAAAGCGATGTTTGCAACCAATAATGGTGCTGATATGCGCTCAGATAGCAAAGGCGGCCAAATCAACGATGCATTGCCGCCAGAGCATATTAATGAAATTAAACGCGGTGGCAATTATGGCTGGCCGCATTGTTGGGGCAATCAAAGTGGCGACATGACGACTGACCCTAACTTTCCAGGGCCTGAAAATTTCTGCCAACAAGCTATGCCTCCTGCCATCATGCTCACATCGCATTCAACACCGATTGGTATTACTTTTTTAAACAAGAGTCACTTTCCGACTGAATTTAAAGGCGATGCCATTGTCGCATTACATGGGTCTTGGAATCGCGAGCAATTAAGTGGTTATAAACTGGTTCGCGTTCAATTTAAACAAGGCAAACCCATCAAAGCAGTTGATTTTGCAACAGGTTGGCTGAATAACAATCAAGCTTGGGGAAGACCCGTCGATGTTGTGGTTGGCCCAGACGGCGCACTTTATGTGTCGGACGATAGAGCAAATTATATTTATCGCATTACTTACAAGCAACGTTAAACGAACAAAGAAATGGAAATAAAATGACAAAACTTATTCTAGCAGCTGCACTACTTTCAATTAGCTACATACCTTTTGGCTATGCAGCAGCAAACCCACAATCCGGCAATATTGTCGTTCATATTGCAAAAAGAAATTACTTTCATCCAGTCCGCCTCTTGCATCCTTATCTGGATGTATGGCATATGAAAGGTCCTTTAGCAGAAAAAGCGGCCATGTCAGCACTACAAACGCGCTTTAGTAATATCAATGAATGTAGCGCCAATAGCGAAGCGAGTGTCGTCTTATTATTAGAGCCTAATGTTTTTTATAATGCGCAATTACGTGTTTTTTATACCGAATTTATTGCGCGTGCTTATACCAATGCTGGCGACCCTATTACCCAAGTCAGAAGAGAAACTGAACAATTAGGCCTCTTGAGCAGCACACCAAAATTCTTTATAGAAAAAGGTTATATCAGTGCAATGAATCAAACTATTGAAGCATTGTTGGCTGATCAAGCTTTCTTGAGCGCTTTAGACAAAAATACGCCAATTAAAGCGGGCGAGTTGTGTAATACTTTAGATAAATTGCCATCAGAAACTTTTTACTATTAGCCTTACACATTTAATTTAAAACGGAATTCATTATGAAGAAATTAGTCGTTGTTTTAGCCTTATTGAATACAGCATGCATATCTGCAGAATCTCCCTCCTTAGAAAAAGTGACTAAGCTCCTCACACCAGAGTCTGTGGTTCAAGCGACTGACGGCGCTATTTATGTATCAGAAATTAATGAATTTGATAAAGATGGTGATGGCCAAATCAGCGTCATCCGTGATGGTAAAGTCAGCACTCTAGTCAAAGGTTTAGACGACCCTAAAGGGCTCGCCATTATTGGTGATAACCTTTATATCGCAGACAAAACTAAAGTGCTAAAAGTGACGTTAAATGAATCACCCGCGCAATTATCTACTTTTGTAGAAGCCAGTGCTTTTGCTAATCCACCTCAGTTTTTAAATGATTTAGAAGCTGACCCTAAAGGCAATCTTTATGTCAGTGACAGTGGCGACATCATGGGCACAGGAAAAGGTGGTGCAATCTATAAAATTGATGCACAAGGCAACACGACATTGTTAGTTGATGGTAAGCAAGATGAGCGCGTCATGGCGCCCAATGGTTTACTCGCTGACGATACTGGCGATTACTTAATCTTTGTCGATTTCACTTCAGGCATCCTCTATCAATATAATCAAAGCAACAAAGCGTTAACCGATATTTCTGAAGCTAACTTTGGCGGCGGCGATGGTGTTGTGCATCATAGCAACGGTACAATGTACGTCAGCGATTGGAAATCAGGCAAAGTGTATAGCATGAATATGAATGGTGATGTCAGTCTTTTAAAAGAAGGTTATCAATCAGCAGCAGATATTGCGATTACCAAAGATGAGCAATATTTATTGGTACCTGATATGAAAGCGGGTATTTTGGACTTTATTCCACTTAATTAACGATTAGCGCTAATCCGATAATAAAAACTTAAACTACATTTTGTCTACAAACACTTGCTACTTAGAGGCCATTGAGTTGCGCCAAAGCGCACTCAACTGGTTGCTTACTGACGACCCTACCCGCAAAGCAAATGGCGTTGCTGGCTTACAAAAAGCCTACCTTGAAAAACAAGTTGCTCTCGATACTCAAGCGCAGCTTAATGTGAATCAATTTGGGGATAAACCCATTCCTGGACGCCCTAGTAAACCTGAACTGGTTGCACCATTAGAAGTTAAAAAACGCTCCATGCGCTCAGAAGAAGGTCGCGCAGCACTTATTCACGCACTCTGCCATATTGAATTTAATGCTATTAATTTAGCCTTAGATGCCGTTTGGCGCTTTGCTGATATGCCAGAACAATACTATGCAGATTGGCTAAAAGTCGCCGCAGAAGAAGCCTACCACTTCACGTTATTGAACGACCACCTTAAAACACTAGGTTATGAATATGGTGATTTCTCAGGCCATAACGCGCTATGGGAAATGGTAGAACGCACACAAGAAGATGTACTCGCGCGCATGGCCTTAGTCCCGAGAACAATGGAAGCCCGCGGCTTAGACGCCACCCCCGCCATCCGCAATAAAATCGCCCAAGCAGGCGACCAACCAGCCGCAGAAATTTTAGATATTATCTTACGCGATGAAATTGGGCATGTTGCTATTGGCAATCATTGGTTTAATTATCTATGCCAAGAGCGTGATTTAGAGCCCGTCGCTACTTTTGAAAGCTTATGCCAACAATATAAAGCGCCAAAATTAAGGCCGCCTTTTAATATGGAGGCTAGACGGAAAGCTGGGTTTACTGAGATGGAGTTGGCTTATTTGAATGGTGAGACGGTTTAATATATATGTTGCTGCGACAAGAAATTTGTGTGCTTGTTATCATCTTATAACTTTCATGGATAACTAAAAAATTCTAATTCTTAGATAAATCATAATAATTAAGCTAGATAGAACAGGTCGGGGTTAGCCCGACACCTAGTCACTTTCTTTTGCTTGTGCTAAAGAAAGTAACCAAAGAAACACACACCCTGCTATCAAGCCCTTCGGGTTCCTTCCGTTGCTCAACAAAATAAGCGGCTGCGGAACTCGCCCTAACAGACCACACAAATCGTGGTCTGTCGCGGAGCTCAAACAGTTCTCGCCTTCATCTTATTTTGTCTGCGCTACTCAGCTTGATAAAGGGAGGTAAGTCAAACCCAACTTAGAAAGTTGTCATTCAGTGATTCAATGATGAATCTTCGATTGGGTTTACGCCCCCTTTAGCCACGCCGAGCAACGGAAGTAAGCAAGGGGGTTTCGTCGAGGACTGTTTGAGCCATGTTGTTTTATATATGGCGAGTTCCGCAGACACCTTGCTTGCTGAGTAGCGCAGGGAAACCTTTAGGTCGAGGCGACGGGGTAGCCTTTTCTTCCCCCTATTTCTTTTGGACAAGCAAAAGAAATAGGGTCGCCGTCGCGCGAAAAGCGACTTATTGAGAAAGTCATGAATCTTTCATACGACGCAATGCGTTCTGCTTCTTAAGCCATCAACAACCCAACCACACCCTCCAACCCAACAAAGTTCAACGCATAAGTCGCCTGTTCCTGCACGACTGGCTTAGCATGATAAGCCACGCCAACTTCCGCCACAGCCATCATTTTCAAATCATTCGCGCCATCACCAATCGCAATGGTTTGTGATGCTTTTAAGCCTAATTGGTCGCGCAATTTGATTAACTCATCCGCTTTACGTTTAGCATCAACAATATCGCCAACAATTTTGCCAGTCAACTTACCATCAATAATTTCTAATACATTAGAAACTGCATAATCCAAACCTAATAATGCTTTTACGTGATTAGCAAAGAAGGTAAACCCACCTGACACCACCATGGTTTTGATATTATTTGCTTTACACGCTTTTACCCAATCTAGCACACCAGGATTCAGCTTTAGACGCTCATCAATCACGCGTTGCAATGCGCTTTCATCTAAGCCTTTGAGCAAAGCAACCCGCTTTTTTAAGCTTTCAGCAAAATCTAATTCGCCGCGCATGGCTGCTTCGGTAATCTCTGCAATTTGTGGCTTGATGCCCATCATATCGGCAATTTCATCAATACATTCAATGGCGATTAACGTCGAATCCATATCCATGACGCATAAGCCAAATTTGCTCAATACCTGACCATTTGGCACTAAAGCACAATCAATCTGCTGCTCTGCGCAGAACAATTTAACCGCTTCAATGTCCGAGGAATGGACTGGCAAGTAATAGGCAAATTCGCCTATTTGCATAAATTGGGTATTGCCGCCGATTAAGCGATGAATATGGGTAAGGTGGGCAACGCTCAGCGCGCGACCTTGAACAACTAAACGCATGAAATAATCTGCTACTAAAAAATAAAAGTAAATTATAACAGCTCACTCAGTGACGCTGTGTGATATGAACTAAGCGATTTTTCTCGCTTTATTTGATTGGTTGATTATTTGAATGAATGCTATTATTTCCTTAAATTTTACATAAGGCTGAAAAGATGAAATACACTCAATCTAATATGACATGGTTAAACCTGCCGAATATGCCGGCACCAATTAAAGCGCTTTTTGCTGGCTATTTACTTGTGATTGGCATTGGTCTTTGCATGGCTGGTTTACAAATTATGCTAACGCATGGCATGGCAGACGGCAAAGTAGGCTTGTCAATTAACGATATTGTTTATAGCTATTATGGAGATCGCTCTGGTAGTACTTTAGCGGCTAAGTTAAATGGCTCAATGCAAGATAAGGCGCCAATTGAAGTGCGTCAAGATATTATTAAGTGGGCAGAAGCAGGTGCTCCAGAAGCGCAATGGGAAACACATTACAAAGCAGTCTTTGCGCAACATTGCACCATGTGCCACAGCCAAATTCCAGGTATTCCTAACTTCACCAACTATAAAGAAGTGCAAAGTGTTGCAGAAACTGACCAAGGCGCTAGCATTAGTGGGCTAACCCGTGTGTCACATATTCATCTATTCGGCATCAGTTTTATTTTCTTTTTCATGGCGTTTATTTTTAGCTTTGCGGTCAACATTCCGAAACGCAGAAAAATGATTGTGATTGCGATTCCGTTCGCCTTCCTCATTATTGATGTGATGTCTTGGTGGTTAACAAAGCTCAGTCCACACTTTGCTTGGTTCACTATTATTGGTGGCATTGGCTATAGCATTGCCTCTGCTTATATGTGGTTTACCAGCATGTTCCAAATGTTTCTGTATAAAAGTGGCAATCAACTGTATGGCAATGCTTGGGAACAAGATTTGTAAATCACATCCATAGTTCGCAAAAGTAACAACATAGCCACAGTTTAAACGCTGTGGCTTTTGTTTAAGTGCTTTTTACTAGCCTCAAACGCTCTTTTGCGAGAAAATACAAGCTAGTATAAACAATCAAAAAATTATCAACATAATGAATTTACACGAATATCAATCGAAGCAACTTCTACAGCAATACGGCATCGCCACCCCTATCGGTGAAACAGTGCAATCAGAAGAAGCCGCTGCAGCGGCGACCAAAGAAATTGCAGGCAATGCCTGGGTGGTTAAAGCACAAGTACATGCAGGTGGTCGCGGGAAAGCTGGCGGCGTTAAACTAGTCACTTCTGCTGCTGAAGCACAAGCAACAGCGGGCAGCTTACTAGGCAAAAACTTAGTCACTTATCAAAATGCACCTGATGGACAGCCTGTGCATCGCGTATTGGTAGAGCAAACACTGCCAATTGCACGCGAATTATATTTATCCATGTTAGTCGATCGAGCATTAGACCGTGTGGTGATGGTTGCCTCATCTGCAGGTGGCATGGATATTGAAGAAATAGCCGCGAATGAACCTGAAAAGATACTGCAAGAAGTGTGTGATCCTTTAAATGGTTTGGTTGATTTTCAGGCACGCAACCTTGCATTTGCTTTAGATTTATCAGGCGATCAAATTGCTGAATTTACTAAATTGGCAAAAGGTTTGTATAAGCTGTTTATTGAAAATGATTTGGCCTTACTCGAAATCAATCCACTGGTGGTTACAACAGATGGGCATCTCGTCGCACTAGATTGCAAAATGACGGTGGATGACAACGCACTCTATCGTCAAAAAACATTGGCTGGTTTACGTGATTGGTCACAAGACGACACCAAAGAGGCGGAAGCGCATCACTCTGGTCTTAATTATATTGCGTTAAATGGCAACATTGGTTGCATGGTGAACGGTGCAGGTCTTGCCATGGCGACCATGGATTTAATCAAACTACATGGCGGTATGCCAGCTAACTTTCTAGATGTGGGCGGCGGCGCAACAGCAGAAACAGTAACTAAAGCCTTTAAAATCATTTTGGCTGACCAAAATGTAAAGGCAATTTTAGTGAATATTTTTGGCGGCATTATGCGTTGCGATATTATTGCAACGGGCATTATCACTGCTGTGAAAGAAGTGGAAATGACGATTCCAGTCGTTGTTCGATTAGAAGGTACCAATGTGGAATTAGGTAAACAAATGTTACGAGATAGCGGTTTAAATATTATTTCTGCTGAACACTTAACCGATGCAGCTGAGCAAGCAGTTAAGGCGGTCGCATGAGCATTTTAGTTGATAAAAACACCAAAGTGTTATGCCAAGGATTTACTGGTAAACAAGGTACATTTCACTCTGAGCAAGCGATAGCTTACGGTACACAAATGGTTGGCGGTATTACGCCGCGCAAAGGTGGACAAAACCATCTTGGCTTGCCAGTGTTTAATACCGTGCGCGAAGCTGTGCGTGAGACACAAGCCAATGCGAGCGTCATTTATGTACCGCCGCCATTTGCGGCAGATTCCATTTTGGAAGCCAGCGATGCAGGCATTGAATTAGTCGTTTGTATTACTGAAGGCATCCCAGTGTTAGACATGATTAAAGTCAGGTCTGCCTTAGATGCCAATGGCACCAAATTGATTGGTCCCAACTGCCCTGGCATCATCACGCCAGATCAATGCAAAATTGGCATTATGCCTGGCAGCATTCACCTAAAAGGAAAAGTAGGTGTTGTCTCTCGCTCTGGTACGTTAACGTATGAAGCGGTGCAACAAACCACAGCGCTTGGCTTAGGCCAAACGACTTGCGTTGGTATTGGTGGTGATCCAGTCAAAGGCTTAAACTTTATTGAGTGCTTGGCCTTATTCGAAGCCGATCCTGAAACAGAAGCCATTATCATGGTGGGTGAAATTGGTGGTAGCGACGAAGAAGCCGCTGCAGATTATATTAAGAACTATGTTACCAAACCTGTTGCCGCTTATATCGCAGGTTTGACCGCGCCAAAAGGTAAAAGAATGGGTCATGCTGGTGCGATTATTTCTGGCGGCTCTGGTCGTGCAGAGGACAAAATTGCTGCACTTGTACGTGCTGGTGCTGTCGTCGCAAACTCTCCTGCAGGACTAGGACAAGCTGTGATGCAAGCGATGCAAAACAAAGAAAGATAACCATTGAAAAAATACTCTTTTCTCCTATTCGTGTATTTAGCGTTATTCAGCCATTGTAGTCTGGCTGAGGACATGTCTTACTTATTGACGGCATCTTCCTCAGGTGACATAGAAGCAGTCAATGAGTTGTTGGCAGCTGGCGCTAATCCAAACATGAAGGATAAAGATAAGATTACCGCATTGATGTACGCAGCACGAAAAAACCAATCAGTCGCGGCTGAGTTGTTAATCAATAAAGGCGCTAACGTTAATGCGCAAGATAGTGATGGCTGGACACCACTGATGTATGCAGCAAGAAGAAATCATATCGGGACTATGAAGGTTTTATTAAGCAAGGGTGCTGACGCAAAAATATCAGATAACACTGCTTGGACAGCTATAAGCATGGCTGCAGCTGAGGGCAATAATGCAGCTGTTGAGTTGCTAATTAGTCACGGTATTGACCCGAATGCTACAAACGATGATGGAAAAACGGTACTGATGTATGCCACCAATGCTGGTGATTTGCCAACGGTTGCAATTCTAATCAAACAAGGTGCAGATGTTAACCTGCAAGATCCTTTAGGCGTCGTTGCACTAATGGTTGCCGCCCGCAATAACAATACTGAGATTGTAAGTTACCTTCTGCAGCATGGCGCTACCATTAATATAGAAGATAATGCCGAGTGGACAGCCTTGGCATGGGCAGTTAACAAGTCAGCCATTGATGCAGCAAAAGTGTTAATCAATAACGGTGCGGATGTTAACCATAAAGACTCACAAAGCACACCAATATTAGAGCTAGCAATTGATGCTGATTCGGCAGAGCTGGTGAAATTGCTACTAGCCCATCAAGCAAATTTAAAAGCACGTGATAAATATGGACTAACCGCTTATGTGTATGCCCTTAGAAAAGGAAATCCAGAAATTGTTAATTTGATTAAAAGCGCTGGCGGAACATACTAACTCATGAAAATCGCTATCGCACAATTCAACGCGAGTGTTGGAGATATCACTGGTAATGCTAATAAAATTATCGCGTTGGCAAACCAAGCAAAACAACAAGGTTCCAGTTTAATCATTACCCCAGAATTGGGCTTGTGTGGTTATCCACCAGAAGACTTATTGTTTAGGCAAGATTTTATTATTGCCAACCAAAAAACCCTTAATCGCATCGCACAATCGACCACTGGCATTACTATATTGGTGGGTCATCCGCATTATGAGAATAAGCAGCTATTTAATGCAGCTAGCGTCCTTCAAAATGGCAAAATCATTGCGACTTATCATAAGCAAATATTACCTAACTACAGCGTATTTGATGAAGACCGTTATTTTGAAGCTGATAACCAATCATTAATACTTGAACTTGAAGGGATCAAGTTTGGCATCATGATTTGTGCCGATGGCTGGGAACCCGAACCAGCTAGAAAAGCCAAAGAAGCTGGTGCAGAATTTTTACTCTCACTCAACGCCTCTCCCTACCATATGGACAAGCTAGAAACGCGTTATGAAGTATTAATTAATCGCGTTAAAGAAACTGGCTTACCACTGATTTATGCCAACCTCGTTGGGGGGCAAGATGAACTAGTATTTGATGGCGCTTCTTTTGTACTGGATGCTCAAGGCAATGTAACGCACCAACTCCCCTCGTTTGTAGAGGCGTTAGATTATGTTGAAATTACGAATAAACAACCAGTAGCGACTTCTATTATTCCAGCGCTAAGTTTACAAGCCATGGTCTACAATGCGCTCAAACTAGGCCTAGCTGACTATGTGAATAAAAATGGTTTTCCTAGCGTGGTGCTTGGCCTTTCTGGTGGCATTGATTCTGCGCTAACGTTAGCGATTGCAGTCGATGCACTAGGTGCAGATCGGGTAAAAGTGTTGATGATGTCATCTCAATATACGGCTAACATGAGTGTAGATGATGCGATAGCAATGGCTGAATTAGTCGGCGTTGACTACAGCTTGATACCCATCAAGTCATTATTTGAAGCATTTAAAGGCGCACTGTCAGAAGAATTTAAAGGCAAACCAGAAGATACCGCAGAAGAAAATCTGCAAGCCCGTATTCGCGGTATGCTATTGATGGCACTATCAAATAAATTCGGTAGCATTGTGCTCACCACTGGCAATAAATCTGAAACGGCTGTTGGTTACAGCACCTTATATGGCGATATGGCAGGCGGCTTTGCTTTATTAAAAGATGTGCCCAAAACACTCGTTTATCAATTAGCTAACTATCGCAATAGTCTATCAACCGTCATTCCAGAACGTATTATTACACGGCCACCTAGCGCGGAGTTACGCGATGATCAGACTGACCAAGATAGCTTACCGCCCTATGAAATACTCGATGCGATTATGCAAGCTTATGTTGAAGATGACTTAAGTCATGCTGATATTATTAAGCTCGGCTACCGTGAAGCGGATGTTAAACGCGTCACCAGATTAATTGATATTAATGAATATAAACGCCGCCAAGCGCCTATTGGTGTCAGAATTACGCAACGTGGATTTGGTAAAGATAGAAGATATCCAATTACTTGCAAATTAAACTTTAATTAGTAGTACAATTTAATGAAGTATTCAGGGAGAGTTAAATGAAAAAAATCGAGGCTGTCATTAAACCATTCAAATTAGAAGAGGTGCGTGAAGCGCTATCTGAAATTGGCATCAACGGATTAACCGTTACTGAAGTCAAAGGTTTTGGTCGCCAAAAAGGTCATACAGAGCTCTATCGGGGCGCTGAATATACCATTGATTTCCTACCAAAAGTAAAACTAGAATTGGTTGTCTCTGACGACATTTTAGACTCTGCAATGGATGCCATTGTTAAAGCCGCTCATACTGGCAAGATTGGCGACGGTAAGATTTTTGTCACAAGCGTAGAGCAAGCTTTACGGATTAGAACAGGCGAAACTGGCGAAGAAGCTGTTTAAGTCTTTCAAGACTGGTTAGCATATCAATGCTAACCAGAGTACTACCCTTCAGTATTCCTTTTTAAATAAATCTTTAGTTTTAATACTATCCAAGTAAGTAAGTATTAATTTAATCTATCACTTGCTGTGACAAAATGCGCCGCACTTCATCTAAATCTGCCTGCGTATCAACACCACTAGCAGGCGCATTATCGGTGATTGTTACCGCAATTTTATAACCATGATGCAGCACTCTTAATTGCTCTAAACTTTCTATCTGCTCTAATTCAGTTGCCGTTAAATCAGCATATTGTTTTAAAAAGCCCACACGGTAAGCGTAAATACCAATATGGCGATAGGCTTTGATCTGTTGTTTATGTATCTCATCGCGTGGATAAGGGATTGGTGCGCGACTAAAATATAGGGCATTGCCATTCGTATCCAATACTACTTTTACTACATTGGGATTCAACATTGACGCTTCATCATGGATTGCATGACAAGCGGTTGCCATCACAGCTTCTTTGCTATGTGCCAAAGTAAGCGCAACCTCTTGGATAAGCTGCGGATCAATTAATGGCTCATCGCCTTGCACATTCACCACGATATCATCGTCATCCCAATCTAAGGTTTGCACAACTTCGGCAATTCTATCTGTACCAGATATGTGATTAACATTAGTCATGACTGCACCAACACCATGCGCTTTAGCCACTTGCATGATTTTTTCAAAATCGGTTGCAATCACTATCGCAGCTGCACCGCTCTTATTAGCCTGCTCGGCCACTCGAATCACCATCGGCTTGCCTGCGATATCCAATAATGGCTTACCAGGCAAACGTGAGCTAGCGTAACGTGCAGGAATAACGACTTTAAACGTCATTACTCGGCTTTCTTTAATTGTTCAATTTCATCGGCATCAAGTTTGCGCGCTTCCTCTTCTAACAACACAGGAATGCCATCGCGCACAGGGTAAGCTAAGCCTGCTGAAGTTGAAATGAGTTCATTTTGTTCTTTTTTATAAATTAGCGGTCCTTTGGTCACAGGACAAACTAATATTGCCAGTAATTTTGCATCTATCATTATGCGTCCTCTACTCTTTCATTATTCTGTATGTTGTATCGTCTTTAGCTTTGCTAGCACCAATGTACGCAAATCAGCTTCTATACTCGCTTCAACTGGCAATACCCAGTAATGCGCTCGCGCAAAAGGCTGACATTTTACCGCGTCTTTTTCGGTCATTATTAATGCATCACAGCCAATTTCATGTAAATCTTGCTCGGTAAAAGCATGGTGATCATCAAAGCGAATGCCTTCAACAGCCAACCCTAAGCTAGTCAACGTATTAAAAAAGCGTTCTGGTTTACCAATCCCTGCGATTGCCTTAGTGTGTTTACCGTTAAAGTAATCCGCTGTTACCGTTTGTTTTGGATTAGCTAAATTATAAAACGTTTGTCCATGCAACTGCATTTCAAACGCATTTTCACTTACTTTTTGAGTGCCATGCGTAACAATCGCATCGACCGTTTCTAAACGACACTGCGGCTCGCGCAATGGGCCTGCTGGTAATAAATATTGTGCATTCGTCGTCTCTGGGTCAACCACTGCAATTTCTATATCTCGCCTTAATCGATAATGTTGTAAGCCATCGTCACTAATAATCACATCACAGGTTGGATGTGCTTTAAGTAAAGCGCGACCAACTTCAGCCCGATGCTTGCCTACCCAAACTGGGCAAGCTGTTCGATTGGCAATCAGCAAGGGCTCATCGCCAACTTGCGTTGCTGCACTGTCTGAAAGCACATGCATAGGCTTAATATGATTAACCCCATAACCACGGCTAATGACACCTGGGGTATAGCCATTTTTTCTGAGCTGTTCTACCAACCAGATTACAATAGGCGTTTTGCCACTACCGCCCATATTAATATTACCCACGACAATGACAGGGACAGCTAATGCATATGAGCGTAGCAAACCAGCTTGATAAGCTTTGCGGCGTAAAGCAATAATCGCAGAAAACAACCAAGAAAGTGGGATTAAAACAAGGTAGAAAAAAGAATTTTTATTTTTCCAAGCGCGCAATATGTGGTCTAGCATGACCGATCACCTACTCGTTAAACTCTTTTTGATAGAGTTTGGTGTAATAGCCTTTTAATTTCAGCAGTTCCTTGTGCGTCCCAGACTCAACAATTTTGCCCTTATCCATCACCAATATTCTATCGGCATTTTCAATAGTACTGAGACGATGCGCAATTACTATACTGGTTCGATTTTGCATTAAGACATCTAATGCAGCTTGCACATGCTGCTCTGATTCAGTATCTAAGGCGGAGGTTGCTTCATCCAAGAGCAGAATAGGTGCATTTTTTAAAATTGCGCGCGCAATCGCAATTCTCTGACGTTGTCCGCCAGAAAGGCGCACGCCTCTATCGCCAATTTCATTTTGCAAACCTTGCGGCATTTGCTGAATAAATTCCCATGCATTGGCTGCTTTTGCAGCGTTAATCACGTCTTCTTCGCTTGTCTCTCTTAATACGCCATAGGCAATATTATTAAAAACCGTATCATTGAATAAAATAATATCCTGACTCACCAGCGAAAAC
>JAHZMC010000045.1 GCA_022599515.1 Betaproteobacteria bacterium
ACAAGGTTTATCAGTTTTTGTGGATGGGGTACGTGTTAATGAGCCGTTTGGAGATGTCGTTAACTGGGACTTAATACCTCTAAATGCGATTTCTGGTATTAGTTTAATCCCTGGGTCAAATCCTGTTTTTGGTCTAAACACATTAGGTGGTGCACTTTCTGTACAAACAAAAAGTGGACGAACATCACCTGGGGGTGCAGTTGAAGTTCTGGGTGGTTCATGGGGTCGCGCTGCAGCAAATGCAGAGTTTGGTGGCGTTGCGGATAACGGTGTAGATTTCTTTATTTCTGGCAACGTCTTTCACGAGCAAGGGTGGAGAGATTTTTCTCCTTCAGATGTGCGCCAAGTATTCAGCAAAATTGGCTGGCAGGGAGAGTCTACAGATGCTAATTTAAGTTTAACTCTAGCGGATAATGATTTAATCGGTAATGGCTTAGTGCAAAAAGAATTTTTAAGTCAATTAGGTTATGAGTCAATCAATACTAAACCTGACCAAACTGAAAATAAAATGGCATTTTTAAACTTTAACCTCAATCATTATTTTAATGATGACACAGTCTTTAGTGGTAATGCATATTATAGAAATGCACGTACTAAAACATTGAATGGTGATGTTAACGATGATGTTGACGCTACCGCGTTTCTAGCAGACTGTACGGGCGGTGCTGATCCTGAGGAAGCATGTGGTGGTGCATTGAACCGAAGTAGGTCAACAAGAGATAGTTTTGGACTTACTGGTCAAATGACATTTAGCCAAGATTTAATGGGTATGAAGAATCAATTTATTTCTGGCGTTGGTTATGACCAAGGACGGACAAAATTTAGACAAAACAGCGAGTTGGGTAATATTACAGCTAGCCGTGGTGTACTTGGCGTAGGCGAGTTTAATGATGAGGCTGATGTTAAGCTTAAAGCGAAAACAGAAACTTACAGTATTTTTGCTACAGATACATTGTCATTAAATAGCATCTATCATTTAACTTTTTCAGGTCGCTACAACTATACACAAGTAGATAATAAAGATGGGTTGATTCCAAAAGGTAATCCGGAATCTTTAACTGAAGACTTTACCTTTAATCGCTTTAATCCTGCAATTGGATTAAGCATTACGCCAAATAAAAATACCTCTATTTATGGAAGTTATAATGAAGGTAGCCGTGCGCCTACAGCGATTGAGTTGGGGTGTGCATTCCAAGACTTGGACGGAGATGGTATTGGAGATACGCCATGCCGCCTACCAAATGCAATGGCAGGTGATCCACCATTAGAACAAGTTGTATCTAAAACTTTCGAAACGGGAATTCGTGGAACCTTAGGTAATAAAATAGGTTACAGCGCCAGTATTTATAGATCACAAAACTCTAACGATATTCAATTTATATCTTCTAATCCTGGAACTGGTGCGGGCAACTTTTTGAATGTTGGTAAAACACGTCGCCAAGGTCTAGATTTAGGATTGAATGGCCAATTAGGTAGCAAATTTAATTGGAATGTTGGGTACAGTTTTGTTAAGGCAACTTACGAATCAGCTTTCAGAATAGCAAGTGAAGTAAACTCAAGTGCAGTTGGTGATGAGATTCAGGTCGAGAGAGGTGATGAGCTCCCTGGCATTCCTAATCATCAATTAAAATTCCGTGGTGAATGGCTAGCAACTCCCAATTGGGTAATTGGTACTAATATTTTAGTGTTTTCTGATCAATATTCTTTTGGAAATGAAAATAATGAACACCAAGGTGAGGGCGCTAAGGTTAGTGGTTATACTGTAGTCAACTTGGATACTCGCTACAAATTTGGCAACACAGGATGGCAGCTATTTGGTCGTGTGAATAATCTTTTTGACAAAGAGTATTACAGCGCAGGTATGCTCGGTGAAAACTTCTTTGATGCAACTGGGGCATTTAATAATGGGGATGACGAGTTTTCATTCTTGGTTGCACCTGGAGCGCCACTGGCCGGTTGGCTTGGTGTGCGTTATGAGTTTGGTGGTAAAAATTCATCAATAAATTTTGATAATGATTAATTGAGAAAGTCAATTGACAGCACAATCGCAAACAGATTTTCAACAAATTAATGATATTCGTCAGAATAAAGTATTAATCGTTGAGGATGAAACACTGTTTGCACGTGCAGTCGCCAAACATTTAAAGAAGGCTGGTTTTGATTGTGAGTGTGCCGAGAGTCTAATGGATTCACGCGCACTTGCTAAACAATTTCAGCCTGATTTGGTGTTGTTAGATATGCGGCTACCTGATGGTAATGGTTTAGATTTAATTGCTGAATTAGTCGACAAAAATATCAAAGTGATTGTGATGACGGCATATGGTGAAGTAACCGATGCAGTGCAAGCAATTAAATTGGGTGCGGATGACTATCTTAAAAAGCCAATTGACTTAGATGAGTTGTTATTGGTTATTCAGAAGAATGAAAAAGCGTTTGAGTTGCAAGCTAGTTTGGATAACTCAAAACAACGCAATACGCATGATAGTGAAGGGGTTAGCTTATTAGGTGATAGCCCTGCTATGCAAAGCATTCGGATGCAAATTGAACGAATTGCACAGCTAGGTCATTTGATGGATGCTATTCCGCCTACAGTATTAATTACTGGTGAGACAGGTACGGGTAAGGATGTTGCAGCTCGTATGTTACATTTGTCTTGTGCAAATAAAGATAAGCCTTTTGTGCATGTGGACTGTGCTTCACTGCCTACCGAACTCATTGAAAGTGAGTTGTTCGGGCATGAAAAAGGTGCGTTTACTAATGCGATGACTAGCCGTCCAGGCTTGATTGAAGCGGCCGAGGATGGCACTTTATTTCTAGATGAAATTGGTGAAATTCCACTGCCTTTGCAAGCTAAGTTATTGAATGTGTTGGAAAGAAGAAAAGTGAGGCGATTAGGCTCTACAAAAGAGCGTCATGTGCCCGCAAGAATTATTGCTGCTACAAACCGAGATTTACATGCTATGTCGAATGCTGGGCGGTTCCGCTCAGATTTATACTTTAGGCTAAATGTCATTAGTCTTAGTATTCCACCTTTGCGAGAGCGCGAACGTGATGCCGTGCAATTAGCTACTCATTTTATGCGGTTAACTGAACGACGTTATGGTCTGGTTGCACATAGCTTTAGTATGAGTGCATTAGAAGCTATTCAGGCCTATGCTTGGCCTGGTAATGTACGTGAGTTAAAACACCAAATTAGTCGCGCTGTTTTATTAAGTAATCAGCCGAGTATTTCAGCAACTGATATCGGATTGCCCGAGAACCATGCTAACGTGACCACTCAACAAACGCCAGAATTAATGCCGCAACCTACATTAGATGCAGCTGAAAAACGTATGTTGATTGCGGCGCTAGAAACCGCGCACAATAATGTCTCTAAAGCGGCACGCCACCTAGGCATTACACGGATGAAAATGCGCTACCGTATGGAAAAACACGGTATCAATATTTAGCTTATACCACTCATCATGGTATGATTTCAGACATTAAAGTCTGGAGTTTTTCATGAGTGAAGCTGTCGTTTTAGGTACGCCTTTATCTACTTCTGCAACCAAAGTTATGTTGTTGGGCAGTGGTGAGCTTGGTAAAGAAGTCATTATTGCATTACAGCGGTTAGGGGTGGAAGTGATTGCCGTTGATCGATATGAAAATGCGCCAGGACATCAAGTTGCACATCGTGCTTACACCATCGATATGACAGATGGAGACGCGTTAAAGGCGCTTGTTGCTAAAGAGCGCCCGCATTTAATTGTGCCAGAAATTGAAGCACTGAATACCGATGCTTTAGCAGACATTGAGCAGTCAGGTGTTTCCACAGTCATCCCAACCGTTAAAGCAGTGCAATTAACCATGAATCGAGAGGGGATTCGCCGTCTTGCTGCAGAGGCATTACAATTACCAACCTCACCTTATGCCTTTGCTAGAAGCGAAGCTGAGCTAGCAGCTAGTATTGATGCGGGTATTGGCTACCCTTGTTTTATCAAGCCGACAATGTCTTCTTCAGGCAAAGGGCAATCACGTATTACGCAAGCCAGCGAAGTGAAAACAGCTTGGGATTATGCAGCAAGTGGTGGGCGCGTTAACCAAGGTGTTGTGATTGTAGAAGGGCAAATTGATTTTGATTTTGAAATTACGTTGCTAACGGTACGTGCAAAAAATGCAACTGGTGAAATACAAACTTACTATTGCGACCCAATTGGACATCGACAAGAGGGGGGTGATTATGTTGAAAGTTGGCAGCCACAAGCCATGACTGATGCAGCGCTTAAAGCTGCGCAAGAAGTATCAAAATCTATTACCGATGCTTTAGGTGGCTTGGGTTTATTTGGTGTGGAGTTGTTTGTTAAAGGCGATCAAGTTTGGTTCTCAGAAGTTAGCCCACGCCCACATGATACGGGTATGGTGACGATGTGTAGCCAGCGTTTAAACGAATTTGAATTACATGCACGCGCAATTTTAGGTCTGCCAGTGGATGTCGCGCTGACAAAACCGGGTGCAAGTGCTGTCATTTATGGCGGCATGGACAGTGAAACTCTCAGCTTTTCAGGATTAGAAGCGGCATTAGCTATACCAAACAGTGAGGTGCGTTTATTTGGTAAACCTGCTGCTTTTGTGCATAGACGGATGGGTGTTGCACTGGCGACAGCCAATGATACGGATACGGCAAGAGTCAATGCACAAAAAGCCGCTAGCTTAGTTAAGACAAAAGGCAATTGATGTTAGATAAAATAGAAGAGGTCGGGTCGGATAAATCGACTTTTTATGAGTTGTTAGGTGGCGATAAGACTGGAATCGAGAATATACGGTTATTGGTTGAAACGTTTTATTACACCATGGAAAGTGACCCTAAAGCGGCAAAATTACGCTCTATACATCAGCCTGATTTAACTGAAGCGCGTGAAAAGTTGTTTATGTTTTTATCTGGATGGACAGGTGGTCCACAGTTGTATATTGAGCGCTACGGACATCCACGCTTGCGCGCCAGACATATGCCTTTTGCCATTGGTGAGACGGAAAGAGACCAGTGGATGTATTGTATGATTAGTGCGATGCATAAGATTGGCATTGAAGAGCCAATCTTAACCAAGTTAGCAACGCAACTCTATGGCGTTGCTGACTTTATGCGCAATCAATAATTATTTAAACAGTCACTATTTATTAAGGCCGCCAAGCAGCGCTGCAACAGGGGCTTTACGGTTTTTTGCTAACACTCTTTTTGTTTGACTAGTATTGCTGTCATTCAGTTTGCTTGGCACATAAGGTTGATCAAACCATGGGTCTCTATTTTTATTATATGATCGTTGCGGTTTTGATGACCTACTTGATGCACTATTCGATGCTGCAGGTTTCGTTTTTCTTTGTGAAGAAACCACTAAAGTTTCGCGAGGAATCGTCTTTTTAATCAGCTTTTCAATTTCAACGAAATACTTTTCTTCATCTTCAGAAACCAATGAAATCGCAATGCCACTCGCGCCAGCCCGTCCAGTACGACCGATACGATGAACGTAATCTTCTGGAGCAGATGGAATTTCGTAGTTAATTACCATTGGTAAATCGGTAATATCCAAACCACGCGCAGCAACATCTGTTGCGACTAGCGCTGTAATATTGCCTTCTTTAAACGCATCTAGAGCCGCGATACGCTCTTTTTGTGTTTTATCACCATGAATCGCATCGGCTTTAATACCTTCGCGCTCTAATGCACGGCTCAATCGACTAGCGGTTACTTTTGTTTTGGTAAAGACAATAACTTGATTGTCACCTTCTTTTTTCAGCAACTCGACCAATAAAGCTTGTTTATCACTTTGTGTCGTTGAGTAGACTTTTTGCTGCACATTTTCAGAAGTTGCATTACTACGCGCGACTTCAATCAGGGTTGGTTTATTTAAAAACTCATCTGATAGCTTCTTAATTTCTTTTGAGAAAGTAGCTGAGAACATCAAGGTCTGACGGTTTTTAGGCAATAAAGCCAAAATGCGTTTTAAATCAGGCATAAAGCCCATATCTAACATACGATCTGCTTCATCAAGCACTAAGATTTGCACTTGATTGAGCTGTATCGTCTTTTGTTCGATATGATCTAATAAACGGCCTGGCGTAGCGACTAAAATTTCAACGCCTGCCTTCAGTGGTGGCAATTGTTTTTTAATATCAACACCGCCAAACACAACCAAACTGCGTAAATCGGTATTTTTGGCGTAAGTTTGTACACTTTCTTCAACTTGAATTGCTAGTTCGCGCGTTGGCGCTAATACCAATGCACGTACAGGATGCTTCGCAGGTGAAGTGCTAGCACTCGCTAAAGGCAATAATTTATGCAAAATAGGTAACGTAAATGCAGCTGTTTTACCCGTGCCTGTTTGGGCACCAGCCATTAAATCAACACCAGTTAAAGCGAGTGGGATAGCTTGTGCTTGAATCGGCGTTGGTGTTGTGTAGCCCGTATCAGCCACCGCTTGCAGCAAGGGTGCTGCAAGCCCAAGCGAATGAAAATCAATGATTTCTGCTTGAATGGCTGGGCTTACTTCTGTTGATATCGTTTCGTTTTTATCTGTCATAAGCAAAATTAAGCGAAATTCCGTGAACGTCTAGCACCGTCATTATCCGAGCGGCGAGGCGCATTATTGCCTGCTGCGTTGCCATTACTGCGTTGAGGACGTGGCTTACCAAATTTTTCGTTTGATATTTTAGCAGAACCTTTATGTTCACCATGATTACGGCTATGTTGACTACGACCATTACCTGCGCCGCGTGCCACTTCTTTTGCAAACTGTAAGTTAGTATCTTTTGTATAGTGAACGCTGTTGCCATTCACTTCAGCGCCTTGAGACTCGTTGTTACGTGGTGCGTGACTTCTTGCCGGCTTATCGCTAAAACGTGAGTCATTTGGTTTAGCTCTTGCTGGACGATTTGCAGCAGCGCGGTCACCAAAGCTACGTCCTCTTTCACCACCATTGTCGTTAAAACGTGACTCGTTTGGCTTACCTCGTGATGGGCGATCTGCAGCGGCACGATCACCAAAGCTACGACCTCTTTCGCCATTGTTGTCACGAGAGTTGCCGCGAGAGTCTCCACGTGATTCATTGCTACTGCGGCCTTTGTAGCCACCAGAGCGAGAATCGTTGCTGCGACCACCACGGCCTTTGCCACGTTTGCCGTCAGGCGCGTTCATATTAATTTGGCGTTTAGGTTCAAAACCTTCTATCACAGAAGCTTCAAGACGTTGACCTGTGTACTCTTCGATTTTACGCAATACATGTCTATCCATATTCGTCGCAAATGCAATCGCGATGCCTTTTTGACCGGCACGGCCAGTACGACCAATACGATGTACATAATCTTCAGCAAATTTTG
Organism: Betaproteobacteria bacterium; assembly: GCA_022599515.1. Taxonomy (GTDB): domain Bacteria; phylum Pseudomonadota; class Gammaproteobacteria; order Burkholderiales; family Methylophilaceae. The sequence goes on from JAHZMC010000045.1 coordinate 7,351, forward strand.
GTAAGTCGTAATTAATCACATGGCTGATGCCTTTAACATCAATACCGCGCGCTGCTACATCAGTAGCTACTAATACTTTAACATCGCCGTGACGTAGTTTTGTTAAGGTTCTGTTACGTGCGCCTTGCGTCATGTCGCCGTGTAAAGCAGCTGTTTTATGGCCAGCAGCATATAAGTCTTCTGCTAATAAGTCAGCATGACGTTTTGTGCTCGTGAAAATAATCGCTTGATCAACATCAGGCTCAATTAAAAGATGCTCAAGTAATTTGTTTTTATGATTCATGTCGTCAACGTGATGTAAACGTTGCTCAATATTTTCATGTTTTTCTTTTTGCGCAGCCACTTGAATCGTGACTGGGTTGTTTAAAATATCTTGTGCAATACGGCCAATATTGCCATCTAATGTGGCAGAGAATAATAAAGTTTGACGATCTTTAGGCAATGCATCGCAAATGCGTTGTACATCTGGCATAAAGCCCATGTCTAACATACGATCGGCCTCATCTAAGACCAACATTTGTAAACGGCTTAAATCAACGCGGCCACGTTCCATATGATCAATAAAGCGACCTGGTGTTGCAACTAAGATGTCTAGCGGTTGTGATAATAGTTTGTTTTGTAATGGATATGGCATGCCACCAACGATACTTACCGTACGTGCGCGGATGAATTTACCGTATTTGCGAGCTGAGTCATTTACTTGTGCAGCTAATTCACGTGTTGGCACTAAAACCAAAATACGTGGGCCACGGCTATTTGACTCATGTGGTGTAGCTAATAAGTTTAATGCTGGCAATGTAAAACCAGCTGTTTTACCTGTGCCTGTTTGGGCTGAGGCTAAAATATCACGACCGTCTAGTACAGCAGGAATTGCTTGCGCTTGAATTGGTGTTGGATTGGTATAGCCCGCTTCCTCAACTGCTTTAAGGATAGAAGGGTGTAAATTTAATGATGCAAATGTAACTGAAGACAATGTAGTGTCCCTTTCAAAAATAACAAAAAAGGGCGCAAGCAATAACGGCATGTGTCATTTATGATGATGAAAAAACATCAATTAATGATTAACATAAACGCAGAAGACTGTATCTAACAATACTGTATATCTAGGTAGAAGCTTCTTTTACCGGCGCGCTGGCATAGCCACTAACCGATAAAATAAGAGGTAACGTCACTATTTCACGCGTTACGAAAGGTCAGGGCGATGAATCTAAAACTGCTTAAAATATTAAGATTAAGTTTTAACTTGGGCGCAGTATAACCAATTATTTTGTAATGTCAAATAATAAAGTCTTGTTATTGTGTTAGAATCGCGCCCTTCTGAACCTATTGGCAGCTTAACTAATGTCTCGCAATTTAAGAAATATCGCAATTATCGCCCACGTTGACCATGGAAAAACGACCATGGTGGACAAATTATTACAGCAATCAGGTACATTTGCCTCCCATCAAGCCGTTACAGAACGTGCAATGGATAGCAATGATCTTGAAAAAGAACGTGGTATTACGATTCTTGCTAAAAACACCGCGCTGACTTATGAAGGTACACGCATTAATATTGTGGATACTCCAGGCCATGCTGACTTCGGTGGTGAAGTAGAGCGTGTGTTAGGTATGGTTGACGGCGTATTGCTGTTAGTTGATGCCGTTGATGGTCCGATGCCACAAACGCGTTTTGTAACGAAAAAAGCATTGGCGCTTGGTTTAAAACCCATTGTCGTGATTAATAAAGTTGACCGTCCAAGTGCGCGTACGGACTGGGTGATTGACCAAACCTTTGATTTGTTTGCTAACTTAGGTGCAACAGATGATCAGTTAGACTTTCCAATTGTTTATGCCTCTGCATTAAATGGTTTTGCCATGTTAGATATGAGCGAAAAAACAGACAATATGCGTGCTGTTTTCGAGACGATACTTAAACATGTAGAACCACCTAAAGGCGATGCGAATGCGCCATTACAAATGCAAGTATCTGCTTTAGATTACTCAACTTACACAGGTCGCTTAGGTGTTGGTCGCGTATTGAATGGACGTGTTAAAACTGGTCAAGCGGTTGCTGTGATGCATGGTGATGAGCAGGTTGGCACTGGTAAAATTAGCCAAGTGCTTGGCTTTGAAGGTTTAGAGCGCGTTGAAGTGCCTGAGGCTGAAGCTGGCGATATCATTATTATTGCTGGTTTAGACCAGATTGGTATTGGTTACACAATTTGTGACCGTGATAAACCGATTGGCTTGCCACACTTAGGCGTTGATGAGCCAACATTGACCATGGACTTTATGGTGAACACATCACCATTAGCCGGTACAGAAGGTAAATTTATTACTTCACGTCAAATCCGCGACCGCCTAACAAAAGAATTATTAGTGAACGTGGCATTACGTGTTGAAGATACCGCAGATGCTGATATTTTCCGCGTGTCTGGTCGTGGCGAGTTGCATTTGACGATTCTATTAGAGAATATGCGTCGTGAAGGATTTGAAATTGCGGTTGGTAAACCAAAAGTCGTTTTCCGCGAAATTAATGGTGAAAAATGTGAGCCATACGAAATTTTAACCGTAGACGTGGAAGATGATAATCAAGGCCCTGTCATGGAAGAGTTAGGTCGCCGCCGTGGTGAAATGCAAAACATGGAATCTGACGGTAACGGCCGTACGCGTTTAGAGTACAAAATTCCAGCGCGTGGTTTGATTGGTTTCCAAGGTGAGTTTTTAACCTTAACGCGTGGTACTGGTTTAATGGCGCATATTTTTGATGAATATGCACCAACAAAAGCCGATATGCCAGGTCGTCGTAACGGTGTATTGATTTCATCTGAAAAAGGTGAGGCAGTTGCTTATGCTTTATGGAAGTTGCAAGACCGCGGCAAAATGTTTGCTAGCCCAGGCGATAAACTTTACGAAGGCATGGTGATTGGTATTCATAGCCGTGATAACGATTTGGTTGTTAACCCGATTAAGGGTAAGCAATTAACTAACGTTCGTTCTTCAGGAACGGATGAAGCGGTACGTTTGATTACGCCAATTGCAATGACATTAGAAAGTGCTGTTGAGTTTATTGATGATGATGAGTTGGTGGAAATTACCCCTAAAACGATTCGTATTCGTAAACGTTTCTTGTTAGAACATGAGCGTAAAAGAGCTTCAAAAGACTAATAAAATCACTTAGTTAATCAATTAATAAAACCACCAAATCGGTGGTTTTATTTTGTGCGTTATTTCTGGTTACTGAGCGAACCTTGAGCCATGGCCGAAAGTGTGCTATCATAAGCGCCTGATTTTTAATCATAAATTATATAAAAGCTTTTATATATCTGATTTACTAAAGCAATTAGCCAATCAATGAAGGAGAAGGTTTGACATTCAATAATGTTGAAAACCCCCAAGAAACACAGACTAATCACTTTCAATTTGACACTTTACCCTCAGTCAAATTCCGCTCACCAACTGTGCATGACGGCCACGCCGTTACTGCGCTAATAAAAAATTCACCACCTCTAGATAATAATTCAGCCTATTGCAACTTATTGCAATGTACGCACTTTGCACAAACTTGTGTCATAGCAGAATCTGATAATCGTATTGTAGGATGGCTATCAGCGTATATCCCACCTAATCAGTTAGACCATATTTTTGTCTGGCAGCTAGCAGTTCATCAAGAAGCGAGAGGAAAAGGGCTGGCAAAACACTTGTTAAGTGCATTGCTAAACCGTCAAGCCTTAGCGAAAGTGCGCTACCTCATCACAACGGTTACGCAAGACAATCAAGCATCGTGGTCGGTGTTTGAACGGTTTGCAACATCACATCAATTACATCTCGATAAAACGCCATATTTTGAAAAAGCACCTCACTTTAATGGGGTTCATGAAACAGAGTTTTTAGCCAAAATAGGGCCATTCGATATTCAAAAAATCTTAAGCAATCAAGGAGTTTAATATGTCAAAAATCCCAAATCCGAGTCAAAAAAATCAAACGAATACTGCTATTTTCGAGCGTAGAGAATCAAAGGTAAGGAGTTACGCTCGCGCAATGCCTAGAAAGTTCATCAAAGCGCAAGGCGTTTGGATGCACGATAGCAATAATGGTCATTACCTCGACTTTTTAGCAGGTTGTGCTTCATTGAATTACGGACATAACCATCCTGTTATGAAGCAAGCTTTGTTGGACTATATTGAAAAAGACGGCATTGCTCAAGGTTTAGACTTGTATACAGAAGCGAAAGCAGATTTCCTCAATGCATTTGAGTCGATTATTTTAAAGCCAAGAAATTTAGATTATCGCGTGATGTTTACAGGCCCTACAGGGACAAATGCGGTAGAGGCGGCGATTAAATTGGCGCGTAAAGTCACGAAACGTGAGTTGATTGTTTCGTTTACCAATGGTTACCATGGCATGACACTTGGTGCGCTGGCTTGTACAGGAAATGCGACAAAGCGTAATGGCGCAGGCGTGCCACTTAATAATGTAGTCCATGAGCCGTTTGATGGTTACTTTGGCGCAGATGTTGATACGGCAGATATGTTGGAACAGCGTTTGTCAGATCATTCTAGCGGCTTAGATAAACCAGCTGCTATTTTATTAGAAACAGTGCAGGGCGAAGGTGGCTTAAATGCAGCGTCTACAGAGTGGCTGCGTAAAATTGCTGAAACAGCAAAGCGCCATGGCGCATTATTGATTGTTGATGATATTCAAGCAGGTTGCGGTCGCACCAATGGATTCTTTAGTTTTGAAGGCATGGGCTTTACGCCTGATATTGTGACAATGTCAAAATCGTTATCTGGCATGGGCTTGCCTTTTGCTCTGACGCTATTTAAACCTAGTTTAGATATTTGGTCACCAGGTGAGCATAACGGTACTTTCCGTGGCAATAACCATGCTTTTGTGACTGCGACAGCGACACTGAAACACTTTTGGGCAGATGATCAATTTCAGACAGAAGTATACAAACGAGGCGAGTATTTGTCTGCACGACTAGAAAAAATAGCGGATAAATATGGGTTTAGCACGCGCGGTAAAGGCATGATGCGCGGTATTGATGTTGGTTCGGGTGATATTGCATCAGAAGTGACTGCAGATGCTTTTGATAAAGGGCTTATTATTGAAACGAGTGGTGCGTTTGACGAGGTGATTAAGGTGTTAGCGCCATTAACCATCACTGAATCAGAAATGGCAAAAGGCCTTGATATCCTTGAGCAGTGTATCCGAAATATATGCTCTGAAGACGTTGACGCTGCGGCGTAGGAGATTATCAATGATTATTCGTCATTTAAATGAAATCCGCGCCTCTGAGCATAACGTGAAATCGGAAGGCTGGGAGAGCGCGCGCATGTTGTTGAAGCAAGATGGTATGGGCTTTTCCTTCCATATCACAA
>JAHZMC010000046.1 GCA_022599515.1 Betaproteobacteria bacterium
CAATGTGTGTCGGCGCATGCAGCTAATACCGCTTTTATCAGCTTACATCAGTTAGCAAAAGAAGGTTTAATAGCTGAGTTAGATATTCAGTTGGAACATATTAAAGCCCTTAACATGGCTTACCATTACTGTCTAACTAACAATAAGCATGATGGTTTTAAAGACTTTTGTCGTCAACATAATGCATGGTTAAACGACTTTGCTCTTTATTCTCTGTTAAAAGAAAAGCATAACAAGGCTGCTTGGAGTCAATGGGATGCGCCCTATAAAAATCGCGATACAGCAGCATTAAAAGCATTTCAAACTGAGCATGAATCAGCGATTGAGCAAGTTAAATTCCATCAATATTTGTTTTTTAAACAATGGGATGCATTAAAAACCTATGCCAATGCAAACAACATTGCCTTGTTTGGTGATATTCCTATTTTTGTGGCTTATGACAGTGCAGAAGTTTGGGCAAAGCCTAGCTTATTTAAGTTGGATGAAAATAATGCCATGACTGTCGTGGCGGGTGTGCCGCCAGATTATTTCTCTGAAACTGGTCAGCGTTGGGGCAACCCACACTACGACTGGGATGAAATGGCGAAGGATAATTACGCATGGTGGGTCGCGCGTATGCGGACACAATCTGAGCTGTTTGATTTGGTGCGAATTGATCATTTTAGAGGCTTAGAAGCCGCTTGGGAGATTCCATCAGATGAAGAAACCGCGATGAATGGCACTTGGGTGACAGCGCCCGGTGATGCTTTACTGGCGGCTATCTATGCACAATGCCCTGATATCCACTTGGTTGCAGAAGATTTGGGTATTATCACCGAAGTGGTCGATGCTTTACGGTTGAAATACAATATGCCAGGCATGAAGATTTTGCAGTTTGCTTTTGGTGGCGATGAAACCAACCCTTATTTACCTGAAAACATTGAGGAAAATAGCGTGGTTTACACAGGAACACATGACAATGACACCACGCTGGGTTGGTATCAGCAAGCTAGCCAAGAAATTAAGGATCATTTGCACCATTATTTGCAAAATGAACAGCCTGATATGCCGAGTGCATTAATTACATTGGCTTTTTCTACAGCAGCTAAATTGGCAATAGTGCCAATGCAAGATATTTTGGCACTCGATAGCGACCATCGCATGAATACGCCTGGCACAATCGAAAACAACTGGGCTTGGCGTTTCAACTGGCAACAATTAACTGAAGCGCATCAACAGCAGTTTATACAAGCCGTTATTGATGCAGGGCGCGCATGTCATGGCTAAAACCATAGGCATTGATGTCGGTGGCACCAATTTACGCATCGGTGTATTTGAAAATCTTAATTTAGTAGAAGAAATGCGGATTCAAGCTGACTTCTCCACTATTTGTAAAAATAACCCACCAGAAACAGCTTGGGAAACCATACTGACTATCACAGCCGAAAGCATACAAAGTGTACTCGCTCAGTATCCAGAAATAGCCCATATCGGCATTGGCTTCCCTGGCTTTATTGATCCTTATACCCATGCTGTTGCACAATCACCAAACTTACCAGGTTTGCACAATGTTAATTTAGCGTATGACCTTGCTAGCCTGTTACAGAAAACCGTGGTGGTAGAAAATGATGCCAATGCCGCCGCTTTTGGCGAATATTGCTTGGCTGGCAAACCTACAACAGGTTTGATTTACTTAGGTTTAGGTACAGGTGTTGGTGGTGGATTAATCTTAAATGGTCAACCGCATGTCGGTCATCACGGTTGCGCGATGGAAGTTGGACATATTACCGTGGTGCCAGAAGGGCGGCTATGCGGTTGTGGTAATTTAGGTTGCATGGAGCAATATGCATCTGCAAGCGGCGTTAGCCTAAGTTATGAAGCAGCCACACAACGCAAGCACACAGCCGCGGAGATTGCAGCATTTGCAACCGCAGGTGATAACAGTGCCATAAATGCCTATGAAATTGCCGCAGATGCCTTAGCACAAGCGCTTGCCAGCATTTTAAAAGTGGTTGATGTGCAGCATGTGGTGATTGGTGGCGGCATGGCTGGGGCTTGGAATTTAATGGATAATGCATTTTATCAACGCCTAAATCACGACTTGATTCCTGTATTACACGGCAAAGTTAAAGTTGAAGTTTCAACCGCGCAAGATATTGCTGGCATGCTTGGCGCGGCGATGTTGGAAGGTAATTATTAATCAATACTTTCAACCTAAGGTCTGGTTTTCCAAGGAGCTGATATATCTCGAGCATTAGTTCCTGAAAAAACTTTAGAGTAGCAATAAAACCAATTATTTTTACTAGCCAACTTAATTTTATCTGGGGATAAAATTTTTTGAATATAACGATTTATGACAACCGCAGCATCAACTTTATTTTGATCGGTAATTTTCCATTGCTTGTGAGTGCTTTCAGGATAGTAGCATTTATCTAACATATCTTGCTTAACAAACACAAAGTGACCAGCTAATCTAAGAGCTACCAACCATAAACGTTCCGAGAAAATAAGTTCAGGAGTAGGGATTATTTTTAAATTATATTGATCAATAATTTTTTTTCTTATTAAACCCTTAAATGAGCCAGGGTGTCGACCTCTCCAAAAAAGGTCAACACCTTCTATATATGATTCGTCGTTAAGACTATATATTGTCTGCTGTTTGGTGTTTTCATCTTTTGTGTTGCTTTAACGCCCAATTAATATGTTCTTTCAATAGTTCAGTACTATCTTTAACACGCTTTTGAAGAGCCAAAACCACTTCTGTACTGGTTAGTGCATTGCCCAAACCCACCGCAATATTACGCAGCCATTGCTCATAACCAATCCGATAAATCGCGCTACCAGCCATTTTTTGTTTGAATTCATCTTCAGTCCAACTAAAGCATTCAATGAGGCTAATATCATCTAAGCCATGACGTATGTGGAAGTCATCTTCTTGCGTGGTTTCAGCAAATTTATTCCAAGGGCAGGTGAGTTGGCAGTCGTCACAGCCGTAGACGCGGTTGCCGATGAGTGGCCTAAATTCGATTGGAATGCTATTTTTAAGCTCAATCGTGAGGTAGGAGATGCATCGTCTTGCATCGACTTCATATGGTGCGGTAATGGCTTTGGTGGGGCAGATGTCAATGCAGGCGTTGCAAGTGCCGCAGTGGTTGGTGGCGGGTTGGTCGATGGGTAGCGGTAGACTGGTGTAAATTTCGCCTAAAAAGAACCATGAGCCGTGATCTTTATTAATCAGTAGCGTGTGTTTGCCGCGCCAGCCTAAGCCTGCTTTTTCTGCTAGCGCAACTTCTAGCACTGGTGCGCTATCGGTAAAAGCGCGGTATTCAACCTTTTGTGTAGCTTGTTGAATTTTATCGCATAGTTTTTGCAGTTTATTGCGTACCACTTTGTGATAATCGCGGCCTAA
>JAHZMC010000047.1 GCA_022599515.1 Betaproteobacteria bacterium
AGCTTTAATTTCTTTAATTAATCTATCCATCACCGTTGTGGCAACCGCTTTGAATTTACGGCTCTGCACAGGCCGCCCATCCTCGTAATCAAACACTGCCTTCATGTGCAAACGTTCCGCAAACGCCTTGGCTTTGGTAAGTTCGGAAGTACCAGTAGCTAGCCTAATCCATTGCTTAGACTCGCCCACTTTGAAGTGAGCCTGCCAGCGTTTGGAATCAGGGCGACGAACTAAACGAAGCTATTCTTCTTTAAAAACAACGGTTTCTGATATTTGGTGCGCATTGGCTAACTATGCATTAATTACTGATTAGAGCGCAAAACAAAGATATAAACTAAGCGTGTAATAACCGTGCAATTAAAGTAGAAAATAAAAAAGAACGATGTAACTCGTTCTTTTTATGAGGTTTTTTGGCTCCTCAACCTGGGCTCGAACCAGGGACACATGGATTAACAGTCCATTGCTCTACCAACTGAGCTATTGAGGAATCGGTAGTTGCTAATGTTTCTTAACACTTAACGAAGGCGTGATAATACTGGCTAAGCGCTTATTGGTCAATAACTAGAAGTGATAATTTTCGACTAATTTTAGCTAAATCGTATAAATTAATTAATTCAACGCTTTTTCAATACGGTCTAGTGCGGTAACTAAGTTTTCCATCGACGTTGCAAATGAAATGCGGAAGTAGCCTTCTGCACCAAAAGCTGAGCCTGGTACTACAGCTACATCAAATTGTTCTAATAAATACTCTGCGAAAGCCATGTCGTTTGCTTCTGCAATTTTTCCTGCTTGATGCAAATTAGCAATCGCTTTGCGTGCGTCTGGGAATGCATAAAAAGCGCCACCCGCTTTTAAACAGCTTAAACCTGGCATCGCGTTAAAACGGTCGACTACATACTCATGACGTAGTTTAAACGCATCTAACATCGGTGTAATGCATTCTTGCGGCCCTTCAAGCGCTGCTTGTGCTGCTACTTGTGAGATGGAGGTTGGATTGCTGGTTGATTGGCTTTGCAAAATGCCCATCGCTTTAATAATGTATTCAGGGCCAGCTGCGTAACCAATACGCCAGCCTGTCATTGAATAGGCTTTAGAAACGCCATTAAGCACGATACAACGGTCTTTTAACGCAGGTGTAGCGTTGAGGATGTTATAAAACTTGTCGCCAGTTAAATTGACGTGTTCATACATATCATCGGTTGCGACTAATACATGCGGATGTTTAACTAATACTTCACCCAATGCTTTTAGCTCGTCCAGCGTGTAGGCTGAGCCTGTTGGGTTAGAAGGGGAGTTGAACATGACCAATTTTGTTTTTGGCGTAATCGCAGCTTCTAATTGCGCTGGCAGAATTTTAAAACTTTGCTCAATGCCACACTCAATAATCACAGGTTTTGCTTCGGCTACCAAAGCGATATCTGCATAACTCACCCAATAAGGCGCTGGTACAATCACTTCATCACCTTTGTTTAACACGGCTAAACAAAGGTTGAAGATGGTTTGCTTACCGCCCACGCCAACAATTACTTCGTTAATGGTGTAATCTAAGTCATTGTCTATTTTGAATTTATTAACAATGGCTTTTTTTAAGCCAGGAATGCCTGTCACAGGGGTATATTTGGTAAAGCCTGCATCAATCGCTGCTTTTGCCGCATCTTTAATGTGTTGTGGTGTGTCGAAATCCGGTTCGCCAGCAGCAAGACCAATAATCGGGCGACCTTCTGCTTTGTACTTTCCTGCTTTAGCGGTAATGGCTAATGTAGGCGATTCTTTAATGCTTAATACTCTTTCTGAGAGAGCTAGCTGAGATGGTGATTTGACCAAAATGCTTCCCTTAATGCAAAAATATGAGTGAGATAACTCCGGCTATTTTACGCAAAAAAAAGAAGTTTAGATATAAGATGTTTAATGGAATGCTAAAAAGCAGTTTTAGCCGCTTTTTAGGTAAATCATTAACAACTTTGAGTGCACTCAACAAATTTTTTATATTGATCTCCAATCTCTTTATCAATATTGTTTAACGCGGTGTAAACACGGTTTAGCTCTGCATCATCGCCACGCTTCTTAGCTAAATCGCCAACTTTTATCCAAGCGTCAATATTTTCAGTATCAAGTGTTAATGAGTGGTGATAACTTTCATCTGCCAATGATAGTTTATCCATGTTTTCTTGACTGAGGGCTAAGGCAAACCAAGCATCAGGACTCAGTGGTTCGGCTTTTGTCCAGCGCTCAGCCACTTCTGCTAATTTCGGCCAGTCGTAGCGCGATTCCGGCACTGCTGCTTGCATATAAAATGGTTTTTTATCTTCATCTTCTTCCCATAAGGCTTTGCCTGAAATTGGAAATTCTTTGATTTCAGGTAGCGTTTCAAGCGTTTGTATCCACTCTACGGGCAATGCGAAATGAATGCTGCCGCCTCGTCCTGCTGTTTTAAAGGTATTAATACCAACTAAATAACCTTCTAAATCGAATAAACCGCTACCACTCGCGCCCATCAGAAATTTGGCATTGGTGCGAATGACTTTGCCTGGATTACCTGCATATAAACCATTGACGCTGCCTTGAGAGGTGAGTGGTGCAGGTGAACCGCTAGAGTGACCAATACCAGCGACTTCTTGGCTACGTTTCAATGTGCTGCTTTTGCCAAATTTGACTGGTTTGATTGGTAAACCAGAGGTCGTCACTAAACACAAGTCGTGCCACGTATCGGCTTTAACAGAGGTAATTTCGTATGAATCTTCACCACGCGATATCCAAGGCTGTTTGGTGGTGCGCAATACATGACAATTGGTAATGACTTTGTCGATATCAACTACAACGCCAGAGCCATAAGCCATGCCTCCTTTGTCGTTAAAGCCTCTTACCATTACGATGCTAAAGTAAGATTCGATTAATGCTTTTTTGTCGTAGGCAAACGCAGTGTTTGCACTTAATGTAGCACTTAATAATGCTGCTATAGTAATCAGGGTTGTTCTCATAAGTTATTCTCAATCATTAAACGTAAGTTAATGACTCTAATTGAAATGCTAGGTTCCCTAATTACTTTTATTTACATTGGATTAGCGTGAGTAATCTTTATAAAGCCTGTTAAAATAAAATGTTGTTTTAACTAAATTGAGTAGATGCGTGTTTGTTACCTTTCCCAATAGTCAATATCAGCTTTACCAACCATTTCCACCCGCTGGCGATCAGCCACAAGCCATTGATAAGCTAACGCAAGGCATTAATGATGGTTTGAAATGCCAAACTTTATTGGGTGTTACTGGCTCTGGTAAAACGTATACCATGGCGAATGTCATTGCGCGAACAGGTCGTCCAGCCATTGTGATGGCGCCGAATAAAACACTCGCCGCCCAGCTATACAGTGAGTTTAGAGAGTTTTTCCCCAACAATGCGGTTGAGTATTTCGTCAGTTACTATGATTACTATCAGCCAGAAGCTTATGTGCCATCGCGTGATGTCTTTATTGAAAAAGATTCCAGCATTAACGATCACATTGAGCAGATGCGCCTTTCTGCGACAAAAGCACTATTAGAGCGCGAAGACGCCATTATTGTGGCTTCGGTTTCTGCTATTTACGGTATTGGCGACCCGCAAGATTATCATGCCATGGTGTTGCACTTAAAGCAGGGCGATAAGATGGCACAGCGCGATGCGATTGATATTCTGATTGGCATGCAATATAAACGTAACGACATTGATTTTAGCCGTGGTAGCTTTCGTGTGCGCGGCGATATTATTGATATTTTTCCAGCGGAAAATAATGAAACTGCCGTTCGTGTTAGCTTGTTTGATGATGAGGTGGAAACCATTTCATTGTTTGACCCACTTACAGGTGAGATTTTTGACAAAATCAAACGCTTTACGATTTACCCCAAAAGTCATTATGTAACGACACGAGACACCACAGTTCGTGCGGTGGAAACCATTAAATTAGAATTACGCGAACGCATTGATTTTTTTGTGAAAGAGCAAAAATTAGTCGAAGCACAACGCATTGAACAACGTACGCGTTTTGATTTAGAAATGCTCAATGAAATTGGCTTTTGTAAAGGCATTGAAAACTACTCACGCCATTTGTCTGGTGCAAAAGCAGGCGAGCCGCCGCCAACTTTGATTGATTACTTACCCGATGATGCGCTAATGATTTTGGATGAAAGTCATGTGACGATTCCACAAATTGGCGCCATGTATAAAGGCGATAGGGCGCGTAAATCAAACTTGGTCGACTATGGCTGGCGTTTGCCTTCTGCCATGGATAATCGGCCGCTGAAGTTTGAAGAGTTTGAAAAAATTATGCGGCAAGCCGTCTTTATTTCGGCAACGCCAGCTAATTACGAGGCAGAAAAGCAAGAACAAGTGGTTGAGATGATTGCAAGGCCAACAGGTTTAATTGATCCTGAAATTATTGTTAAGCCTGCCGATACGCAAGTCGATGATTTATTGAGTGAAATTAAGCTGAGAACAGATGTGGGTGAGCGTGTGTTAGCGACAACATTGACTAAGCGTATGGCAGAAGATTTAACGGATTATTTAAGTGATCATGGTGTAAAAGTGCGTTATTTGCATAGTGATATTGATACCGTTGAGCGGGTTGAGATTATCCGTGATTTGCGTTTGGGGGAGTTTGATGTATTGGTTGGGATTAACTTGTTACGAGAAGGTTTGGATATTCCAGAGGTTTCATTGGTGGCAGTGCTAGATGCCGATAAAGAAGGTTTTTTACGCTCTGAGCGATCATTGATTCAAACAGCAGGTCGTGCCGCTCGTAATTTAAACGGTAAAGTGATTTTTTACGCCAATAACATTACCCGCAGCATGAAAGCGGCGATGGACGAAACGACACGTAGACGCACCATACAAACGGCGTTTAACTTAGAGCATGGTATTACACCGAAAGGCGTTTCTAAGAAAATCAAAGATATTATTGATGGTGTTTATGATATGGACGAAGGCAAGCGTGAACGCAAAGCCGCGCAAGAGCAAGCCAGCTATGAAAGCTTGAGTGTGAAACAGCTGACTAAAGAGTTTAAACGCATCGAAAAAAACATGCACGATGCCGCGAAGAACTTAGAGTTTGAAAAAGCGGCAGAGTTGAGAGATCAACTAAAAACACTTAAAGCAAAACTATTAGAAGTGAGTTAGCTATATTTAAAACAAATAAATCAATAATTTAAAGATTAAACCTAAAGTAAATGATGAATATTGTAGACTACGTTGGCAGCTTTGCTGCCACTTGCACCACCATCGCTTTTATCCCGCAAGCGATAAAATCTTATCGTACGCGAGATTTATCTGGCATCTCATTGCCCATGTATACTATCTTTACGTTAGGCGTTGCACTTTGGTTAGCGTATGGCTTACTCAAGCAAGATTGGCCGATTATTATTGCCAATACCATTACCGTAGCATTATCAGCCATGATTATGGTGCTTAAAATCATGGAAATGCTTAAAAGGTAAATGCAAGACATAAGCCGCTTTTGTTGTTTATTTTAGAGTTTATGTCGAAAAAACACACAATGGAGAACCTATTATGACTCAAACTAATTTCATCAAATTTATATTGGCGATATTACTAGCGTTTTCTATCTCTGCTTGTTCTACTGATGTGCCAACGGTTTCTCCTAATCAAGCGGCGCAGTTGTTTTCTGATCAGCAAGCAGTCATTGTTGATGTACGCGAACAAGCAGAATGGGATGAACAGCATATCGACGGCGCTATTTTCATTCCATTGAATCAAGTGGAAAACCGCATGAGCGAGTTGACACAATATAAAGATAGCCCAATTATCGTGCAATGTCGTAGTGGACGGCGTTCAAATATCGCGGGCGCTAAACTAATTGATGCGGGATTCACTAAAGTCTATAACCTTGAAGGAGGTATTTTGGCTTGGGATAAGCAAGGTTTAGAAACTGTACAAACTGCGACAACGACAAACTAATGAGCCGCCATGACTGAATTTACCATTGCCAGCTTTAACGTTAAAAACCTGATAGGTGCGGACCAAGAGTATTATCGGTTTGAATCGTATACCCCAGAAGAATATGCTTGGAAGAAAAATTGGCTAGCTAATCAATTGCTTAGCATGAACGCAGATATTGTTTGCTTTCAAGAAATCTTCGATCAAGCCGCTTTGCAAGCGGTGGTTGACGAAACCAATGAGGCAGGCAATGCGCTCAATGCAGAGGTGATTCCAGATATTGCCAAACGCTATCATCGCAAAGCAATTTTTGAAAAGCTGAATTTTGATGCTTACAGTAGAGAGCAACTATTTTTTGCGCCGAATGTAGATGATGGTGGGGCAGGGCATCGACGTCCAGGTATTGCCATGCTGTCTCGGTTTGGCTTTGAAGAGTCACCAGAAGTTATTCAAACATTAACGCAACCAGTCGTGATCGATTTCCCTAGCGCAGGATATGACAGCGGTGAGAAAGCTGGCAGTTACACACTGGAGCGACTATCGCGCCCAATTATCAAAGCCAAGATTAAAATTGGCAATCAAATTGTGACTATTTTTAATTGTCATCTAAAATCTAAGTTAGGCGAATACGTCAAACCAGCAGGGGCAAGCTTCGCACCAGAAGCTGATTTGGTGCATTATTTACCTGCACAAAGGGCATTAGGTGAATTGCGCGCGTTATTGCGCCGTAGCGCCGAAGCTTACGTATTACGCAAGCTGATTGCAGATGAGTTGGTTAAAGATAATCCTGTAATGGTGTTAGGCGACTTTAACGATAGCGAATACTCCGTTTCATCCTCGATGATTAAAGGTGAGCGACCCTTTAAAAATTACGCATGGATGCGCCGTCACGACGCTGAACACAAAAGCGATCGCTACACTGAGCAAGAAGATTTGATTATTCGCGCCCAAATTGAGCAATACCAATTGCAAAGCGCAGAGATGCAGTTTATTAAAAAGAGCCAGCGCGATATGGTGTTTACCTCGGCTTTTGGCGGCGTGTATGAAAGCATAGACCAGATTTTAATGTCTCAGCACTTTATCGAAGGTTCAGCTAATAACATTGGTGTGATGGATTATTTTAGTGTGTTTAACGACCATATTGCCGATGGCGCCCATGCCGAAGCGCCTTATAACAAGTTAGCTTCTGATCATGGTCAAATTATGGCGCATATGAAATTGTTTGATTAAGGCACATTCGGTATTATTAATTTATTCATCTATTTCAAAATCTTGAAGTTGACCCCTGTTGAAAAAAAAGGACACTTTTTTATCGTATAAAATGACGAAAAGAAGGAGTTTAGAATGAGCAGGAAATCACATGAGCATTACACAGCGGAATTTAAGGCAGAGGCGATTAAGTTAGTGCTAGAAGAATCG
>JAHZMC010000048.1 GCA_022599515.1 Betaproteobacteria bacterium
ATCGAATTAGATATTGACGCTAGCGCCTGCGGCGCAGCTAAACTAGCCGCTATTAACGAAGCTGAACAACAGCTTAGCTTTGGTGTGTTGCAGAGCTAAATCATGGGTTATTGATGTAATAGCTAATGTTAGCTGAAGAAACTTAACGTAAAGTAGTTCAAAGGCGAACGCTAGGGCTTCAAATGCTAATTATTTTACATTTCGTATACGTTTTTGCACTAGCAAAGCAAAATAAACGCTTAAAACACTTCAATTTGCGGTTGTTGGGGTGCTCATTGGCACCGCGCCTCCGAAACGCTCAATGGAGCTTAATTTAAACCTTACTTTTAGCTTAGAGTAATAATTCGGGATTAAAATGCAAATGAAAACAGCTTATTGAACTTTTTAATCCTCAGACATACAAAGGAGGGCTATTTGATTCACAATTGATAACTTACACATCGCGTCATTGCTTTTACAAAAATCAATGACGAATTAGCCAAAAGCTTAAGGAGAAATTATGTTTTTTCGTATAACAGCTATTATTAGCTTATTTTTATTTGTGCTTCATAATGCTCATGCATTAACAAAAAATGATAACCAAACTTTACTACTTCAAAAGCAATATCTAAATCAAATTAATGCTTGTGCAGCATCATCAACATTCTCACGCTTACTGGAAGAAATATTAAATTCACAAAGCTATGACTCAACAGCAAAATTTGCAATGAACATAGAGGAGATGATTTTGCAAAATCCGGCATGTTTTGTTGAAGCATCCATAAAAATAGGATCAGCTAAATGTAAAATATTAGAATCTAAGTTTATTAATGAACCTTATTTCAATCCAAGAGAAAACCTAAAGCAAGCTCTATCTAGTACAAATTTATATTCAAAATCGTGCTTTGCTCATTGAGTGGGCTTGTAATACTAGTAGCAAAAGTGACGATTAAAGATAGAGTTTTAACTACCCACGGTTTTGTAGACGCATTGCCAACTTATGGAGTTGCCCCATATTTTGTGTAGTTTTCGGTTGATTAGCGCTAAACCATTAGCTTCTTAGACTTAATAGCAACTGCCATTGTGTGACTCTGACATCTCGACCGTCCTTAAGTAACGGCAGCTGATTAAGTAAAATGGCATCAACATGGCCGTTAACTTTAACGCGTATTGGGAATATCCATCATTTGATACTTACCACTATTTATCGCCTTTAAAAGCAACTTATAAGTATCATGATCAAATGCAAAAATAGACTTACTTTCTAATGCTTCAGCATAATCATTTTCATTATCAACTGTGGTCAAATGACACCACTGATCAAAGATGTGAATGGCAGTTCTACCCGTTAACTCACACACCTCTTTAATAGCCAATTTGGCTTTATAAGGCCACGCTTTGAGTTTATGTGCTGACAGTGCTTGTAGCAACCTTAAATGATGGATTGCTTTAGATTCTTTACCGTCACAAACACCTTTACACTTATGCAATTGTGAAGCAAAGCAGCGTCCTTTTCCTGATTCCAACCCTAATGCTTTTGGGCAAAGTTGATATGACTCTGCAATATTTCGCAGCGCTTCAATTGCTTTTCGTTTAGATCTAAATGTACCAAAGAGCTTGCCTAGCATATTGGGTTCTATATCCGATGCACTTATGAGTTTAACCTGCGGCATCTCTTCTGGATTGTCGGCTATTCGCCATGTGCAAAGCTGTCGCTCTCTTCGCAGCTGTCTGTTATGGATTGGCTGACGCTCTTTGACTAGCTTTGACTCGAGTAATAATGCACCTAATTCGCCTGCGGTTTCAATCCAATCAATTCGTTTAATTTCTTGAGATATTCGCATCTCTTTGGAGGATGCATGATCTCCACTAAAGTGAGACATAACTCTATCGCGCAACTTAATACTTTTGCCTATATAAAGCGGCAAATCATTTTCACCATAGAAGAAATAAACACCTGGCGTATCAGGAATTTCATCGACTAAGTTACTATTAATATTAGATGGTAAGCTGGGTTTCTTGCATAGTTCTTTGGCTGCTTCTGCAACGTGTTCAATCCCTAATTCGTTTTGAGCTGAATTAACAAATCCAATCATCAATTCAACAT
Organism: Betaproteobacteria bacterium; assembly: GCA_022599515.1. Lineage (GTDB taxonomy): Bacteria > Pseudomonadota > Gammaproteobacteria > Burkholderiales > Methylophilaceae. Next base: position 2,087 of record JAHZMC010000048.1, read on the forward strand.
CGCCGATGGCACGATGTCGCATTTCAGTTGTTAACTGATGCCGATGCATAATTGCATCTAAGCCATGCCCCCTATGTTGTGGGTAAAGCTTACGTGATAGTTTCACGGTACATAAAACACGCTGCCTTAGAGTTTGTCCGAGTCTTCTATATTCACTCTTTAAAAAACCATGATCAAATCGCACATTGTGCGCAGCCATGACAGCACCTTCTAAAAAGGCAGCTAGCTTATCTGCTACTTGTGCAAAGGTAGGTGCTTCTTGCACCATGTCATTAGTGATGCCAGTTAATTGCTGGATAAATGGCGGAATAGAGGTTTCAGGATTAACTAATGTTTGCCAACGCGCCACTTCAATACCGCCTTCAAATCGTACTAAGGCAATTTCAGTAATACGATCTCTTAACGGCGTTGCACCTGTGGTTTCTAGATCTAAATAGGTAATGATAGGCAGCATGGATTTTGAATAGTATCAAACTTCAATTAAGTCGTTCCACTTTGTCGTATAACAAGGACTTTTGTTCCCCTGCTTCATCTTCCATGGGCGGTTGAAACCTTCACTGGCTAACTTGATAGACTCTTTACCCATCTTCTTATTAATGCCATCGAGTACACCCATTAACTTTGATGACTTAGGTGAAGTTTGCACCTGACTAAATAAGTCTGCTTGTATGCCCTCCGCTTCTACAAGCTCACTTAACATGATGCCCGCTTTTGCATAGTTATAATTGCGCTTAAATAGTTGTTTTAAGCCCCATAGCGCAGCGTTTACTAGCAACCTAGTGTCATCGCTAGGGCTTGGTAGCGGGATCGTTAATCCATTACTGTAAAACGGTTGTTCTTTTTTAAATGGACTAGTTCTGATGTAAACATAGATCGAGCCTGCAAAAGAGTTTTGCTTGCGTAGCTTTTCTGCTGCACGGCTAACATAGAGCGTAATTGATTCAGCCAAGCTATTGTAATCGGTGACTGGGTAACCAAAGCTGCGGGAACTCACGATTTGCTTTTTAGGTGGCGCGACTTCTTCCATCTCAATACATACAGTACCATTTAGTTCACGAATGGTTTTTTCCATAACAACACTAAACAATGCTCTGAGCCTCTCAGGGTTCGCTCGTTTTAAATCTAGTGCTGATTTGATACCAAGCGCTTGCAATTTGGGTGCAAGCTTTCTGCCAACACCCCATACTTCGCCAACATCAATTTCACTGAGCATCTGATGAATGGCTTCTGTTTGCATTTGATTAAAATTGCATACACCATTAAACACTGCTCTCTTTTTAGCGCAATGATTGGCAAGTTTAGCTAAGGTCTTAGTTGACCCAATCCCCACGCAAACAGGCAAACCTATCCATTGCAGGATTTGCTGCCTCATGGCTTGTCCGTATTGCAGCAAGTCTCTTGATTTAAAGGTCGTTAAGTCTAAAAACGATTCATCAATCGAATACACTTCTTGATCAGGTGAATACTGCCTAAGGATAGACATGACTCGATTGCTCATATCAGCATAAAGGGCATAGTTAGAAGAGTAAGCCACAATACCATGCTGCTTTGCTAGGTCTTTAAACTTAAACCAAGGCGCCCCCATACCAACGCCTAATGCTTTGACCTCATTACTTCTCGCTACAGCACAGCCATCATTATTCGATAACACCACAACTGGTTTATTGTGCAGCTTTGGGTTAAATACGCGCTCGCAACTCACATAGAAATTATTCACATCAATTAGAGCAATATGACGCTTCTGTTGGCTGATTGGCTTTACTGTTTGCAAACCAATCATGACTAAAACCTTCTAAACGAACCTGTCACTACACCCCATATTTCAAATGACATCTCTTCAGTGATATTAATCACTGGGTAATCGGGGTTTGCAGGAATCAGTCTTGGCGCACCCGTCTTGGTTTTACCCAATGTTTTAATCGTAAATTCCCCATCAATCACAGCCATCACAATATCACCAACGGATGCTTGCTTAGCACGATCAACCACTGCCTTATCACCACTGAGCAAACCCGCATCACGCATAGAATCACCCGTAATCGTGACAAAGAAAGTCGCGTCCGCTTGCTGAATTAAATACTCGGAAACATCTAAGCGCTTTTCTACATGATCATCAGCTGGACTTGGGAAACCAGCACGGACTTTAGAAGTAAACAAAGGCAATGCTAGGCTAACTGGATTTAAGGCTGAAGGCACAATAGAATCAATGTTGCTTGATGTTAAGATATTCATTCTGTCTTGGTAGTCAGATAGGTAGCTCACGATTTTAGTTTTCTGACTCTCAGGCACTCTAACCACCGATGTCGGTTCACCATATTTGCCACTGCCCGCTTTCCGACCAGCGTTAAGGCGTTTGCCGCCATGTAATTTTTTAATTTCATTATTCATTTTGAATATTGTAACAAATATCTAAAAAGAATAAAGAGCTGAATGCATTTTTGTAAAATTGGAGCTTCATGAACCGTTACTTAAGTAACGGTCTGAATCGCCACTAGTTAACATCAGCACCCAAAATTGCCCACTCCAAACAGCATACATAATGAAACTGGCTAATGGGAAATCTGTATATTCAACATGCTGTTTTGCTAGTTGGTTGTCGTTGCCGTCATCAATGACAATTGATGCGCCCATCCCTATCCGATTTAACTTTAAGCAGGTAAAGCTTTCCACATCTGGATCTATCTTAGATAGATGCGAAGCGTATAAATCCATCAGCCAATAACAGCCTGCTGTTTCAGCTAGATAGTTTGTACCATCCGTTAATACTGCCTTAGGATGGATGCGATAATATTTTTCTGTGCCAATAAAATGCGCTAGTGCGCATTTTAATTCGTTTGCTAGTGTTGGATCGATCATTAAACTCGCTCATCGTTGTTATGATGCATACGAGTATTTGGTCTTTAGATTATTTGGGCAACCGAAAAAAAGCTGAAATTAATTACTTGTCGGGGTGATTTTTGTCATTAATAAAATCATGCTCTGGTTTAGCGTATGAAATTTTTTTAAGCAATACCAACTTGTTTGGCTTGAGTTTAGCGTGGAGATATTCTTGCTCATAATCTCTGTGTTTAACACTAGCGGCAAGTTGGCGTGGTGGTTGAAGCTGTGGTTTATCTCGATTTTGCATAATAGCCCCTAAACTGATCTATGTTTGTAAAGGTTTAGAGCTATATCGTGATATTAGCCATTCTTAAGCTTAACCTTATAGTTTAACTTCTGAGCCTAGCTAATTCCTACCAAAACAATGTCTTTAAATGCTAGGTCAGATAATATAGCAATAATAACCCAGAGTACAATTATCAAGCTTAAGGATTAGTCGTATATCTTACTGATTACTTTACGTTATTAGGTATGCAGATATTCAGCAGCTCGATGGTGATTTGAAAGATTTTATGTTGAATTGGGTTAAAAATTGGCCACATATTGCGGTCCTTTTAATCTCAATAAAAAACTCTATAAAATTTAACAAAAAGGAAGCGACAACTCCCCTATACACTTTTGATCCAAGATTGCTTTTTCATTTAATTTATGTTGACCACAAGATTCTAGTGGTTTAGTTTTTACGTAACACATAAACACGCCACATTGCGTAATATGGAATAAAGTCCAAATGTTTTACAACATCAAAACCAGTAGCAGCAAACTCTTGCTCAATTTGGTTTACGGGTATAACGAAGCGGTTTTGGTTAACTCCACGCGGATGTCTTTCTTCAGACTTGATTCGCTTACGCGCCTTAAAGTTACCATCAACCCATAAAGACAAAATAACCGTATCCTTAGTCACTCGATGAAACTCTTTCAACATCTCCAAGCGATGCTCAGATTGACCAATATGATGCATTAGTCGCATACTAAAAATACTATCAACAGCACAATCTTCCATATCAATTGCAAATGCAGACGTTTGAAATGCCGTCACGCGATCAGCAATATCCTTAGGACAATTTTCCATGGCAACAGCAACCATATCAGCAGAATTATCTGCGCCAATAATGGTACGGGTTGAATTCTCTGCTAAAACTGGCCAAAACCGCCCTGCACCACAGGGTAAATCCAGTACCATTTGTGGCTCGCCTGCAATTTTTAATGCTTTTCGTGCAATTTGCACGTCACGCCAATGCGAGAGCCTGGGCTCCAAGCCTTGCTGATGTTTTTCGTAATAATATTGTGAGTGCTCACGGTCGTACTTATTTGAAAACTCTAATTTAATTGGCGCATCTTTCGCTTTTGTCATGCAGGTAACCTTTACAAAAATAGACTGAATAAATACTAGATTATATCAAGTTCACGGCGCTTTACTCTTGTAGAGCGCTTAACAATTAATCGGCACAACCATTTAGCATAAGGTGTTAGATGATTTAGCTCCATGTATTCAAGATAAAAATACATTCTTCTTGATTTGCTCCAATAATTTGAATGCTTATTTAAGACGGATAAGTCAATTATACTTTTTAAAAATGGAATTCGATTAATTCGTGATTTTTCTAAATCAATCACAGCAACCGCTGGTACTTGCCCGATTTCATTTTTTACAAAAATATGCTTAGGGTAAAACGAACGATGCTGAATATTGACATCATGCAAACGACGCGCAAATTGTGCAACTGCTCTTATGACAATATTTTGCTTATCTAATTTTGGTGATTTATTAGCAAATAGTTGCTCAGTTAACTCTTCCAAAGGTAAGAACCCTGTTAGCTCTTTTGTCATTAAAGTTGTTTCAAGATTACCATTTGGATTGCGCGCAAAGAATAGGATCTCTGGAACCAACACGTTTTTAGAGGCAAGGTAATGCATCATTTCAAACTCGCGTTGAAATGTTGGAACACCTTTAATCGGATGTAAGAGTGAAGTACGGCAATGGTTGTTTTGTTTTTTTAAAAAAGCACCTATTTCACTTGATTTATGATCCATTAACACAATACGTCCAACACCACTCCAGCCCCCTCTGCGTTCATTTGGCTCTTCAAACCAATTCACCTGAAAATTCCAAACCTTTTCAAATGTATCTAACTTATTTTTTACCAAAATAGAGTAAAATTTAGTTGCAACATAATTATTCAACATTCACTCCAAAATACATATATGTATACATATTTTATCAGAGATAATATTTATATGTTAAAGCCTCAAATTGGATTCCCATTTATTATTGTCCCGCTCGGGATATCAATGGCACTAGAAACTGAACTACATATTGATACTAATATGCTCAACCTATGAGATATAGATTTGAAGTGACGAAAGCCGATTTATTAATTACCATTGGCGCATGTATCCTTTACACGACCAATCTTGGCTTGCTAAATGGAACAATATCTTTGCGCCTTAAAAGATGACAACTGCATTATTACAATCACTTAACGCATCTATGCCATATTATTTAATCAGGTGTTAAAATGCATTTTATTTTATACCTATTATCTATAGAAACTGCATAAAGTTTTAATCCATTTGATAGACAGCAAACCCATACAAGACTTATCTTGTTGCATGATTATGAAGGCCAAGCCTAAATGCAATTGGCGTTTCAAATTTAGATGCAATTTAACAGTCATACTTTATAGATTTTATTTTAGAAATTAGGCGGATTTCAAAATAATAAATTACACGGTTTATTACACGTAAAATTTTAATAGTTATAACTTATTGTTTATATTTCTTATTTTACTGACACTGTTTTCTGTTAATCCATGTGCCCCTGGTTCGAGCCCAGGTTGAGGAGCCAAATACTAAAAGCCTCACAGCAATGTGAGGCTTTTTTACATCCAGCTCTTCCCTACCGTGTAAGCACTGGTATAAGCAGATATTGGAAATAAAAAAGCACCCGAAGGCGCTTATATAGTTTTTCTCTGAGTTTATTGGCCTAATTCACTCTTCCGCCATAAAGTTGGCAAATACACCCCTCGCGATGATTTTTGCATTTATACATCCATAAAGCCATCAATAAGCTCTATTTAATTTTTTCAGTTATTGCTTTAGATTAAGATTTCCTATAATAATATTTATTTAAGTTTAGGCTTTTAATCAGTCCCATTAGTATATTTAGAATAATGACAGCACATGGCAGGTACCGTTAAAGCCTTTATATTTCAATCACTCTACACAATCTCGGAAAAATAAAAATTAACAACCTGTAGTGTCTAGCAGTTATACGCTAACTCGTAGGCGGACTCGCTTGCAGTCCGCCGCATGCTAATTTAATAGTAGGCTCATACGGCGCACTGTAAACTGGTGCAGCCTATAAACTATAGTGATTAGATTGATTCACGTAGCGCAAATTTTCATATAGTCGTTTCTGCATCATTCACACTAATAAAATCGATTTAATTCGCTACGCGACAGTACAGATATTTAGCAAAACATCGCTATCAACAAGCAACCCAAAACACTGTGTTCTAGCTAGGTGTTTTTTACGACTAGCCTCAATATCTAGTAAGAATTAACACGCTATTTCCCCTATAATATTGCCTATGAAAAACAACGAAGTTGACGTATTACTAATCGGCGGCGGCATAATGAGCGCGACGCTCGGTGTGTTATTGCACCAGTTAAATCCTAACTTGCACATTACCATGGTAGAGAAGCTATCAGAGGTGGCGTTAGAGAGTTCTGATGCGATGAATAATGCTGGGACAGGCCATGCAGGTTATTGCGAGCTAAATTACACGCCTCAGGCGGCAGATGGTAGCGTAGCGATTGACCGCGCCTTAACCATTAACGCGAATTTTGAAACATCGTTGCAGTTATGGACAAGTTTGGTGGAAATTGGCGCACTGCCCGCGCCTGAACAGTTTATTCGACAAACACCGCATTTAAGTTTTGTTTGGAATGATGAACAAACTGGTGGCGATAATATTGCTTTCTTAAAACAACGTCATGCCAAGTTACAACAACATCACTTATTCAAAGAAATGCAATTTAGTGAAGACTTTGCTCAACTAAAAGCTTGGATGCCGCTCATTATGCAAGATAGAGATGCGACAAAGCCTGTTGCCGCGACTTATGTTGAACATGGTGCAGATGTGGATTTTGGTGTGATTACACGTCATTTGGTGGCCTATTTAAAACAGCAAGCTAACTTTACGCTACAGACTGATACGAGCGTTAAAAGTATTAAAAGAGTGAAAGTTCCAGTGGAAGATAATAGCTGGCATGTTGGGCTTTATCATCAAGAGACGAAACGTAGCCATACGGTCAATGCACAATTTGTATTTATTGGCGCTGGCGGCGGCACATTACCGTTATTACAAAAAGCCAATATCGATGAGAGTATGGGTTATGGCGGCTTTCCTGTCAGTGGGCAATGGTTGATTTGCAATAATCCTGATGTGATTAAGCAACACTATGCAAAAGTCTATGGCAAGGCGGCTGTTGGCGCACCGCCAATGTCAGTACCTCATTTAGATACCCGCATTATTGATGGTAAACCGCAGTTATTATTTGGCCCTTTTGCAGGCTTTACCACCAAATTTTTAAAAGCAGGTTCTAAGCTAGATTTGGCTAAATCCATTAAAAAGAACAATATAAAAGCCATGTTAGGTGTGGGTAAAAACAATGCAGATTTAACCAAGTATTTGATTAAAGAAGCCACGCAAACCCATGAGCAACGCATGAATACCTTGCGCACGTTTTTACCAAAGGCTAACAGCGCCGATTGGCATTTGGAACAAGCTGGTCAGCGTGTACAAGTGATTAAAAACTGTGAAGAAAACTGGGGTAAATTGGAGTTTGGTACTGAAATTGTCAGTGCTAAAAATGGCTCTTTAGCTGCGCTACTAGGCGCATCACCTGGTGCATCTGTAAGTGCAAAAGCCATGTTGGATGTAATTGAACGTTGTTTTGCCAAACAGATGGCACAAGATAATTGGCAAGAGAAACTTAAACAGTTAATTCCTGCTTATGGTGAATCGCTAATTGATAATGCAGATTTATTAAACCGCGTGAGAAAACACACCCACACGGTTTTAAAGCTACTTTAAGTCACTTGTTTCTTGTCGCTTAACTTATTGATCACTTAATTTATACACTAGCATGGCGTCGCCCTGCTTAAAGCCCATAATCCAATTGCCGCCGCTAGCAACTGCGATATATTGCACGCCATCTACCATATAAGAGATTGGTGGCGCATTCACACCAAAGTCGGATTTGGTTTGCCATAGCAAGTCACCTGTTTGGCTGTTGTAAGCATTAAAGTTACCATTGCCCTCACCCATAAATACCAAACCACCTGCTGTCGCTAACGAGCCGCCTACCAATGGTTGCTCGGTTTTATTTTGCCAAGCGATTTTGCCTGTTTTTAAGTCAACTGCTGATAGCAAACCCCAGCTTGGATCGTTTGTTGGCTCACTGGATGCATAACGCAAAGCTGGACTCGTTTCCGTAGCGGCTGTTTCATGCAAAGTGTATTTAATTGGCGCATGAATACCTGACACAAACGCCAGCTGTTTACTTTCATCAAGACTGACTGGCGACCAGTTAGAACCGCCTAAAATACCTGGATATAATACTTCGCCTTCAAAAGTTGCTTTAGCAAACATATTTTTTTGCGGCACAAAGGCATCAGACTTTTTAAGTAGCTTGCCAGTTAAACGGTCATGAATATAAAACCAGCCAGTTTTACTGGCTTGCCCTACCGCTGCAATGGTTTGCCCATCCTCAGTTGTGTAATCAAATAACACGGGCGGGCTGGCTAAATCATAACCCCATAAATCATGTGGTACTTGCTGATAAAACCATTTTAATTCACCTGTATTGCTATCTAAAGCCACCAATGAAACGGTGTATAAATTATCACCTGGACGTGACACATCGTTCATTTGTGGCGATGGATTACCTGTGCCAAAGTAAAGGGTATCATTCTCGGTATCAATCGCTGGCGTGCTCCAAGCAGAGCCGCCGCCTAAGCTGGCTGAATCCGGATAATTAGCCACAGCCGCTTTTTCTGCAGCAATATCACGATCTAATGTAATACCGTCGGCCGTTGTTACCGTAAAGTCACCTTCCCAACCTTCTTTTGGAATCGTGTCGAATTGCCATACGCGATCACCATCATTAGCATCAAACGCAGCTAAAAAGCCTGGGCGACCAAAACGGCCTGCAACACCAATCACTGCGCCTAAAGGCGCATCTGCAATTGGGTTATCAATATGCAAACCATAACCCACACCAGTAATGCCAATAATCACTTTTCCTTTATAAACCACTGGCGCCATGCCAATACCAATACCTGTACCGCCTGTCACCTTACGCGCTTTGTTTGGGTCGTCTTGACTGAGCGTCTCTTGCCCTTCTCGACTAATGGCTGCTTCAACGACATCAATATCCCACAGCTTATTGCCATTGGTAGCGTCTAAAGCAATCAATCGTGCATCAACAGTACCCATATAAACTTTACCATCACTGACGGCTACACCTCTATTTTGCGGGCCACAACACATTTTCCAGTCTTCACGTCTATCATGTTCATAACGCCATAACTCTTCGCCTGTGACCGCATTAACCGCAACAACATGGTTAAACGGTAACGAAAAATACATAATGCCATTTTGCACAATCGGCGTAGTTTGATAACTGGCAACAACGCCGCTATTATGTTGCCATGCTAGCGTTAAGTTTTTAACATTATCAATATTGATTTGATTCGCAGTAGAAAAACGTTGACTACTATAGTCATTGCCGTAGCTCGGCCAATCTTCTGCCTGATTAATTGCCGTCTGTTCTGAACGATTGCATGCGGTTAAACTTATGAGCGATAAAGCCAGTACCAAACAAACTAATACGGATGAAAAAGGTAAAATGCGTTTCATGTTGACGATTCCAATTAATAGTAATTCACTAAAGTATACCGATAAGTATACCCGCAAACAAAGCGTAAATGCTAATTGATCAGTCCGCGCTACTATCTTTCATTATTATCATTAGACTGAAGTGAATATGGCAGAAAAAAAGATTACCCAAACTGCGATTATCATTGGTGCTGGCATTGCTGGCTGTAGCACGGCTTATGCGTTGGCTAAGCGTGGCATTGCTGTTACGCTGATTGAGCGCCATAATACAATCGCACAAGAAGCATCGGGTAATCCTGTTGCCATGCTTTACCCTAAATTCAACACTGGTATGAGCGCACTCAGCATGGTCGCTACTCATGGCTTTGCATTTACGTTAGCGCTGCTCAAACAATTGCCCAATAACGAATCGATTTTTCAGTTATGTGGCCAAATTCAATTAGCGTTTAATCAACGCGAGCAAAACAAACAAACAGCTTTATTAGAGGTGATGCATCAACATCCAACCTTTCAATTACTCTCTGCGGTTGAAGCCAGTAAAATAGCCAATATTGACTTACCTTTTGGCGGTCTTTATTTACCTGAATCTGGCTGGGTAAATCCGAAGCTATTCTGCCAAGCGTTAATACAATCAGGTTTAATTAAACATCATTTTTCTGATGAAGTAGTATCAATTAATCAACATGTGACGCAGTGGCAAGTAGCGTTAGCTAATGAGCAAAACTTAACAGCTGATATTGTTGTGCTGTGCAATGCCAATGCCATTAGCCAATTTGAGCCCTGCAAACATATCCCAATTACGCCGGTCAGAGGGCAGCTGAATTTTTTCAAAGAAAATACTACCAGCAAAGCAGTCAATGCTGTGATTTGCTCCGACCATTATTTAAGCCCCTCTGTTAATGGGTTGCACTCGGTTGGCACCAGTTACGCGCCAAACGATTTAAATCCTGCCGTTTCTGCTCAAGATACCGATGCTAATCTGCAAGCATTAAAGAAAATATCACCTGCTATTTTCAATAGCGTCAAACCATCCGACGTATTTGGGCGCGTCGCATGGCGCAGCGCTACACGTGATTATCTGCCATTAGCAGGTCAAATAGTTGATGCGCAGGCATTAAGAAAAGCGCCACCGCGTTATAACGATAACCCACGCGATTTACCTTGGCTAAAAGGTTTATATATGAATGCAGGACATGGCTCAAAAGGCATGATAACTGCGCCCTTGTGTGGTGAGTTGATTGCTAATCTGGTGATGAACGAGCCATTAATAATTGAACAATCGCTGGCATCTAAACTCAATCCTAGCCGCTTTTTATTACGAGACATGAGCTTAAAACAGATTGCGCAAAATTTGTATGATTTTTAGATTAAAATAATGCGATGGTCGATGTCAATAAACTAATCAAAGACGCTCAAACAGCGCAATCTACAGGTAACGACACACTTGCTTTAGATTACTTTCAGCAAGCATTATCACAATATCCAAACGAAGCAAGTCTGCTGATTGCTTGCGGCAATCTTTGCATGAAACTGAATCACTTTGCACAGGCTGTAACGCATTTTAGAAACCTATTGGCAGTGAACGAAAGCCCTGAAGTGGTCAATGCACTTTGTTATGCCTTGCAAGCGCATGGCAATCAATCAGCCAATGAAGGTCGCGATAACATTGCAGAAGCGAGTTTTACCGAGGCACTGCAATACCATCCAAAACATGCTATTTTTTGGTACAACTTAGGTAATGCGCAACGTAATTTAGGCAAGCTTGAGGCGGCTGTTGCGAGTTTTAAAGAATCGATTGAATCCGACCCAAATGATGCTGATGTTTATAATAATTTAGGTAATGTGCAACGTGAACTTGGCCGACTGGATTTAGCCATTGCCAATTATGAAAAAGCCATTGCTTTAGATGACAAGATGCATCACTCGCTCGCACATTTGATTCACCAAAAGCAGCATATTTGTGATTGGCGAGGCGAAGGAAAAGATAATCTTGAACAACAAATTCTGACGCTTCGCGAGATTGTGCGAACCACTCCAAATGCGGCAATCGCGCCCTTTGCTTTTTTAGCAATGCCAAGCACCACTGCTGCAGAACAAAAGCTGTGTGCAAACCATTACATTGCTCAAAATTATCAGCAACTAAGCGCCCTCCGCGACAAGCGGGCATTCACGTATCAATTACAAAGCAAACCTAAATTAAAAATAGGTTATTTGTCAGCTGATTTTCGCTTACATCCGCTCGCGTTTTTAATAACAGAGTTAATTGAAAGTCATGACAGAACGCAGTTTGAACGCTATGCATACTCTTACGGCGCAGACGATAAAACCGATACCCGCAAACGACTGGTTAATGCATTTGACTTTTTTGTTGATATTCGCGCGCTAAATGATATTGAAGCTGCAACCAAAATCAATCAAGATCAAATTGACATATTGGTCGATTTAACGGGTTACACCCAAAGTAGCCGCACTGGCATTGCCGTATTGAAACCAGCACCGATTCAGATTAACTGGCTAGGTTTTGCAGGCACCATGGGAGAATTTGCTGAACAGGCGCCATTATTTGACTATCTGTTAGCCGACAAAATCATTGCGCCTAATCAAGCTGATTTTAGTGAAAAGTTACTTTATTTACCTTGCTACCAGCCTAATAACAAACGAACTTATGTCCAAACGAGCACAAAAGCCGATCATGGCTTGCCCAATGATAGCTTCGTATTTTGCTGCTTTAATCAAACATTTAAAATCACGCCAGATGTCTTTGCTGTTTGGATGCGATTATTAAAACAAGTACCTAATAGCGTGCTGTGGTTACTGGCATGCAACCCATGGGCGAAAGCGAATTTAGAAAAAGAAGCTGAGTTAGCTGGCGTGAATAAACAAAGACTGATTTTTGCCGCAAGAACAGCATCAGAAGCGCATATAGAAAGACAGCAACATGCCGATTTGTTTCTAGATACCATGCCTTACAACGCCCACACAACAGCGAGTGATGCGTTGGCTGTTGGTTTGCCGGTCTTGACCTGCAAAGGTGATACATTTGCTGCCAGCGTTGCCGCTAGCTTACTAAACCATATTGAACTAGCCGAACTAGTTTGTAATAGCTTAGCCGACTATGAGGAAAAAGCGCTTTATTTTGCACAAAATTCGCATGCATTGACGCAGATAAAAACTGAGTTGAAGCATCAAGTTGAAAACGCAGACTTATTCAATGCGAAAAAATTTGCAGAATCATTAGAGAGCCAATACCATGCAATTTGGAAATACCGTTGCAAAAACCCTGTTAATTAGAGGTGCTATAAACTAGGTTTGTGCTAAAGCATCTTCATACTAAGATAAACAAAACTTAACCCAATAGGAAATAAAATGGCAGCATTTGATATCACGCCCGTTCTGGAATTAATGGTAAAAAAAACGGCTCTGATTTATTTTTTAGTACAGGTGCTCCTGTTAATATCAATATTGAGGGTGAACTCCTTCCTGTTAATAGCCAAATACTAGCGCCCGGGCTCATTAAAGAAATTGCTTATGGATTAATGAGCGCGTCACAAATTCAAGATTTTGAAGAAACTTTAGAATGCAATTTTGCGCTCAGCAAAAAAGGTGTTGGTCGTTTCCGCGTCAACGTCTTTCGTCAGCGCGGCGAAGTAGGCATGGTTATTCGCCATATCAAAACAGAAATTCCAAACTTTGAAACCCTGGGATTACCTACTGTTTTGGGTGAATTTGTAATGCGTAAACGCGGGTTAGTATTGGTGTTCGGTGCGACTGATTCAGGTAAATCAACGACATTAGCGTCCATGATTGAATACCGCAACACCAATGCAAACGGCCATATTGTGACAATTGAAGACCCAATTGAGTTTGTTTATCACCATAAAAAATCGATTGTTGACCAACGAGAAGTGGGCATTGATACACTATCGTTTGATAATGCGTTGAAAAACGCGATGCGCCAAGCACCAAATGTTATTTTAATTGGTGAAATTCGCGATATGGATGCGATGCAACAAGCGTTAGCTTATGCTGAAACAGGTCACTTATGTCTAGCCACCTTACATGCCAACAATGCTAATCAAGCACTAGAACGCATTATTTCATTCTTTCCAACGGAAGCGAAGGATAGCTTGCTGCTTAACCTTTCACTTAATTTAGCTGCAGTGATTTCACAGCGTTTAATTGCCGGAAAGTTGAAAAAGCGTGTTGTTGTTTTTGAGGTATTAAAAAATACGCCTTATGTTTCAGAGCTCATTAAAAAGCAAAATCTAACCGAAATAAAAGAAGTCATGGCAGATGGCAATGGTATTGGCATGAATACGTTTGACCAAGCATTATATGAGCTGTTTAAGAATGATCAAATTGATGAAAACAGTGCATTGGTCAATGCGGACTCTAGAAATGATTTGTCGCTTAAAATCCGCTTTAATGCAGAGCGCGACTTGAGCGGATTTGGTCAGTAATTTGCTGAATAATTGACTTAATAATTAACAACGTGTGGTTCATCAGTAATCATAGAAGCAAAAATCGCTGAAGAGATAATTAGCACGCCACCCATCCACTCATTCCAAGCCATGGATTCGCCCGCTAACAAGTAAGCCGCAATTGCCGCCACTACTAGCTCGAATAAAAAGATAACGGCGGCACGTGCTGCGGCAACATGGGTAACACCATATTGGACGAGCAAGGTGCTGACAAACAGCATTAATCCGACCGCCAACATGATCAACCAATCATGCACACTAATCGCGTTTGATAAAGTAGACACCTGTCCAAAAAACAGCATGCCTAGCAATGAAATCAATGTCACACCAAGCCATACAGCAAACGACTTGGCCGTCAAACTTAAATGGACAGATTTACGTGTAATGACGTTGGTTAACGCAAAACCCATTCCTGCTGAAACGGCCAACCAATCGGATGGACTGCTCGGTAAAGGAAAGTTTTTAGTTTCATCATAAAGCATAATAAATGCGCCCAGCAAAGAGGTGATTATGACCAGAATATCTTTTAAGCCAGCTCGCTCTTTTAGCCAAAAATGCGCTAATAGTAAGGTCCAAACAGGTGACAGATAAAAGAGCAAAATAACGCGCATCACTTCGCCATCAATCACCGCAAGCACATAGCTTAAATTGGTCCAACCAGCCGCCAACACTAACCAAATAACTCTGGTTGGCTGACGGAATAGCGCGCGCCATTGTTGCCCAAAAACAAAGCATCCGATTAGCATCGGAATCAAATAAGTATAAAAACTAGCAACGATGCCTGAAACACCAGCCTGCTCTAATAAGCGATAAGGAAACCAAATAACGCCCCACACAGTTGCACCAAAAAGCAAACCAAATAATGCAAAAAAGTTTTTATTATTACCGATGCTCACTATAATACTCACCTATGAACGAAAATTTAAACTTGCTTCAACCCTACCCGTTTCAGCGACTTAGAGATTTATTTGAAGGAATTGTGCCGAATTCACAATATACCGCAGTTAACTTATCAATTGGCGAACCTAAACATGAAACGCCAAAGATTATTCAAAAAAGTTTGATTGATCATATTGCAGGCTTAGCCAATTACCCCACGACGCTCGGCTCAGTTGAACTAAGACAAGCCATTGCAAACTGGGCAACACGTCGCTACGGCATTCCTACACTGGATATTGATAAAGAAATTATTCCTGTTAATGGCAGTCGTGAAGCTTTGTTTGCATTAGCGCAAGCTGTTATTGATACGTCTAAACCTAATCCTGTTGTGATTAGCCCGAATCCTTTTTACCAAATTTATGAAGGTGCTGCTTTCTTGGCTGGTGCAGAACCTTACTTCATCAATACGCTGCCTGAAAATCAACATAAGATGGATTTTAGCACCGTGCCAAGCGATGTGCTTAATCGTACCCAGTTAGTTTATGTTTGCTCACCAGGCAATCCATCTGGCAAAGTCATGTCGTTGGACGATTGGCAAGAACTGTTCAAACTATCTGACCAATATGGCTTTGTCATTGCCGCCGACGAATGTTACTCTGAAATTTACTTTGACGAGACCAACCCACCTTTGGGTGCACTGCAAGCCGCAAACAAATTAGGTCGTGACTATTCTAGACTCGTTGTTTTTAGCTCATTATCTAAGCGTTCAAATGTGCCTGGCATGCGTTCTGGGTTCGTCGCAGGTGATTCTGCTATAATACCTAAGTTCTTACTTTATAGAACGTATCATGGCTGTGCAATGAGCCCAGCAATACAAGCAGCTAGTGAGACTGCTTGGAACGATGAGGCGCATGTCGTCGAAAATCGTCGCCTTTATACAGAAAAATTTAGCACCATCACCCCCATGCTTAAAACAGTGTGGTCAGCGGTAGAAATGCCTGATGCAGCGTTTTATCTTTGGATACAAACCAATCAAGATGATACCGCTGTAGCAATTAAGCTAAAACGTGATGCTAATATCACCGTACTCCCTGGTAGTTATTTGGCCAGAGATGCACATGGCATCAATCCTGGAAAAGGCTTTATTCGGATGGCACTCGTTGCACCATTAGCCGAATGTGTTGAGGCAGCTCAACGTATTCAACAACTTTATTAAGTTAAGATTTGTTTTAATTAATGATTGAGGAGTAGCAATATGAGTGAAAGAATTATTATGCGCGTTGGAGAAGCATTGGTCGCTGGTGGCCCATTAAATACAGCAGCAGAACCAGAAGTCGCGATTGGTGAAATGGATGGACCGATGGGTGTGGCGTTTGCCAACCAACTGGCGAATCAATCACAAGGCCATTCAAAAGTATTGGCCATTATGAATACCGATATTCAAGTACGCCCAGCAACATTAATGGTGAGTAAAGTGACGGTTAAAGACACGGCTTACACCAACATTTTAATGGGAACTGTGCAAGGTGCGATTGCTAATGGCGTATTAGACGCGGTGCGTGAAGGCTATATTCCAAAAGAAAAAGCCAATGATTTAGGGATTATTGTGTCAGTTTGGTTGAATCCAGGTGTTGCTGGTCAAAAGGATTTAGACCATAAAGCGTTATTTGAAATTCACCGTAAAGCAACGACATTGGCGATTAAGAAAGCCATGTCTAACGAACCAAGCATTGATTGGTTATTAGAAAACCAAGATAAAATTACGCATAAATATTATCAAATGGGTTTAGACGGTAAAATCTAACTGCTGTGTATGTTTTACGCTTAAAGCCGCTTATTGATTAAGCGGCTTTTTATTTATTAAAATCTGGATTGCTTCGTCACTAGGTTCCTCGCAAAGACATTCTGCCATCGCGAGCATAGCGCGACGATCCACAGTATTGATCTTAATTTCTCAGTATTTCTCAGAGCGACTAAATTGATTAATGTTTCTTTATGTCAAAAATGCTTTAACCAGCTGACTACAATCGGTTTTTATTTTTTCGGCATCTAAACAATCAACAACAGAAAGTGTCTGCATCCCTCGCATCCAGGTTAATTGCCGTTTAGCTAACTGACGTGTCGCAAAAATGCCTCTGTCACACAACTCATCAAGATCATACCCGCCTTCTAAATAAAGCAAGGCTTGCCGATAACCAACACAACGCATCGCTGTCGTTTCCGCAGTTAAATTTGGATATTGCGCCAATAATTGTTTCACTTCATCCACAAATCCATTTGCTAGCATTTGTTTAAAGCGTTTTGCAATACGTTCATGTAACACTTTCCTATCACTCGGTACTAATGCTATTTTAAGCACATCGTAAGGCAAAGCTTGATTTGCTTGTTCAGTTTGTTGTTGATACAACGCAGTCATGGTTTGACCTGTAATTTCATACACTTCTAATGCGCGCTGTATGCGTTGCATGTCATTTGGCATTAAGCGCGATGCACTTTCAGGATCAATAGCAGCCAGTTTCTGATGCATAGCTGGCCAGCCTATCGCTCCCGCCTCTTGATCCAACTGTTCACGTATCATTGGATTCGCTTCAGGTAAGCCATTTAAGCCATTTTCCAGCGCTTTAAAATACAACATCGTGCCACCAACCAACAAAGGTACTTTGCCTCGTGCAGTAATGTCCTGCATTAAGCGTAAAGCGTCTTGCCTAAAACTAGCCGCTGAATAGGCTTGCGTTGGCGGGATAATATCAATCAAATGATGCGGTGCGATTTTCAAGATTTCAGCATCAGGCTTTGCCGTGCCAACATCCATTCCTTGATAGACCAAAGCAGAGTCAACACTGATAATTTCAACTGGATAATGTTGCAACAGCGCGACTGCCGCATCGGTTTTTCCGCTGGCTGTTGGCCCCATTAAGAAAATTGCTTTAGGTAAAGAATTGTTTTTCATACTGTCAATTATTGGTTGAAGCTATATAATACCGCTTTAAAGTGTGTCTTATTGGATTACCTTTATGTCACTCTATTATTGAACTTGAATAAGTAAGGGCGGATTATTATGAATATGGAAAAAGTTGTTTTTGGTTTTTTTATTGTACTCGCAATGACGCTCAATTTCGGGTTCTTTATCGGTGATATCGATAATGCAAGTCACCACCATGTGTATGAATTATACGCGGCTATCATTGTTAGTTTAATTGCAACTGTACTTAAATTTGGCGATCGCACACAAGTTGGTGCAATTTTACTGTCAACTAGCTTGGCTGCCGATTTGCAGCTTATCAGCGCCGCTATCTTATGGGCTGCCTTACAAGACACCATGGAAATTTCCAGCTTAATGGTCTATATCGTATCACTCTCAGGCGGCGCATTAATGGCCAATTTCGTCTCAGTTGTACTCCTCATTTCTGAAACCATTAGCCAACGTCGATAATTCAATCATCCTAACGTAATAGGAAACGCTATACTTAAACATGAATAGCATTCTCTTCATGATTCTGCGGCGCTTAAGGCGTCCGATTATTCTGATTATTGTCAGTTTTGCCATTGCAACAATTGGCCTAACGCTTGTTCCTGGTGTCGATGACCAAGGCAACGTTTGGCACATGAGCATTTTCCAAGCGTTTTATGTGATTAGCTATACTGCAACAACCATTGGATTTGGCGAAGTGCCCTTTCCATATAGTCAAGCGCAACGCTTATGGATGACTTTTTCAATCTATTTCACCGTTCTCCCCTGGTTTTATGCTGTCGGTAAAATTATCAATTTATTGCAAGATGTTAGTTTACGACAAACCGTATCCGCAGAGCGTCTTGCCCGCAATGTGCGTCGATTACAAGAACCTTTCTTTATCTTATGTAGTTACGGTCAGTCTGCTAGCTTGCTCGCGCATATTCTTGATGAAAAAGGAATACGCGTCGTTGTCATTGAGCAAAATCAAGAACGGCTAAACGAGCTTGAACTAACTGATTCTAGAAATGCCATGCTCAGCCTTTGCGCTGATGCCAAGATACCTGAAAACTTGATTCGCGCAGGTATTTATAATCCTTACTGTAGTGGTGTTGTGACGCTTACTGACAATGATGAAGTCAATCTTGCCGTTGCTGTTTCGGTTAAATTAATGAAACCGAGTTTACGTGTATTGGCGCGTGCAGAACGTAAAGATATTGCGGCCAACATGGCTTCGTTTGGCACTGATCATATTATCAATCCTTATACGTTATTTGGTGAACAGCTCGCTATGCGTGTACATGCGCTAGGCACTTATATTCTGCATCAATGGTTGACTGGCGTGCCTGGCGATACGCTACCACCACCAGAAAACCCACCTAGAGGTAATTGGTTAGTGTGTGGTTACGGCCGTTTTGGTAAGTCAGTTGTAGAAAATTTGGAGCGCGAACAACTCACCACCACGATTATTGAAGCCATGCCAGACCTGACAGAGTGCGAAAATTGTGTTGTTGGTAGTGGTACAGAAGCGAGCACCTTATTAGAAGCTGGAATCGAAGACGCTTGTGGTGTTGTTGCGGGTACAGACAATGATATTAACAACTTATCGATTGTGATGACCGCAAAAGAATTGAATCCCAATCTATTTTTAATTGTGCGCAAAAACAATCGTAATAATGGCGCACTATTCAAGAAGTTTGGTGCCAATATCACTATGCAGCCAACCGATATTATTGCGCACGAATGCTTGGCGCATATGCTAACGCCATTGTTAGCAGAATTTTTAACCTTAGTGCGTAATCAAAATAATCAATGGGCAAATGCTTTAATTAGCCAGCTGGTGGATGTGGTTGGCGAAACAGTGCCAGAAACGTTTGCAGTGACCATCAATGCAACCAATGCTAGCGCGGTAAGCGAATATATCGAAAGCGGCATGCTGGTTAAATTACAAAATCTAATGCAAGACCCTGCTAATCGAGAAAAAAATCTCAAATTGGTGCCGTTATTACTGGTTAGAGATGATGTTTCTTACCTTGTGCCCGATCGAGATATGGTGGTCCTAGATGGCGATTGCATTTTATTCTGTGGCACTTATGACGCAAAAACGGCCTTACCTGCCTCAATCAACAACACTAAATCATTCAACTACATCATGAATGGATTAGAAGTGCCTGATAGTATTGTGTGGCGCTGGATTAAGCGCATGACCTCATAATCAAATCAAGCAAATTTAGTCAGTCGATTATTTACCGCGCATAAACATTTTGTCTAAATCACCCATACTCACTTGAAACCAAGTTGGGCGTCCATGGTTACATTGTCCTGAACGCTCAGTCGCTTCCATATCACGTAGCAAAGCATTCATTTCTGTAATCGTTAAGCTGCGATTCGCTCTCACCGCCGCATGACAAGCCATCGTGCCTAACAAAGTATTCCGTTGATCGGTCAGCACCCTACTCGCTCCATATTCACTTAACTCACGCAATACGTCACGCGCCAACGCAACCGCATCCGCTCTTTGCAACAAAGTTGGCACAGCGCGTACGGCTAATGTTGTGGGCGACAGCACCGCAATATCAAACCCAAGTTGCGTTAATGTATCTTCGCCTGAAGCTAACAACTCATTGACGGTAGCCACTTCCAATCGATCCGCATTAAAACTAACGGGTAACAATAAAGGCTGCATAGGCACAGCTTTATCATCTAACGCCTGCTTTAATCGCTCGTACATAATCCGTTCATGCGCCGCGTGCATATCTACCACTACTAATCCCTGCGTGTTTTGTGCCAATACGTAAATGCCATGCACTTGTCCTAAGGCAAAGCCTAATGGATATTCTGCTGTTTCCTGTGCAGGCGCATTGTTTTGAGGCGCAGTTGCTTCGAATAAACCACTTTTTTCATTCGGAGGCGCATTCGTCTCGCCATATAACTGCTGATAAAAATCAGGTGTTTGATTGGCTGACAAAGGCATTTGCGACTGAAATCTTGGATATGGCTGTGCAAATGAATCGTTTGATGAACTTGCTGAAACAAAAGGATTATGCGCAGCTTGACCAGCCGTTACCGCATTAGACTCACCTGTTGGCGTGGCTAATACTTTATTTAACGCATGAAAAATAAAACGATGAATAGCCTGACCATCTCTAAAACGTACTTCTGTTTTAGCGGGATGTACATTCACATCAACCAAATGCGGATCCAACTCTAAAAATAAGACAAAAGCAGGATGTCTATCGTGATGCAGCACATCTTGATACGCTTGGCGTATCGCATGCGCAATCAGTTTATCGCGTACAAAACGCCCATTCACATAAACATACTGCGTATCTCGTCGACCACGATTAAAAGTCGGCTTTGCCGCCACACCCCAAAAGCGCAAACCAGCCGCTTCGTCATCGACCGTGACTGTCTCTGCGGCAAATTCTGTACCCATTACATCTTTAAAGCGTTTACTCGGCTCTGCCACGGCATAACGGCTGACGATACGTCCATTATGCTCTAAGGTAAAAGCAACATCAGGACGCGATAGCGCAACACGTGTATAAGCATCTTCACAATGCCCAAATTCTGTCGCTTCTTTCTTTAGAAATTTACGTCTGGCTGGCGTATTAAAATATAAATCATTGACCTCTACTATCGTGCCAGCATCTAAAGCGCTAGGCTCTAATGCAGAAATTTCACTGCCATACGAATGAATCGTCCATGCATGTTTAGCGGCCTGGGCGCGACTGACAATCTGCGTGCGAGAAATGGATGCAATACTAGCCAACGCCTCACCGCGAAAACCAAGGCTGGCCACTGACTCTAAATCATCTAAAGAACTAATTTTGCTAGTCGCATGCCTTGTTAACGATAAGCTCAAATCAGCTTCATTAATGCCGTTACCATTATCAGCCACTCTTAATTGCTTAATACCACCCTCTATTAAGCTCACTTTAATATCGGTACTTTTCGCATCCAAGCTATTTTCCAACAACTCTTTTAGCGCAGAAGCAGGTCTTTCTACCACCTCGCCAGCCGCAATTTGGCTGATGAGTTGGTCTGGTAATACTTTAATCACATTCATTGCTATTAATCGTTATCCGCAACGGTTCTTGCTAATGCAGGATTAGCCGCAAAGTATTTTTTAATACCCGCTAGAATAGACTTAGCTAATTGATGTTGATGGTTATTGTCGTTTAATTTGCGCTCTTCTTCTGGGTTACTAATAAAGGCGGTTTCGACCAAAATAGAAGGAATATCAGGTGATTTCAATACCGCAAAACCAGCTTGCTCTACATGCTTTTTATGCAATACATTAATTTCTTCCACATAATCCAATACAGCTTTACCTAATTTCAAACTGTCATTAATCGTTGCCGCTTGTGATAAATCCAATAATGTTTTTGCCAAAATAGGATCTTTATCTTTCAAACTAACGCCACCAATCAAATCAGATTGATTTTCTTTTTGTGCCAAATAACGTGCAGTCGCACTGGTTGCACCACGTTCTGATAGCGCAAAAACAGAAGATCCACGCGCCGAGGATTTAGTGAATGAGTCAGCATGAATCGAAATAAATAAATCAGCTCTTAACTTACGTGCTTTGACCACTCGGCCGCCCAAAGAAACAAAATAATCGCCATCGCGTGTTAGTACGCCGCGCATATTCGGCTCTGCATCCACATATGTTTTTAGTTTTTTAGCAATGGCCAGCGTGATGTCTTTTTCACGACTACCACTCGCACCACCAGCGCCAGGGTCTTCGCCACCATGCCCTGCATCAATAGCAATAGTGATAATGCGGTCATCTTGTTTTTTATTCGCAGCTGGCGTTTCTTTCTCTATCTCTTTTTGGGTTGGATTTTCTTTAAGAGAAGGTTGCTCTTCAGCAATCGGTTGTGTTTTTAGGTTTTTATCAAGCTTATCCAGCATCGCCATCACAGGATCTTTTAATGGCAAAATATCTAACACCAAACGATGCTTATACTCACCAACTGGACTTAGAGAAAACACATTAAAATTCACTTCTTTTTTCAAATCCACTACAACGCGAACAACATTAGGTTGATATTGACCGATGCGCACTTGTTGAATATACGGATCGTCAGCAAGAATTTGAGTTGGCAACGCATTTAATACTTCGTTTAGCGAAATATCTTCAATATCAAGCACCAAACGCTCAGGTTCTTTCAGTGATAGTGTTTGATATTTAAACGCCGCACTGCCTTCAAATGTCATCCTCGTATAGTCTTCAGCAGGCCAAACGCGGGTCGCTGTGACGAGGTTAGCGGCTAGCGCAGAGGTGCTTGCACTGAGCAACATTGCAACTAACACTAATTTTGCAAACAATAATCTAACCATACGTCCTTATTCTACTTCACGCGTAATTGTTAAGGTTCGACCAACCACTTGTTGATCAAACTGCTCTAAAGTCGATAGCGTTAACGCCACATCAAAGCTTGGTTTAGGCAATAGTGTACCTGCTTTTTCAGGCCACTCAACCATGCAAACACTCATCTCATTAAAATACTCACTAAAGCCAGCCGCATCCCATTCATATTCATCGGCAAAGCGATACAAATCAAAATGATAGACATCTAATCCAGAAAGTTCATACGGTTCAACCAAGGTATAGGTTGGGCTTTTAACTTTGCCTGCATGCCCTAAACCTTGTAACACACCGCGTACAAATGTCGTTTTACCTGCGCCTAATTCGCCATGCAAATAAACGGTCATGCCTGCAGACAACTGTTTGGCAAAATCACGACCCGCTTGCAATGTCGCTGCTTCATCGGCTAATTCACGTGTAAAATGTTCAGCCATGACCACCAGCACTCCTGCTTCTAACGAAATGACCGCCCTCGCCGATGACATCAAACGCTGGGGTCGCGAACTTGGTTTTGCCGAAATTGGCATTACCGATACGGATTTGTCGCAAGCTGAATCTGGTCATCAAGAATGGATAGCAAAAGGCTTTCATGGTGAGATGGATTATATGGCAAAACACGGCACGAAGCGAACCCGCCCTGCCGAATTAGTACCGAATACTATCCGCGTTATTTCTGCGCGATTAGATTATTTACCACCCAAAACCAAAGACAGCTGGCAAGTGATTAACAAT
>JAHZMC010000002.1 GCA_022599515.1 Betaproteobacteria bacterium
ATTATATAAAAAACTGCTATATTACGCGCCTATTATCATTAAACTGAAATACGGTACGTAAGCATCTATGGATATTTTTCACATTTTAGCTGGGCTTGTAGTCGGGCTACTTGTTGGCTTGACAGGCGTTGGTGGCGGTTCTTTAATGACGCCGATTCTACTGATGTTCTTTCATCAGCCCGCTGCCGTCGCGGTTGGTACAGACCTGCTATACGCTGCCATCACGAAATCTGCTGGTATTTTTGCGCATGGCAAGCTTGGCAATATAGATTGGCGCATCGTCCGTTTAATGGCTTACGGTAGCGTACCCGCTTCAATTTTTACGACGCTTTTATTATCAAATATCGACATTTCTTCTGAGAGTGCTGTAAAGACCATTAAATTTTGGTTAGGCATCGCATTGATGCTCACGGCACTTTCTGTTATTTTTCGCAACCAATTAGCAAGCCTCTCTAAAAGTGGTCATTGGATTAACCCAAAATATGTACCTGCGCTTACCCTCATTTTAGGGCTAGTTCTAGGCTTCTTAGTCACGCTTACTTCTGTTGGTGCTGGCGCGCTTGGCGTAACTGCTTTATTAATTTTATATCCTAAAGCACCTATTAAGCGCATCGTTGGCACAGATGTCGCTCATGCGGTACCGCTGACGCTAGTTGCAGGCTTGGGGCACGTAAGCTTAGGCACGGTTGATTACGGCTTATTAGGCACCTTATTAATTGGCTCTATCCCTGGCATTTGGATAGGCAGCCATTTAAGTGCAAAAGTGGCTGAACACTGGATACGCTTATTATTGGCATTAATCTTAGTTTATGTCGGCCAAAAACTCGCATTCCCGCAGATTAATGTTGCAGTGGGTCTTGCTTTGTTAGTTGCAATCATTGCGTTAAAGCAACTGAACTATAAAAGAAGTTAAAAGAGAACCCATTAAGAGAAAAAATTGAGTAAAGCCTTATTAAAAAAGGCGTTTTAGATTAAAATAGAGGGCTAACTTAAATTAGCAAATTACATGTATAAATACGACAAAATTGATCAACAACTCGTTAACGAACGTGTCGCCCAATACCGCGACCAAACCCGCCGTTACTTAGCAGGCGAATTATCAGAAGACGAGTTCCGCCCTATCCGTTTACAAAATGGCTTGTATATTCAACGCCTAGCGCCTATGTTGCGTATTGCTGTGCCTTACGGCTTACTTTCTAGCAAGCAATTGCGCAAACTTGGCGATATCGCGAAAAAATACGATAAAGACTATGGCCACTTCAGTACACGCCAAAACTTGCAGTTAAACTGGCCAAAATTAGAAGATGTGCCTGATATCTTAGCAGAATTAGCAACGGTTGAAATGCATGCCATCCAAACCTCTGGCAACTGTATTCGCAACATCACAACAGATCAATTTGCAGGTGTTGCACCTGATGAATTGTTTGATCCACGTGCAATGGCGGAAATCATGCGTCAGTGGAGCACTTTTCATCCTGAGTTTGCTTTATTGCCACGTAAATTTAAAATTGCCGTGTCAGGCACAAAAGAAGACCGTGCTGTGGTGCAAATGCATGACATTGGCATGGAATTCTTTAAAAACGACAATGACGAGCTTCGTATTAAAGTGTGGGTTGGCGGCGGTTTAGGTCGCACCCCAATCTTAGGTTCTGTTATTCATGAAAGCCTAGAATGGCAGCACGCGCTGAGTTATTGCGAGGCAATTATCCGTACTTACAATATGCATGGTCGTCGCGACAACTCATACAAAGCGCGCATTAAGATTTTAGTTAAAGCCATTGGCATAGAAGCCTTTAAAGAACAAGTAGAAGCTGAATGGGTACATTCAAAAAATGGCCCGTTAACCATTACACAAGCCGAGTTTGACCGTGTATCTGCTTATTTTGAACCGATGCCTTACGAAACTTTACCTGCTAACGATGCAAGCTTTGATACGCAACTTGCTAGTAATCCTGCCTTTACTGCGTGGGTAAAACGTTGCGTGCATCCACATAAAACAGCAGGTTATCGCGCCGTCACGTTATCGCTCAAAAAACATGGCGAAGCCCCTGGCGATGCATCGAGTGCGCAAATGCATACCGTGGCTGATTTAGCTGACGCTTATAGCTTTGGCGAGCTTCGTGTATCACATGAGCAAAACTTGATTCTAGCTGATGTTAAATTGAGCGACTTATTTACTGTGTGGGAAAAAGCACGTGCGGCTGGTTTAGCAACGCCAAACATTGGCTTGCTCACCGACATTATCTGCTGCCCAGGTGGCGATTTCTGTAGTTTAGCTAACGCAAAAAGTATTCCGATTGCCAAGTCTATTCAAGCGCAATTCGATAATTTAGATTATCTACATGATATTGGTGACATTGAAATTAACATCTCAGGCTGCATGAACGCTTGCGGTCATCACCATGTTGGCCATATTGGTATTTTAGGTGTTGATAAAGGTGATACTGAGTGGTATCAAGTATCGATTGGCGGAAAACAAGGTAATGATGCGAGCCTAGGCTCTGTCATCGGTCCCTCTTTCTCCGCTGAAGAAATGCCTAGTGTGGTACAAAAACTGATTGATGTGTATGTGCAAGAACGTACACCTGAAGAGCGCTTTATTGATACGGCACGTCGTATAGGTATGGATCCATTCAAAGCACATGTCTATGCAGAGAGTGAAGAGGTGACAGCATGAGTCAATTAATTAAAGGCAATCAAATTGCACAAAATGAGTGGACACGCGTAATTCCACCTACGTTTGGTGATGAACCTGTGCGTAAACAAGCAGGTAAAGTCGTGATGTTTAAATTGCATGACGAAGAGACGTTCACCCAAAAGCAAATCGATGCGACAGAAATTCCTGCAACAGGAAAGATATTATTGCCGTTAACCGTATGGTTAGCGAAAAAAGAGAGTTTGGCTACGCGGATGGCTGCTGGCGAGATTGGCATTGTGCTACAAACGCATGAACCGATTGAAAAATTAGTCGAGGCATTTGACGATTTAAATAGTTTGCCAGTAATTGCAGTTTACGTACAAATTTTTGCGGATGGCCGTAACTTTACCTTAGGCAATTTATTACGTACGCGCTACGGATTTAAAAATGAATTACGTGCCGTTGGCGACATTATGCGCGACCAATTATATTTCCTAAAGCGTTCTGGCTTCGATAGTTACTTAATCAAAGAAGGTCGCAATGCTGAAGAAGCAATTGCCAGCTTGAATGACTTTACTCAACCCTATCAAGGTGCATCAGATGACGTGCCGGTTTGGCGTAGAGTTAATCGGAGCCAAGTATGAAACAAAAACCAATAGTGCGTAGGGTGAGTCGCTAATGACATTCGGCGTTACCATCCTTAAACCAACGGCGAGCAATCCTGCTACTTCGCCTGAGCTAACAGATGCGCTAAAACAAAGCGTGACGGATAAGCGAGTGCAAGTAGTGGCGCTGTTACAAGCAGCTAGCACTGAGTTTACAGGCATTACCTTTGCTAATAGCTATGGTGCCGAAGATATGGTATTAACCGACATTATTGCGAAAGATCAATTAGCGATTGAAATATTCTCGTTAGATACGGGTCGTTTGCCAGCTGAAACTTATACGCTAATGGGTGAAGTGGAAAAAACATACGAGACCAAGCCAATCGTGTTTTTCCCGAAACATGATGCGGTTGAAGACTATGTACGCACGAAAGGCATTAACGCTTTTTACGAGAGCATTGAGCTTCGTAAAGCTTGCTGTCACATGCGTAAAGTAGAACCACTTAAACGTGCATTAACAGGTAAACAAGCTTGGGTAACAGGCATGCGCGCTGAGCAAGCCGCAACACGAACTAGCTTGCCAACGCGTGAATTTGATGCGGGCAATCAACTAGAAAAATTCAACCCATTAAGCGATTGGACCGAGCAAGAAATTTGGGCTTACATCCGCTTGTTTGATGTGCCTTATAACTCATTACACGATCAGTTCTATCCAAGTATTGGTTGCGCACCATGCACCCGTGCTGTTGCCATGGGTGAAGATGTTCGCGCTGGTCGCTGGTGGTGGGAAGACCCTAACAGCAAGGAATGCGGTCTGCATGTTAAAAAATAAAGCTTAAAAGTAAAGACACTAGATTAAATACTATAAATAAATTATTGAATATTATGACAAAAAAAACATTATCACATTTAGATTGGCTAGAAGCAGAAGCGATTCATATTTTGCGTGAAGTCGCTGGACAATGTAGCAACCCTGTCTTGCTTTTTTCGGGCGGCAAAGACTCTCTTTGTATTGTCCGTTTAGCTGAAAAAGCCTTCAGACCAGGTCGCTTCCCCTTTCCTTTAATGCATATTGATACTGGTCATAACTATCAAGAAGTGGTCGAGTTTCGTGACCGTCGCGTAGCGGAAATCGGTGAGCGATTAATTGTGCGTTCATTAGAAGACTCAATGGAGCGTGGCACGATTGTACTCAAGCACCCAGACGAGCCTCGCAACAAACATCAATCGGTGACGTTATTAGAAGCGATTGAAGAATTTGGTTTTGATTGCTGTATTGGTGGTGCGCGCCGTGATGAAGAAAAAGCCCGTGCCAAAGAACGTATCATGAGTTTCCGTGATGAATTTGGTCAATGGGATCCAAAAAATCAACGGCCTGAATTGTGGAATTTATACAATGCGCGCTCACACAAAGGTGAAAATATTCGCGCCTTCCCTATCTCTAACTGGACAGAGATGGATGTGTGGCAATATATCGAACGTGAAAAATTAGAGCTACCGAGCATTTATTTTGCACATGATCGTGATGTTATTCTTCGCAATGGCGACATTATTCCTGCTAATGTCAAATTAGCTAGTGGCGAAGTGATTAACAAGCCGAGAGATGGTGAAGAGATTGTGAGTAAACAAGTGCGCTTCAGAACAGTTGGTGATATCACATGTACTGCGCCTGTTTATTCTGATGCAGATACCACAGAAAAAATTGTGATTGAAACCGCAACAACAACGATTACTGAACGTGGTGCAACCCGTTTAGACGATCAAACCTCTGATGCTTCAATGGAGCTACGCAAGAAAGAGGGTTACTTCTAATGACAACGATAAACCAAGATAAGAATCAAGACAATAATCAAGAAAATCATATGCAACATAACGACTCTTTATTACGCTTTATGACCTGCGGTAGCGTAGATGACGGCAAAAGTACCTTAATCGGCCGTTTACTATTTGATAGCAAAACTATCCTTGCTGACACCATGACCAACATCTCTAACACGTCTAAAAAACGTGGAATGGAAGCCGTTGACTTGTCATTACTTACAGACGGTTTACAAGCTGAACGTGAGCAAGGCATTACCATTGATGTCGCTTACCGCTACTTCAGTACTGGTACGCGTAAATATATTATTGCTGATGCACCTGGTCATGAGCAATATACCCGCAACATGGTAACCGCCGCTTCAACCGCTAACCTTGCGATTATTTTGATTGATGCGCGTAGAGGCGTATTAACGCAAACCCGTCGCCATAGCTATTTAGCGCATTTAGTTGGTATCCCGCACATTGTGGTTGCTGTTAATAAAATGGATTTAGTTGATTATAGTCAAGAAACGTATGACAAAATTTGTGCAGACTATATGCAGTTTGCAAAAGAGATTGGTCTAGCTGGTGCACGTGATATTCGCTTTATTCCAATGTCTGCGCTTAATGGTGATATGTTGGTTGACCGTTTAGAGAACATGCCTTGGTATCAGGGTGAAACGCTCTTAGAAATGCTAGAAAAAGCGCCAGCTGCGCATACAGAGCAATCTGAGCAATTCCGCTTTCCTGTGCAATTTGTTTGCCGTCCACATGCCAGTGCCGATGCTGACCTGCATGATTTTAGAGGCTTTATGGGTCGTGTAGAATCTGGTGAAGTAACCGTGGGTGATGCCGTTACCGTTTTACCAAATGGCTATCAATCCAAGGTAAAAGCGATTCAAATTGGTGATGAACAATTACAAAATGCGACGACCGAACAAAGTATTACTTTGCTATTAGAAGATGAAATTGATACATCACGTGGCGATATGATTGTGAAAAGCAATGAAACAATCGAGCCAGTAAAGCAAATCGAAGCATTCGTCTGCTGGTTAGGTGAGACACCATTATCGCCTGCGCGTACCTATATTTTGCGTCATACCACACGCGAATCGAAAGCCAAAATTGGCGCGATTCATTACAAAGTTGATGTAAACACATTAGAAGAGCAGCAAACCAGTGATTTAAAGATGAATGATATTGCCCGTTTAAGCTTTAAGCTCGCACAACCATTAATGATAGATAGTTACAAAACAAACCGTGCAACGGGTGCCTTTATTGTGATTGATGAAAGCACAAACAGCACTGTTGGCGCAGGCATGATTGTATAAATCATTGCTATTAAAACCGTAAAAATAGATTAACATTACATAAGATTTAAAAAAGGAACGAAAATGACGTATGTAGTCACCGAAAATTGTATTCAATGTAAATACACCGACTGTGTAGATGTCTGCCCTGTCGATTGTTTTGTAGAAGGTCCAAACTTCTTAGCGATTAATCCTGATGATTGCATCGATTGTACGCTATGCGTTGCAGAATGCCCTGCTGAAGCGATTTTTGCTGAGGATGATGTACCAGCAGACCAACAGCACTTCATTGAGCTAAACGAGCGCCTCGCTAAAACTTGGCCGATTATTTCTGCGCGTAAAGAGCCATTAGAAGATGCAGATGCGATGAATGGTGTACCTGGTAAATTAGATTTATTGATTGAGTAAGTTTCATTTAATAAATGTTACCTAATAAAAAAAGAGGCTCGTGAGCCTCTATTTTTATTATTCGAAGACAAAAGACGCAGCATCGCAGTATGCGATAATAAAGCTCAAGATTTATACTAAAACAAAGAACGAACGCATTATGATTATCACTTTTATCATGGTTGCCAGCATCTTATTTTTAGCGCTGCAACTAGAAGAAAAGTTTAAAGTTCCCTCGCCACTTGGTTTAATCGCCCTCTCCTTTGTGGCGCATTACGCCATTAAGCAAGCGCCAGTTATCACGGGCGATGCTGAAAGCTTTGCTAAATTGGTCATCTTTTTACTACCTGTGCTGCTGATTTCTGATTCATTAGAACTCAAATTACGCGACTTAAAAACCCATGGTTTAAGCTTGTTATATTTGTCTATCGTAGCCGTATCATTGTCCATCATCATGGCGCTATCCATTTCAGATTGGTTATTCGCTGACTACCATTTAAGCAATGCCGCCGTCGTCATGCTATTCGCCATGGTGCTCGCAACTGACCCTGTGTCTGTCGTCAGTATCTTTTCAAAATTCGAGCTACCGCATCAACTCAAAATGCTGGCTGAAGGCGAAAGCTTATTCAATGATGCAACGGCGTTAATCGTCTTTGTATTCATTGGCTTATTTGCACTTAAAGGCGGTGAAATTACAACAACCTATGTCGCCGAGATTAGTGTGGCGGTTATTTTCGGCTCTATCCTTGTCGGTGTTGGCATTGGTTTTATTGGCCTTATGTTGATGAAAACGACAGAAAACCGCATTGCTGAAATGATGATTTTAATTCTAGCAGGTTATGGTGCTTTCGAAGTTGCAGAGCATTTCTATGTCTTGCTCAATCTATTCGGCGGTCACTCTCACATGCATCTATCCGGCATCTTGGCCGTGATATTTGCCACCATCACCGTGAATCACATCATGAATAAACACATTGAACAAGATGATGAACAAATCAACGATGATGAAGCCACATTGAGAGTAGAAGCAATGAAAGTCAAAACCTCCGCTGGCATTATCGGCACGATACTAGCGCGGGTAAAAGCGACGCTAGAAGAAAAAAATCGCCATCTGCGCAATAAAGAAGACGTGCAATTATTAGCCATGGTGGCCAATACCATTCTGTTCATCGCCATGGCAGAAATGATCGACCTCGACTTATTGTGGAGTTACCGCTTTGAAATCCTCATTATGTTTCTAGCGACAACCATCATTCGCGCCGCCATGATGACGCTATTTGCATGGATTACCAACAGAACCCACAAAATGGTTGATGTAAATCGCCGCTGGACCACTGTCCTATCTTTTGCCGGCATCAAAGGTGGTTTGTCTATCGTCATGTTGACCATGATTCCAGCGGATTTTGAGCATATCGAAACCTTCAAAGCCATTGTCATTGGTGTCATTATGCTATCTACCTTTGTTTATGCAGGCGTACTCATTTGGTATATCAGCAAGCACCAAACGGCATTCTCATTAGAGCTAAAAGCAGAAGGTGAGCATCATTAATCCACGCCTAATCGGCTATTACCGTGACCACTTCACTTAAATACATACAACACTACTCGCAAGCGCTGCAAGACCAAATTTGCCGATTACAAACTGAGGGCAAACTCGGTGACTACATCACCGCACGTTACCCGCAGCCTCACACCATCCAAAATAGCAAAGCCTTATACCACTACTGCAACTACATTAAGCAAGCTTATATGCGTAATGTCAGCGCGCTGGCAAAAGTGGAATATGACAGCCGCCTAACCATGCAACACCATGCTTTAGGGCTGAATACCGCCATTTCACGTGTGCATGGCGGCAAGTTAACAGCCAAAAAAGAGATACGCATCTCTGATACCTTCAAAAGCATGCCAGAGCCTTTTTTACGCATGATTGTCGTACATGAGTTAGCCCACTTAAAAGAACGCGACCATAACAAAGCGTTTTATAAATTATGTGAACATATGGAGCCTGATTATCATCAGTTGGAGTTTGATTGTCGGGTGTATTTAACATGGATGGAAAGCTCTTAGGCTTACTAGAAACGCTTAACCTTAGTTTAAGTCTGTTCCGTTAGATATCTCATACACAAAGGGCTCATTAACAATAATGTGCTTATTAGGTATGTCGGTATAAATGGGTACGGCTCACAGCCCCCTACACGCCGCTAAAACAACCCCTTCTGCCGCTGCGACTTAGGCTTAGCAGCCACCAAAGCAGTCCCTTTCCTAGCCCTTTTACTTAAAGCCTTATCAAACAAATCACCCTTAATCAGCTTTTCTTTACCCTTCACCAACACAATAGTCGATTCTCCATCGCACAAGCTAACGCTACTTAATATCTCACCTTTAGGGATATCCATTATCCGAACTCCACGCCCACCATTCGGATACTCGTTGATTTCATCAATCGCAAAGACCAATAGTTTATTTTCAGATGAAGTCGCTGCTAGATATGCATGATTGTCTAGCTTTATCGGCTCAAGCACTTTTGCGCCATCATCTACCTTCATAAACGTTTTACCTGCTTTTGGTCTAGCGATTAAGCCTTTGAGTGGTGCAATAAAGCCGTAGCTGTTGGATGAGGTAAACAGATATTTATCTTCTTCATCGCCTGACATCGCGGAGGTGATGCTAGCACCATTTTGCAGCTCAATAATAGCGCTAACTGGGATGCCATCACCTTTGCCGCCTGGCACACTGGAGGCGTCGAAGGCGTAGCAACGACCGTTCGAATCTAATATAACAACTGGTCTGACAGTACGTGTTTCAATCACAGCGAGTTCGTTGTCGCCTGCTTTCCATGTGATAGCATCACGTTCTACATTGTGGCCTTGCCTTGCGCGTATCCAACCATTTTTTGATAGCAATATCGTCACTGGCTCATCCACAACAAAGGCTTTTTGACTGGCTTGCGACCGCTCGACTGGTTCAATTAACGTACGGCGGTCATCGCCATATTTTTCAGCATCTTGTTTAATTTCGCGTGCGGTAAGGTTTTTGAGTTTGGTATTACTGCCTAATATGGTTTCTAAGCCTTCAGCATCTTCCCGTAATTTTTCTAACTCTTTTTCAATCTTTATCCCTTCTAAACGCGCTAATTGGCGTAGGCGAATTTCTAAGATATCTTCCGCTTGAATATCGGTTAAATCAAACGCTTTAATTAAGTCTTCTTTTGGCTCATCGGAGTTGCGGATGACTTTAATCACTTCATCGATATTTAAAAAGGCAATCATGCGGCCTTCTAAGATATGAATGCGTTTATTGATTTTATCTAAATCAAATTGGCAACGTCTTTGCACCACATTTAAGCGGAAGCTAATCCACTCTTTAATGGTAGTGAGCAGGTTTTTTTGCGTTGGGCGACCATCGGTACCAATC
>JAHZMC010000049.1 GCA_022599515.1 Betaproteobacteria bacterium
AAAATTCAGGTGACGCAGCTCGAGTTGGTATTGCAGCTGGCTTTGGTTTTGTTGTGGCATTAATCATCAAGCTGATACTCGCTCTTATTATGATTGCCCTATTCACTTACACTTATTTTTATTAATCGCCCATTATGGAATTCAGTAATTAGCGCTAGTTTCCCTCTTTATTCTAACAATGAATAATCACCATTCAATATTAAGCTTTAGCTAACGTTTGAGATTAATAACTAATAAGGATGCTGACGATGAAATTAATGGATGATTTTTTTGAGCAAACACACAACATGCCGATGCTACCAAAAGTGGTACAAGAGGTGATGGAGTTATTAGCGACAGACGATGTAGATATTAAGCCGTTAGCAGATAAAATTAACCATGATCAAGTGCTTACTGCACGTGTGCTACGCATGGCAAATTCTGCTTACTTTGGGTTTAGTCGCAAAGTTGGCACTATTGAAGAGGCTGTGTCTTTAATTGGACTGGCAAAATTAGAAACACTAGTCGTTGCTTCAGGAGTGACATCAGCATTTACTGCTGTGCCAGGTTTGGATTTAAAGCGATTCTGGCAACACAGTTTGGTTACTGCCAGCATTACTAGAAAGTTAGCAAAAGAATTAGGCTTTGACCAAGATAGCGCTTACATAGCAGGTTTGATGCACACAATTGGCCAATTGCCTATTCATATGGTGTTCCCTAAAGCGGGTGCTGATATTGAGGAGGTTTGTAAGGGGCGTAGCGTGTTAGAGCGTCATGAAGTGGAGCGCGATATGCTCGGCATCGATCACAATGTGATTGGTGAAAAGCTGGCCAAACATTGGAATTTTCCAGAAGAAATTTCACGTGTGATTCGTTACTATACTGATCCGCTCAACAAAGATGCTTGTGATTTGGCGCCTGTGATTTATGTGGCTGCGCATATTGCATTTGATTTAGAATCGATGCAACAGTCAACTTATATTGCTGAAACGCTCAGCATGGACGTGGCGGATAAATTAAGTATAGAAGACACCGATGCGTTAGCAGAGCGCATTGATTCTTACCGTGTTTTTGTCGCTGAAGCAAAAGCGTATCTGTAAGTCTGGTTAGTCCTGCAACACGATTAACTTAATGATTAAACAAGCTATTTGCGCTAATCCAGCATATCTTTTAAATATTTACCCGTATAGCTAGCTTTGTTGTCGGCCACTTGCTCAGGTGTGCCTTCAGCAATCACCATGCCACCACCATCGCCACCTTCTGGTCCCATATCAATAATCCAGTCAGCCGTTTTAATTACATCTAAATTATGTTCAATAATGACGATGGTATTACCTGCGTCGCGTAAGCGATGAATCACATCTAGCAATAATTGAATATCAGCAAAATGTAAACCAGTAGTCGGCTCATCCAAAATATAAAGCGTACGGCCGGTGTCACGTTTACTTAACTCTAACGCTAGTTTTACTCGCTGAGCCTCACCGCCAGATAGCGTTGTTGCACTTTGGCCTAAAGTAATATAACCCAAACCAACATCCAATAAGGTTTTCAGCTTTCTCGCAATCGTCGGCTGCGCGCTAAAAAAGGTATGCGCTTGCTCTACCGTCAGCTCTAAAATCTCGCGAATGTTTTTGCCTTTAAAATGAATTTCCAAGGTTTCACGGTTATAGCGATGACCTTTACATACATCACAAGGCACATAAACATCTGGTAAGAAATGCATCTCAACGCGAATAACACCGTCGCCTTGGCAAGCCTCGCAACGGCCACCTTTAACGTTAAACGAGTATCGGCCTGGACCATAACCACGTGCACGACTTTCAGGCACGGCGGCAAATAAGTCACGAATCGGTGTAAATAAACCCGTATACGTCGCTGGGTTAGAACGTGGTGTTCGTCCGATTGGACTTTGGTCAACATCAACCACTTTATCGAAAAACGCTAGGCCATCAATACTGCTATGCGCAGCCGGTTCTGCATTGCTGCGATATAAATGCTGTGCGACAGCGCGGTAAAGCGTGTCATTAATCAACGTCGATTTTCCGCTGCCTGAAACGCCAGTAATGCAGCTTAATAAACCGACAGGGATTTTGACGGATACATCACGTAAGTTATTGCCTGTTGCATTGCTAACGGTAATCCAACGCGCAGGATCTGGTTTGGTTCGTGCTTTTTTGTAGATAATTTGCTTTTTGCCGCTTAAATATTGACCAGTAAGTGATTTTGGATTGGCTAATACTTCTGCTGGTGTGCCTTCCGCCACAATGGCGCCACCATGCTCGCCTGCGCCAGGGCCAATATCAATCACGTAATCAGCCATTAAAATGGCGTCGTGGTCATGCTCAACGACGATGACGCTATTGCCAATATCGCGTAAGCGTTTGAGGGTTTCTAATAGTCGATCATTATCGCGCTGGTGTAAGCCGATAGAAGGTTCGTCTAATACATACATCACACCTGTTAGCCCACTACCAATCTGGCTGGCTAATCGAATCCGTTGCGCTTCGCCGCCCGATAATGTTTCTGCTGAGCGAGAAAGTGATAAATATTCTAGCCCAACATTGGTTAAGAACTTGAGTCGATTACCAATCTCTTTAACAATTTTGTCGGCAATGGCTAGCTTTGCACCTTCTAATGCTAAGGTGTCAAAAAAGTGATGTGCCTGCTTTAATGGCACTTCGCAGACTTCATGAATGTTTTTACCACCTACTTTTACATGACGCGCCTCTCGACGTAAGCGCGTACCGCTACAATCAGGACAGCTAGAAACATTGATATATTTTGATAACTCATCGCGCACAGCGGCTGAATCACTTTCACGATAGCGACGCTGCAGGTTGTTTAAAATGCCTTCAAAGTTATGTGTTTTGGTAAAAAAGGTGCCGCGCTCGTTTAAGTATTTAAAAGCAATTTGCTCTTTACCAGAGCCGTTGAGCAATACATTTTTCGCTTCAGGTGACAGGTCTTCAAACGCTGTTTCTAAATCAAAGCCATAATGCGAAGCTAGGCTGGATAACATTTGAAAGTAGAATTGATTGCGTTTATCCCAGCCCTTAATCGCACCACTAGCAAGCGATAAGGTAGGAAAAGCAACGACACGTTCTGGATCAAAAAAGTTAACATTGCCCAAACCATCGCAAGTTGGGCAAGCGCCCAGTGGACTGTTGAAGCTGAATAAGCGCGGCTCTAGTTCTGCAAGTGAGTAATCACATTGTGGGCATGAGAATTTAGCAGAAAAAAGATGTTCTTTATCGGTGTCCATCTCCAACGCAATGGCTTTACCATCTGCCAATCTTAGTGCGGTTTCAAAGCTTTCCGCAATTCGTTGTTTCATATCTTCGCGTATTTTTAGGCGGTCAATAACGACATCAACATTGTGTTTGGTCGTTTTGGCAAGCTTAGGCAACTCATCAATTTCGTAAATTTTTCCATCAACTCTTAAGCGTACAAAACCTTGCGCTTTTAAGTCGTCAAACAAATCGAGTTGCTCACCTTTACGATTAGAAACGACTGGCGCCAAAATCATGACTTTGGTTTCTTCTGGCAATTTTAAAATCGCATCGACCATCTGACTGACGGTTTGCGCTTCTAATTTAATCTCATGCTCAGGACATTCAGGGTCGCCAGCACGCGCATACAATAAACGTAAATAATCGTGAATTTCAGTCACGGTGCCAACGGTTGAACGCGGATTATGAGAAGTTGATTTTTGCTCAATAGAAATCGCAGGCGATAAACCTTCAATTAAATCAACATCTGGTTTGTCCATGCGCGCTAAGAACTGCCTTGCATACGCAGACAAACTTTCAACATAACGTCGTTGACCTTCTGCATAGAGCGTGTCGAAGGCGAGAGAAGACTTACCAGAGCCTGATAAACCCGTAATCACAACCAATTGATTACGTGGAATATCGAGAGAAATGTTTTTTAAATTGTGGGTGCGCGCACCGCGAATTTTGATAAATTCCATCATTGCTTTAACTAAAAATTGGGGCAACCTGCTAATATACGCAATTATTTTGATTTCAGCTAAGGTTTCATGCAAATTTCTGAAAAGATGTCGTCAGCAGAGCGACGCTCGACCATTAGTTTAGCCGCAATTTATGGTTTACGCATGCTTGGCATGTTCTTAATCTTACCGATTTTTGCCATTTATGCGCAAACATTAGAAGGCGGTCATGACCATACCATGGTGGGTTTGGCGTTGGGTGCTTATGGCTTAACACAGGTTTTATTACAACTACCATTTGGTATTGCCAGTGATAAATACGGCCGTAAAAAAGTGATTTATGCAGGCATGTTGATTTTTGTGGTTGGTAGCGTTGTTGCTGCCATGGGTACCGATATTATTACCGTGATTATTGGCCGCGCCATTCAAGGCGCTGGCGCCGTTTCTGCAGTGGTTATGGCGCTCGTTGCGGATTCGACAAGAGAAGAGCATCGCACCAAAGCCATGGCAACCATTGGTGGCACGATTGGGGTGACCTTTGCCTTGTCATTAGTGGCTGGGCCTTTGCTCAATCAATCCATCGGCGTGTCAGGTATTTTTTGGATGACGGCTATTTTGGCGATTTTTGCGATAGGTGTCGTTAAGTTTTTAGTGCCTGATCCCGTCAATAGTCATTTCCATTCTGATACTGAAACGGCGCCAAGCAAAATTAAAGAAGTCTTGCGCAATACCCAATTGCTACGCTTAAATTTTGGTGCATTTAGTTTGCATGCGGCGCAAATGGCGATGTTTGTGGTTGTGCCTTTTGCGTTAAAAGAAACCAGTGGCATGAGTGAAAATCAGCATTGGCTGGTTTATTTGCCAGTGCTGACTATTTCGTTTGTCATGATGTTGCCTGCCATTATTTATGGCGAAAAACGCGCTAAATTAAAACCAGTTTTTATTGGTGCGGTTGCCACCATGCTGTTCGCCCAATTATTGTTCGCTGCCAATATTCATCATTTTTGGGGTGTTGTGATGGCCTTGTTTTTTTACTTTTTGGCATTCAATTTATTAGAAGCGACATTGCCATCATTGATTTCAAAAATGGCGCCAGCCGCTTCAAAAGGCACGGCAATCGGTATCCACAATACTGCACAATCGCTAGGCATTTTTATTGGCGCAGTTGCTGGCGGCTTTTTATCAGGCAACTATGGTTTTTCTAGTGTTTTTATTTTCTGCTCAGTTTTGATGGCTATTTGGTTAATCTCCGCATTCGGTATGAAAACACCCCCAAGCGTCAAAACAAAGATGTATCATGTAGAAGCATTGGGCGAAAAACAAGCGGCTACATTGAAACAAACAGTCGAAAACATGGATGGTGTAGAAGAGGTGGCTGTATTAGCGCAAGAAAGCACTTTAATTGTTAAAATCAATAATCAACAAACGGTTGAAGCGCAAGCCGCAATAGAGCAAAATATATTGAAATTGATAGGGAGTAAATAATGGCATCAGTCAATAAAGTGATATTAGTAGGCAACTTAGGACGTGACCCAGAAGTGCGTTACATGCCAGATGGCGGCGCAGTTTGTAATTTTAGTATTGCTACATCAGAAAACTGGAAAGATAAAAGCGGCGTTAAGCAAGAAAAAACCGAATGGCACAATATTGTGATGTATCGCCGTTTGGCAGAAATTGCAGGAGAATATCTGAAAAAAGGTAGCGCAATTTATGTAGAAGGCCGTTTGCAAACACGTAAATGGGAAAAAGATGGCGTAACCCGCTATTCAACAGAAATTGTTGGCGACCAAATGCAAATGTTGGGTGGGCGTGATAGTGGTGGCGCTAGTTATGACGGTGGCCAATCGAGTCCATCGGATGACTATGATCAAACACCTGCAAGACAACCAGCAAGCAAACCAGCAGCACAGACTGCCGCTTCTGCGCCAGCAGCAGGTGGCGCAGCGTTTGATAATTTTGACGATGATATTCCGTTTTAAGAGTTAATTCAGATATGCTTAAAAAAAGACCTTCATGTGAAGGTCTTTTTTTTATGGATATTGTTATTTGATGGAATTGTCAGTTTGAAGGCTTAAGTCGTTTAAATGCTTGAATAGATTAACCAATTTGGTTATATCAGTTATAATCTCGCTTTTGATTAACTTTAGCTATTAACTTCTATGCCAATTTATGATTTCAAATGTACTGCGTGTGGTCATCAGGATGAAAAAATGCGCAAAATTAGTGATGACAGCACAATAGAATGCCCAAGTTGTAAACAACTGGCGTTTTCTAAAATGTTGTCTGCGCCAAGCTTTCAGTTGAGTGGCACAGGTTGGTATGCGACAGACTTTAAAGATAAGCCAAAAGCACAAACTAAGGCTGAGCCTGAAAAAGCAGTAGAAGCGCCAGCGGCTGCCAGCTGTAATCCTGGCTGCGCTTGCCACTAAATGATTGGGTCATGACTTTACTCTGATGAAAAAATACTTTATTACCGGTTTGCTAGTGCTCGTGCCAGTGGTTATTACCTTTTGGGTGCTGAGTTCATTGATTCAAACCATGGACCAAAGCTTGCTGTTGCTACCTGAACAGTGGCGACCACAGCAGCTATTCGGTTTTAGTATGGTAGGTTTGGGGGCGATTCTAACTGTCGTCACTATTTTTGTAACAGGGGTGATTGCAACCAATATTTTCGGACAGCAATTAATCTTGTTGTGGGAAGCGATGTTGTCGCGCGTACCAGTGGTCAAGTCAATTTACACTAGCGTTAAGCAAGTGTCTGATACCATTTTTTCTGATTCTGGCAATGCGTTTCGTAAAGCATTGTTGATTGAGTTTCCTAGAAAAGGCTCGTGGACGATTGCTTTTTTAACAGGTGAGCCAGGCGGTGATGTGAGTAATCACTTGCAAGGAGATTATGTCAGTGTCTATGTGCCAACAACGCCAAACCCAACCGGTGGTTATTTCTTGATGATAGAGAAAAATGAAGTAATAGAGCTGGATATGAGCGTTGATCAAGCCTTGAAGTATATTATTAGTATGGGTACTGTGGTGCCTGAAATAAAATCAGTCGTCAAAGCCAAAGCGGTGGCAAAAGCTAAACAAACTAAAACACTTTAAATTTTAAATAGTAGAACTTTAACCAATAGAACTTAAACCAATAGATTAAATATTATGATGCGTACACATTACTGCGGCCACGTAAACCGCGAACTTATCGGACAAACTGTTACCCTTTGTGGTTGGGCGCATCGTCGTCGCGATCACGGTGGCGTGATTTTTATTGACTTGCGCGACCGTGAAGGCATGGCGCAAATCGTGATTGATCCAGATACCAAAGAGGCGTTTGCGATTGCAGAGTCTGTGCGTAATGAGTTTGTGTTGAAAGTGACCTGTAAAGTGCGTGCGCGTCCTGAAGGTACTGTGAATAAAAATATTCCAACAGGTGAAGTAGAAATGTTAGCGAGTGAGATTGAGATTTTAAATCCATCACTGACGCCACCGTTTATGTTGGATGACGACACCTTGACGGAAACAGTGCGCTTACAGCATCGCTATATCGACTTACGTCGTCCAGTGATGCAAGAGAATATGAAGTTGCGTTATCGCGTTTCAAAAGTGATTCGCGATTATTTAGATGACAATGGTTTTATTGAAATCGAAACGCCAATGCTCAATCGCAGTACACCAGAAGGCGCACGTGATTATTTAGTGCCATCGCGCGTGCATCATGGTGAATTTTTTGCCTTGCCGCAATCACCACAATTGTTTAAACAATTATTGATGGTGTCTGGTTTTGATCGTTATTTCCAAATCACTAAATGCTTCCGTGATGAAGATTTGCGTGCTGATCGTCAGCCAGAATTTACACAAATTGACTTGGAAACCTCTTTCTTAGAAGAAAACGACATCATGACCTTAGTCGAAGAGATGATTCGTCAGATGCTGAAAACGGTACAAAACGTTGATTTGCCAGCTGAGTTTCCACGTATGCCTTATGCTGAGGCAATGAGCCGTTACGGTTCAGATAAGCCAGATATGCGCGTGACATTAGAAATTACCGAGCTTTCAGATGTGATGAAAGATGTGGATTTTAAAGTGTTCTCAGGCCCAGCCAATAGCGACAATGGTCGAGTGGCAGCGATTCGCGTACCAAACGGTGCAGAAATCAGTCGTAAAGAAATTGACGGCTATACTGAGTTTGTTAAAATCTACGGCGCAAAGGGCTTGGCGTACATCAAAGTCAATGATGTGACGAAATTGAATGAAGAAGGTTTACAAAGCCCTATCGTGAAAAACATTCACGAAACTGCGCTTAAAGCCATTATGGAGCGCACCGGCGCACAAAACGGCGACATCATTTTCTTCGGTGCTGACACAACTAAAGTCGTTAACGAAGCACTTGGTGCACTGCGTCAAAAAGTTGGTCATGACAAAGGTCATGTAGATGGTCGCAAATGGGCGCCATTATGGGTGGTTGATTTCCCAATGTTTGAACATGATGAAGAAAGTGGTCGTTGGAATGCATTGCATCATCCATTCACTTCACCAAAAGATGGTCACGAAGCCTTGTTAGAAACCGACCCAGGCGCTTGTTTATCAAAAGCCTACGATATGGTGCTAAACGGCTGGGAAGTCGGTGGCGGTTCTGTGCGTATCCACAAACAAGACGTACAAGCCAAAGTATTTAAAGCACTGAATATTTCAGATGAAGAAGCGCAAGAGAAATTCGGCTTCT
This sequence comes from Betaproteobacteria bacterium, assembly GCA_022599515.1. Taxonomy (GTDB): domain Bacteria; phylum Pseudomonadota; class Gammaproteobacteria; order Burkholderiales; family Methylophilaceae. Next base: position 8,646 of record JAHZMC010000049.1, read on the forward strand.
TACTTGAAGCCCTACAATACGGCGCGCCACCGCATGGCGGTTTAGCCTTCGGCTTAGACCGTTTAGTGACGTTAATGGCAGGTGCAGAGTCGATTCGTGATGTGATTGCCTTTCCGAAAACGCAAAAAGCACAATGTTTGATGACACATGCGCCAAGTGCAGTGGATGAGAAGCAGTTGAGAGAGCTACATATTCGCGTCCGTACGCAAAATACAGTTGGCTAAAATGCAACTCGCTTGCGGGGACGTCGTTGCAAGCGCTTGTCGTACTAATCGTACTTTGTTCGCGCCTGCGCCTAGTCCGCGCGGCGCGATTTGCATTTTAGAGGAGCTTTTATGTGTATAACAAGCATGTTAAATTGGCTTTCAATACCTGCCGCTAGTTTAGTAATTGCAATTTCTAGTCCAATAATTGCAACATGTGCATAAATTGCTACTATTTGTAACGCTAGAGTAGCTTGAAAACATAACAAGCTTTCTGTAATGCCTTACTTAACAAAAGAATACTCAATTGGCGACGGCCACTTTAATTACACGGTGATTAATAGTGGTGTTGGCCCTGGTAAGATTAATTTATATGAGTTATCTTTCGGGGATAAAAAATACATCAATTCGGATGTCCTTCCAAAAATACTACATGAACTTTTTTCTGAATTTGGAAAGTTTGATTTTTCTGGCACTTCGTTTGGCTCTGAGGTTATGATGCCTGCAAACAAAAGCGAAGTATTAATGGATGTTAGATTTGCTGGGCAAACAAAACCTTCAGCTGAGACCATAGCTTCTAAATTAAAAAAGTTAAAGTTAGTTATAAACTACGACTCAATTTATCAAGAAAAAAGACACTATTAATGTCTATTAAACATCTAATCCGCACCGTCCCCAACTACCCAAAGCCCAGTATCCAATTCCGCGATATCACCACCTTACTCGCTGATCCCCAAGGTTTTCAGCAAGTCATCAATGATTTTTTCACTCGTTACAAAGACCAAAAAATAGACAAAATCGTCGGTATTGAGGCGCGTGGTTTTATTATTGGGGCGGCGTTGGCTTATAAACTGGGTGTGGGGTTTATACCTGTGCGTAAACTGGGCAAGTTGCCAGCGGAAACCATAGGGCATGATTATGTGTTGGAGTATGGTTCTGATCGTGTAGAAATTCATTCAGATGCGATTGCGCAAGGTGAACGTATTTTGCTGGTGGATGATTTAATTGCGACTGGTGGAACGGCGGAGGCGGCTGCTATGCTGATTCAGAAGCTGGGCGGTGAGGTGGTTGAGTGTGCTTTTGTGATTGACTTGCCAGATTTAGGCGGCGTGAAACGATTGCAAGAGTTTGGTCTGCTGTCATTTGCTTTATGTGTGTTTGAAGGCGAATAAGTCATGCGCTACAATGGCTAAGACTTTAAAATTTAGGTCATTATTAGAAAGAAACACCTTATGCCATTAACCGAAATCAATCATGTTAATTTCCGTACTGATCGTGAAACGATGCATATTCTGCGCGATTTTTATTGCGATGTTTTAGGCTTAACTATCGGTAAACGGGTTGCCAGTACCTCTTATGGTTATTGGTTGTATATTGGCAATAATGATGTTGTGCATTTAGCGGAATATAAAACGCCTGAGCCACCGCAATTGCATGTGCATGGCACTTTTGATCATGTGTCGTTCACTAGTACGGATATGCCTGCAATGGAGGCGAATCTAACAGCGAATAATGTTGCTTATACAACGAGAATATTAGCTAGCGGTGTGCGTCAAATTAATCTAAAGGATCCAGCAGGTAATGGTGTTGAGCTGAATTTTGAAGAGTTTGGCGACCCTAATTACGATATGCGACCATCAGGAGAGCTAAGCAATATGGCATAAACTAAAATGGCTAAATTGTTGTAAGTTTTGCCATTATTAGCTGATTAATGTGATGCCAGTCACTTTTTTTATTCAAATAAAACTAAAATAGCACTAAGTAGTCCTAATTTTAGTTAGCATCGTTAATGTATTGACGAGGGTTAGCCAATAAAGAGGCTAACAAAATAGTAATACTTAAAATAATGATGATATAGTTGAGCGGGGTGAGCGATGAAAGTGAGTAATCAATTAAATGTATTTTGGCTATTAGCAGCGATGCTCTTAACCATTAGTGTGTCAGCTTATGCGGAGGCCGATCCTAAGCTTTGGCCAGTGATGAAAGAGGCTTTTTTTGAAAAAAGGCCAATGCAAGAAGTTGATTTTATGAAAATCGAAGCACCTAAGCGTGCCGAGAGTGGCGCGCAAGTGCCAGTGTCTTATTCGATTGATACAGCAGCGGCAAAAGCGGCTGGCGTTAAACTTGTGAAGTTATATTCTTTTGTCGATGCAAATCCAATTCCATTAACAGCGACTTATCATTTAACCGATGCTTTGGGCGACTTTAATTTATCAACTCGTATTCGTTTTGAAACTGATGCTTTTGTGCGCTTAGTGGGTGAAGATGCGAATGGTAAGCTTTATTTGGCTTCACGTCCGATTCGCGCGGCGGGTGGTTGTGGTGGCATTGTCTCGAATGATGAAGCCGCTGTTAGAGCGGCGGCAGGTAAAATTAGAATGAAAGTCGATGCGCCTGAAAAGTTCGGAACAGCAACTTCAGCAAAAGTGAATATTAAGCATATTATGCGAACTGGTTTGCAGCGTGATTTAGTTTCACAAGGTTTCTTGCCAGCGTTTTATATTAATAAAGCGAGCTTTAGCTACAATGGTAAGCCTCTGATGACGGTTGATGTGAATGTGGGTACAGCAGAAGACCCTTACTTTAAGTTTAATTTTGTACCAGAAAAACCAGGTACATTTGAATTGGTAGCAACGGACAATGAAGGTAAAACCTTTAAACAAGCGGTAGAAGTGAAGGGCTAGGTTTTGATTGGCTAGCGATTGATTTCTTAAAAAGGCCTAGGTGAGGCCTTTTTTATTGCGTGTGAGTTTGATGCTAAAAAAATAGCAAGCTAGTTGGGTTTATTTATCAGATATGAAAATGGAGAAGCAGTAATGAAAAGTTATAAAAAAGAGCTTTGGTTTAATATTCCAGCACGCATGGATTTTGAAAACATCACAGATCAAGTGAGAGAATGTTTGCGCGAAAGTGGCATTCAAGAAGGCCTTTGCCTCGTCAATGCGATGCATATTTCAGCCAGTGTATTTATTAATGATGACGAACGTGGTTTGCATCATGATTACAAAGTTTGGTTGGAAGCGTTGGTGCCACATGAACCATTAAGTCATTATCGCCATAACGATACCGGAGAAGATAATGCGGATGCGCATATTAAGCGCCAAGTAATGGGGCGTGAAGTTGTGGTTGCAGTAACTGAAGGCCAGTTAGACTTTGGTCCGTGGGAACAGATTTTTTACGGTGAGTTTGATGGGAGGCGTAAAAAACGTGTGCTAGTTAAAATTATTGGTGAGTAATTCACGATTATTTAGTAAATAAAAAAGGGAGCAATTGCTCCCTTTTTTGAACATAAGCAAACGCTTATTTATTCTTTACGTTCATTGTTACTTCTAAGCCAAAACGCATTTCAGTCGCTGCTGGTGTTGTCCACATAATATTTCTCCTTAGTTAAATAAGCGGCAATACATTGCATTACCGTAAAAACATTATGTCGGTTTTATAATCATCCAGATAGATAACATTCATGATTGCGGCTTCACCAAAATCATGAACACATCTCATGATTTTGAGCATTAAATCTAATTAACTATGAATATCAATTAACTACGTATATAGCTTTCCAATTGTGCGATTAACTCTTCTTGATATTCAATCGTTGCTTTCACCAAATCACCAATGGATAACATGCCAATCATTTCGTCATCTTCCATCACAGGTAAATGCCGCACACGTTTATTAGTCATGGTGCTCATCGCGCTCGCCACAAAGTCATTCGCTTGGCCATAGCTTAATTTGCTAGTCATTACTTCGCTAACATTAGTTGTTCTTGATGCTTTATTTTTTAATGCTACTTCACGCGCATAATCACGCTCAGAAAAAATGCCGACTAGTTTGGTATCTTCCATTACAGCCAGTGCGCCTATCCCCTTCTCTGCCATCAAGACCAACGCCTCGAAAATGCTTTTATCTGGTGCAATGCTAATAATTTCTTGATGTTGTTTTTCTTTAAGTATTTGTTTTAATGTTTTCATGTTTTTGCTCCCTCTCGCAACGAGATAAAAATATACACCTTATAATATAATCTGCAAATAATTAAGTCATGATGATGAATCATTCTCAAACAATTAAAGCATTTTTGGCCTTGTTCATCCTCGCATTTTTTTGGGGTTATAACTGGGTGGTAATGAAAAGTGCATTGCAATTTGCAGGTGTATTTCAGTTTATTGCATTGCGTACGGGTATTGGCGCGATTTGTTTGTTTATTTTAATTGCCATGATGCGTAAACCATTCAAGATTAAATGTTTGCCGACGCTATTATTGCTCGGCTTACTACAAACCAGCGGTTTTACTAGTTTGCTGATGTGGGCACTGGTAGAGGGCGGTGCGGGAAAAACAGCAGTGTTGACCTATACTATGCCATTTTGGGTTATGTTATTGGCTTGGCCATTATTGGGTGAAAAACTACAAGGCGTGCAATGGCTTGCTGCCATTTTATCGGCAATGGGGATTGTGCTAATTCTCGATCCACTGCATCTAGGCGCTGACCAATTCAGCATGTTTTTAGCGGTGCTGTCTGGCGTTTGTTGGGCGCTGGCAGTTATCGTCGCAAAACAACTACATCAAAAAGCACCAGAGCTTGATTTACTAACGCTTACCGCTTGGCAAATGTTGTTTGGCAGCATTCCAATTTTAATTGCTGCATGGCTAATTCCCGCGCCAGTTATTCAATGGACACCTTATTTTATTGGCGCTGTGATCTATAACGCCATCTTTTGCAATGCATTGGCTTGGCTACTATGGCTTTATGCCTTGCAGCGCTTGCAAGCTGGGGTTGCGAGCATGACGAGTATGCTCGCGCCTGTTGTTGGCATGGTTGCCGCATGGCTGCAACTAAGTGAAGTGCCAAACCATGCTGAATTATGGGGAATGTTATTGATTGGCTTAGCATTGTTGTTAATTTCATATTTTAGTATCAAACAACATGTGCCAATTGATTCGGCAATGGCGCAGGATTAGATGAATAAACAAGATGAGCAAACAAGATTAGTTAGGCAAAATAGTGAACATGATAGAATTCAATTTTTTGAAACATGGTTAGGGTTAAGTAATATGGCTGGACATAGTAAATGGGCAAATATACAACACCGCAAAGGTCGTCAAGATGCAAAACGCGGTAAGATTTTTACTAAATTGATTAAGGAAATTACCGTCGCTGCGCGTTTAGGTGGTGGTGATCCTGATATGAACCCTCGCTTGCGTGCGGCAATTATTGCGGCTAAAGATGAGAATATGCCGTCTGATAATATTGCCCGCGCTGTCAAAAAAGGGACAGGTGAGCTTGAAGGTGTGAACTATGAAGAGATTCGTTACGAAGGCTATGGTATTAATGGTGCGGCGATTATTATTGATTGTATGACGGATAATAAACAACGTGCGGTTGCCGATGTGCGTCATGCGTTAACCAAAAACGGTGGCAATCTTGGTACTGATGGTTCTGTTGCGTTTATGTTTGACCATTGTGGTCAGTTGATTTTTGAACCAGGTGCCGATGAAGATGCCATTATGGAAATCGCATTAGAAGCGGGTGCAGAAGACATTATCAATAATGACGATGGTAGTATTGAAGTGATTACGCTACCAACAGAGTTTATGGCTGTTAAAGAAGCATTAGCAGCGGTTGGTCATACAGCAGCGGTAGCCGAAGTTACCATGAAGCCGCAAACAGAAGTGGTGTTGACAGGCGATGAAGGTGCAAAAATGCAGAAGATTCTTGATACCTTAGAAGATTTGGATGATGTGCAAGATGTCTATACTTCTGCGGTGATTGAAGACGATTGATGATTGATTCAATGTTGGAAACTCAGCTATAGTGAGTAACTTAAGAGTTCTAGGGATTGACCCAGGCTTGCGTCTCACTGGCTTTGGTGTAATTGAAAAAGCTGGCGAAAAAATTCAATATATCGCTAGTGGGACGATTAAAACGGCTAGCGGTAAAAAAACAGATAGAGAAGAATTGCCTGCACGATTAAAAATCATTTTGGATGGCTTGTTTGAAGTGATTGATACTTATCAACCGAACCAAGTGGCAATTGAAAAAGTGTTTGTCAATGTCAATCCGCAATCTACCCTTTTATTAGGTCAAGCACGCGGCGCAGCAATCAGTGCGGCGGTGATTAGAGAGTTGGAAGTGGCTGAATATACGGCATTACAAGTTAAGCAGTCTGTGGTTGGTAATGGGCACGCCAAAAAAGAGCAGGTGCAAGAGATGGTGAAACGCTTATTAATGCTGCCTGCTACGCCCGGTGAAGACTCTGCTGATGCTTTGGCTTGTGCTATTTGCCATGTGCATGGCGGTCAAGGCTTGGGGCAGTTGGCCACAAAAGGCTTTCGTGTGAAAAATGGTCGGTTAATTGGCTAGTTAAATTAGGATTAGATGAGAAATGATTGCTCGCCTCCATGGTAAATTGTTAGAAAAAACACCACCGTTAATTATCATTGATTGTGCTGGTGTGGGTTATGAGGTCGAAGTGCCAATGAGTACTTTTTATGGCTTGCCAGAAGTCGGTGCGGCTGTGACGCTATTAATTCATATGGTTGTGCGCGAGGATGCGCAGTTGTTGTATGGTTTTGGCTCAGCGCAAGAAAAGGGGACATTCAGACAGCTGCTTAAAGTGAATGGCATAGGCGCAAAGTCTGCGCTGGCTATTTTGAGCGGTGTTTCTATAGATGATTTAGTGGCTGCGCTGAGTAGTCAGGATGTCGCTTTATTAACGCGTATTCCAGGTGTAGGCAAAAAAACGGCTGAGCGCTTGTTGTTGGAGTTAAAAGATAAATTCGGAGCAACTGGTTTACAGGTTGCGGCAGGACAAAAAACAGCAGTACAAGATGTATTAAATGCTTTATTAGCATTAGGTTATAACGAGCGTGAAGCGATGGCAGCTGTTAAACCATTAGACAAAGATATTTCAGTCTCAGAAGGCATTAAGCAAGCACTAAAAGCGATGTCGAAATAAATGCAAAACTTAGGCATTCAATCAAGAGTTGTTTTATTGGGTGCTTTGCCAGCCGTCTTGTTTTCCATTGTGTTAGCGGGTTATGCCATTGCAACCGTCTTTACCACGTTAGAAGATTCACATTATGAACGCGGGCATATGATTGCTGCTCAATTAGCACCAGCTGCCGAAAATGACTTGATTTTAGAAGATGTGCAGCGCTTGCAGGCCTTGACGCAGCAACTGCTTTCTATAGAGCAAGAATTACGCGCAGTTGTGATTACGGATACTCATGGCGATGTGCTAGCCAGCAGTGGTCAGACGATTAAATTAATTGCCATACTTAGAAAGTTAGGCTGTAAATTTGCGCTGGATGACTTTGGTAGCGGCATGTCTTCTTTTATGTATTTGAAAAAATTTGCGGTCGATTATTTGAAAATTGATGGCTCTTTTGTTAAAGAAATTCATCTCAACACCATTGATTATGCAACCGTGCAATCCATCCATTCCGTTGCACAAGCACTGAATATTAAAACGGTTGCTGAATATGTTGAAAACGATGCTATTTTGCAGGAGTTAGTGTCAATCGGCGTCGCTTACGGTCAAGGCAATCGCTTGGGCGAGCCTATTGAGTTGAAACATTTGATAGAAAACCTTTCTAAGGTAGAATCGTAATTCCTAAGTCAAGCTGACTGTTACATGAGCAAGGCTCACACCATATTGCAATATGATTGAAATTCAATGATTGAAACCGAGCGTTTAATAGCACCAGCCGCGGAAAGCCCGCAAGAAGAAGCAGTAGAGCGTGCTTTACGCCCCAAAGTATTAGATGAATATGTAGGGCAAGAAAAAGCCAGAGGCCAGTTAGAAATTTTTATTAATGCGGCAAGAGGCAGAAGTGAAGCACTTGACCATGTCTTATTATTTGGCCCACCTGGTTTAGGTAAAACCACATTAGCCCATATTATTGCACGTGAAATGGGCGTTAATCTGCGCCAAACTTCTGGCCCTGTGTTAGAGCGGGCTGGTGATTTAGCCGCATTGTTGACCAATTTAGAACCCAATGACATTTTATTTATAGATGAAATTCATCGACTATCTCCCGTTGTCGAAGAGATTTTATACCCTGCGATGGAAGATTATCGGCTTGATATTATGATAGGCGAAGGCCCGGCGGCACGTTCTGTGCGCTTAGATTTAGCACCATTTACCTTAGTTGGCGCAACCACGCGGGCAGGCATGCTGACCAATCCATTGCGTGATCGATTCGGCATTGTGTCACGATTAGAGTTTTATACTATCGAAGAGTTAGGTCGTATTGTTTCGCGTAGCGCAGGCTTGTTAGAGTTAACGATGACAGATACAGGGGCGGCAGAAATTGCCAAACGTTCAAGAGGCACGCCTCGAATTGCCAATCGTTTGCTCAGGCGAGTAAGGGATTACGCACAAGTTAAATCAGATGGCGTAGTCAGTGCGGAAATTGCCGATGCCGCTTTGCAAATGCTGGATGTGGATAAATTGGGTTTTGATGTAATGGATAGAAAACTCCTGCAAGCCGTATTAGAAAAATTTGGTGGCGGCCCTGTAGGTTTAGATAATTTGGCAGCAGCAATTGGTGAAGAACGTGACACTATTGAAGATGTATTAGAGCCTTATTTGATTCAGCAAGGTTATTTAATGCGCACTCCACGCGGGCGCGTGGCAACCAGTTTGGCCTATCAACATTTTGGTTTAGCTGTGCCCAGTCATTTAGCCAATGGTGAGCTTTGGCAGCAACCATCATGATTTTGCATGAATAATCTTTGCAATAACCCACCAGTCTTTCATTGGCCTGTTCGCGTCTATTACGAGGATACTGATGCTGGTGGCGTGGTGTATCACAGCCAGTATTTGAACTTTATGGAGCGTGCACGGACAGAATGGTTGCGCTCACTGGGTTTTGAGCAAGCGGCATTGAGAGAATCTCTAAACATCCTTTTCGTTGTGCACAGCATGCAAATTCAATTTAAAAAATCTGCACGATTTGATGATTTGCTTTCAGTCGAGACGCAATTAACGCAGCTAAGATTAGGTAGTTTTGAATGTAGCCAACAAATTGTGAGAGAAGAAGAACGATTAATCCAAGCGCAGGTTAAAATAGCTTGTGTGGACGCAATCACTTATAAACCGACGGGCATTCCAGCCCCAATAAAACTCAGTATGGAGTCAATATGAATGCAGTAAATGACATGTCATTAATCACCTTGATTACTGGTGCAAGCTTGCCCGTGCAATTAGTGATGATTATCTTGTTAGTCACCTCACTTTTGTCATGGTGGTATATTTTCTTAAAGCACTTCACCATTCGTGATGCGGAAAGTGATGCTGATGATTTTGAGTCAAGTTTTTGGATGGGCGGCAATTTAGATACTTTCTATGACGCGGTCACTGCCAACAAACGTCGTGGCAAGTTGCAAGGGATGGCCACTATATTTGAAGCTGGTTATGATGAATTTAGGAAGCATAAAAATGATGGTGACCAAGATGCTGGTGATATTGTAGAAGGTGCACGACGTGCCATGCGCGCGACCTATAACCGCGAAATGGACAACTTAGATGCGCATTTGCCTTTCCTTGCTTCCGTTGCGTCGGTGAGTCCGTATATCGGTTTGTTTGGTACCGTTTGGGGCATTATGAATTCATTCCGTGGTTTATCCAATGTGGCGCAAGCTACCCTGAGTCAAGTTGCCCCAGGCATTGCAGAAGCCCTCATTGCAACGGCTATTGGCTTATTTGCCGCGATTCCTGCTGTGATTGCTTACAACCGTTATGCAGCCAGTGTTGATCGGCTTGCAGTGCGTTACGAAAGCTTTATGGAAGAGTTCACCAATATTTTGCAACGTCGTGCTTAGACAAGTTTCTTGAACAAGGAGAATTGAATGGCAAGAACACGTAAACGTCGCATGATGAATCAAATTAACGTTGTGCCTTATATCGATGTGACATTGGTATTGCTGGTTATTTTTATGGTGACAGCGCCGATGACTAATCCTGGTGTTGTAGATTTGCCCTCTGTTGGACAAAGTCTGCAGCAAATGGCAGCGCCAATAGTGGTGACTGTTAAAAAAAATGGTGATACAGAAATAGATGGGGAATCGTTACCTTTAGATCAGATGTTGGCTAAAGTGAAGTCTCAACTTGATGAAGAGTCACGTTCAGTTGTTGTGGCTGCCGATGAAAAAACAGAGTACGGAGAGATGGTAAAAGTGATGGATTTACTCAAACAAGCGAATATTGAAAAAGTCGGCTTGTTGTTAACCTCACGCTAATATTGATTGTTTATGTTTAGAACTCACGAATCCGCAATTGCTTGGAAAGCTGGCTGGCTGGCGCTGTTGGTGCATGTCCTCTTGTTAGGCGCTTTAATCTTTTCATTTAATTGGAAAGCGGCACACACGGTTGTTGCTGTGAGTGAGGTTGAGTTGTGGGATTCTTTACCGAATGAGAGTAAGCCTGAGCCGCCAAAGCCTAAAAAACCCACTAAAGTCATACCGCCAAAACCTGTGGAAGAGGTTGAAAAGGTTGAGCCGAAAGTAGTTGAACCAAAAGTAGAAGAGCCTAAAGTTGAAGCGGCGAAGCCAGAAGTTGATATTGCCCTAGAGAAAAAGAAAAAAGAAGAAGAGCAAAAGAAAAAAGAAGAAGAGCAAAAGAAAAAAGAAGAAGAGCAAAAGAAAAAAGAAGAAGAGCAAAAGAAAAAAGAAGAAGAGCAAAAGAAAAAAGATGCGGATAAACTAGCAGAGAAAAAAAGGAAAGATGACGCTAAAGCAGAAGAAAAGAAAAAGCTGGCTGATTTGCAGAAAAAGGTATCAGAAGAGTCAGACACAAAAGAAAAAATTGATAGTGAAGTTCTTGCTAGGATGCGAGCAGAAACTCTTAGTGAGAATGCAAAGCCAAGCGCTGCAGCCAGTCAGGGTGTGGTGGATGAGTATGTGACTAAGATTCAAGCCAAAATACGTGGAAATGTGAATCGATCCCTTTGTAGTGAAGGTAACCCTGAGCTGAAGTTTAAAGTTAGTTTAATGCCTAACGGCGAATTTAGTAGTAATCCCGCATTAACCAAATCAAGCGGAAATGCGGCTTGTGACGGCGCAGTTGAGCGCGCCATTATTGCCTCTGAGCCATTCCCATTGCCAACTGATCCTGACGCATTGGCAAGGTTTAGAAACTTAAACTTAAACTTTAAACCCAATGCTGAGTAATGCAATATTATTGTAATTAAAGCTTGAAAGATGAAATAGCTTAATTACAATGGTGGTGGTCATTGGTTTACTTAGCCTGAATTATTTTATAAAGACACTTAACATTTATGCATATCATTAAATTCATTGCTTTCTTCACTATTGGTTTTTTCTCGTTGGCCGCTAATGCCGCGTTGGATATTGAAATTACAGGTGGCGGTGCGCAACAAACGCCTATTGCCGTTGTACCATTTGGTAATGCCAAAAGCATAAAAGAAGATATGGCGAAAATTATCAGTGATGATTTATATCGTAGTGGTTTGTTTAGGCCGCTTAACAGCAGCGGTATGCCTAATTTGCCAACCAATGCAGCACAAATTAACTATTCAGAATGGGCTGCGTTACAAGCGCAGGCTATAGTTGTTGGTAGTATTTCACCGTTACCAGATGGACGATTGAACGTTTCATTTCAGTTGGCTGATGTGTTTAAACAACAGCCATTGGTTGATATGGATTTTCAGCTACAAGCCAAACATGCAAGGATGACGGCACATAAAATCGCCGATGTGATTTATGAGAAGTTAACAGGACATCCAGGTGCATTTGCAAGCAGGATTGCCTATGTTAAGAAATTGGGTGAGCGTCATTTTTTATATGTAGCCGATTCTGATGGGTACAATCCGCAATCGTTAGTTAATTCAAATGAACCTGTTATTTCTCCTGCATGGTCGCCAGATGGTTCAAAAATGGCTTATGTCTCTTTTGAGAAGAAGAAGCCAATTGTTTTTATCCATACACTGACAACAGGTCAGCGGAAAATCGTCGCTAATTATAAAGGCAACAATAGTGCGCCAGCATGGTCACCAGACGGTAAAAAATTGGCAATTGTGTTGACGTATGGTGCTAACTCGCAAATTTATACGATTAATGCCAGTGGTAGCAATCTGCAAAGCATCACAAAAAGCCGGGCGATTGACACCGAGCCAGCATTTTCACCTGATGGCAAATGGATTTACTTTACTTCAGATCGTGGCGGCAAACCGCAAATCTATAAAACAAGTGCTAACGGTGGTGGCGAAGTGAGTCGCGTGACTTATGAAGGCGCTTATAATGTCAGCCCACGATTCTCGCCAGATGGTACCAAGCTAGTTTATATCCGTAATGACGGTGGTCGATTTAGGGTGGCAATGCAAGATTTAACCAATGGCCAAGTACAGCTATTGAGTGAAGGTAGCCAAGATGAGTCGCCTAGCTTCTCGCCAAACGGCAGAGTAATTTTATATGCGACTAAAAAAGGCACACGTGGTTCTTTGGCATCTGTCTCATTTGATGGTAAAGTACGACAGAGCCTGAGTGAAGCGCGCGGTGATGTTCGGGAGTCCGCGTGGGGGCCAATGCTTAAATAAATTGTCATTCATTAAGCAATTGCAATATACTGTATTGAATAACCCTAATGTAAAAAAGGAGAAATGTATGAAACATGCAACAAAAATTCATTCAAAACTATTGATGGCAGCCGCTATTACAATGATATTGGTTGCTTGTAAAAGCACACCAATGAAAGATAATGCGGCGGTAGAAGATAAAAGTGCCGGTACATCTACAAGTGGCGCTTCTGATGTTACAAGTGACGCTTCTGATGTTAAAGGTGCAGTGATTGATGGCTCAAGTGGTGACGGCAGCATTAATGAGTTGAATGATCCAAACAACATTTTATCAAAACGCAACATTTACTTTGACTTTAATAGCGACACTATCCGTGATGAGTTCCGTCCTAATATCGAAGCGCATGCTAAATATTTGCAAGCACATAGCAATGCAAAAGTAACGTTGCAAGGCAATGCAGATGAACGCGGTACACGTGAGTACAACTTATCATTAGGTCAACGTCGTTCAGTAGCGGTTAAAACAGCGCTTAATTTATTAGGTGTAGCAGATAGCCAAATTGAAACAGTCAGCTATGGCGAAGAGAATGCGAACCCTGCTTGCGGTGATGATGGTTGCTACCAAGCTGATCGTCGTGTGGAAATTGTATATCCAAACGAATAATGGGCGAGTGAATGGATAAAATGCAGGCAAGTCTTGCGATAGGCTTATATTTATTTGCCTTTAATTCGCAAGCCGCTCTCTTTGACGATACTGAAGCGCGGAAAAAAATCTTAGATGTTGAAGCAAAGTCGGTAGCTAATCATGAGCTACATGCTGCTGAAATTGCAGATTTAAATAAGCGCTTGGATATACAAAGCCAAGGATTGCTGAGTATACAAAGCCAAGGATTGCTGAGTATGCAAAATGAAATTGTGCTGCTAAAGCAAGAGATATCTGAGCTAAGAGGTGCTTTAGAGGTTGCCAATCACGGATTGGCAACGGCAGAGCGCAGGCAAAAAGACTTGTATGCAGATACGGATGCGCGTATCCGGAAGTTGGAAGGCGGCGTTTCATCAGTAGGTGTTGATGGAGGTGGAAACCTAGAAACGGTGCCTGTTACTGTAGATGCTGATGTATATAAAGCCTACAAAGCTGCTTATAATTTAAGTCAAGAAAATAAGCATAAAGAGGCATATGAAGCTTTTGATGCATTTATAATGCAATTCCCTGAAAGTAAATATACGCCAGATGCAATTTATGGCTTAGGGTATTCACAATTTGCATTAAAAAATTATCAATCTTCAATCGCAAGTCAGCAAAAGTTGTTGACGGTTTATCCTAATAGTGCGAAAGCACCAAATGCAATGTATAGCATTGCTAATAGTCAAATACAGTTGGGACAAGTCAATAGTGCAAAAGAAGTATTGAAAAGTTTGATTGCAAAATATCCCAATGCGGCTGTTACCCCCAATGCTAAAGAGCGCTTAAAAGTACTAGAGACGATTAAGTAGTGCAGTAATAGTTAGTTGAGTGGTTTTGTTTTAAAATGACGCCAACCTTACCGTTGGCGTTTTTTATTAGGTCCTTATTTATGATGAAGCAAGTCGCATGGCATTAAAAGTTTATGAAATCTTTTATTCATTGCAGGGTGAAAGCTCGCGGATTGGCTTGCCTACTGTTTTTGTAAGGTTAACAGGCTGTCCTATGCGCTGTACTTATTGTGATACGGAGTACGCTTTTTCAGGTGGAAGTAATATCGAGATTGTATCGATATTAAACCAAGTGCAGGCCTTTGGTACAAAGTATGTCACTGTGACTGGTGGTGAGCCCTTAGCGCAAAAAGAGTGTCTCGACTTGTTAAAAAGCTTATGTGATGCAGGGTTTAATGTTTCGTTAGAAACGGGCGGTGCGATGGATATTGCACCTGTTGATGCAAGAGTGTCAGTTATTTTGGATGTTAAAACGCCAGGCTCGCATGAAGAGAAGAATATGCGATGGAGCAACCTAGATTATATTAAAGCAAAAGATGAGGTTAAGTTTGTGCTTTGCGGGCGTGCTGATTACGACTGGGCCAAGCAAAAAATCAGTGAATTAAACTTAAGCGAAAAATGTCCTATTTTACTTTCGCCTAGCTTCAGTGAGTTGAGCGCAACCGATTTAGCTAAATGGGTTTTGGAAGATCAATTGCCTGTGCGAATGCAAGTGCAATTACATAAAATTCTATGGGGTGAAAAATCTGGCGTTTAATGCCATTATTTTTTAAAAGTGTATAACCATGAGTAAAAAAACAGTCGTATTACTTTCAGGCGGGTTAGACTCTGCCACTTGCTTAGCAATAGCAAAATCACAAGGTTTTGACTGCTATTGTTTAAGTTTGGATTATCATCAGCGCCATATCGCTGAATTACAGGCGGCGAAAAATATCGCTAACCATTTAGGTGCAGCAGAACATAAAACAGCACAGCTTGATCTCGGTTTATTTGGCGGTTCTGCATTAACTGATAATAAAATCGATGTGCCAGAACATGAGTCAGAAGGTATTCCTGTTACTTATGTGCCAGCACGCAATACGATTATGCTGTCCTTAAGTTTAGCTTGGGCGGAAGTTTTAGGCGCACAAGATATTTTTATTGGTGTGAATGCATTGGATTACTCAGGCTATCCCGATTGTCGCGGAGAGTATGTCAAAGCCTTCCAGCAAATGGCAAACTTAGCGACTAAAAGTGCGGTCGAAGGACATGAAATTACGGTGCATGCGCCATTAATTGATATGACTAAAGCTGAAATAATAAGACAAGGAACATCATTGGGCGTAGATTACAGTGCAACTGTTTCTTGTTATCAAGCAGATTCAGCAGGACGTGCTTGTGGTGTGTGCGATTCATGTCGTTTAAGAAAAGAAGGTTTTACCCAGGCAGGGATTGCCGACCCTACCGCTTATCAAGGCTAGGTTTGGTTTCTAACAGTTGCTTGATAGATATACGGGCGTTTTTTAGTAAAGTGATTGACAATTATTCTTTGCTATCTGAATAAAAATACCGTATAATCCGCGCCTTTCTGCAGAAAATTAATTTAATAAGAGAATATATATGGTTGTTATTCGTTTATCACGTGGTGGATCTAAAAAGACCCCATTTTTCAATTTAGTTGTGGCTGATTCTCGCAATCGTCGTGACGGTCGTTTTATCGAGCGTGTTGGTTTTTATAATCCATCTGCTAGCGGTGCGGCTGAAGCGTTGCGTGTTGATCAAGCGCGCGTTAATTACTGGACTGGCGTTGGTGCTCAGCTTTCTGACACTGTTAAGCGTTTGGTTAAGTTGCACGCAACAGGCCCTGAAGGCATGGCTAAAGCTAAAGCAAAAGATGAAGCTAAAGCTGATGCTGCAAAAGCAAAAGTAGCGGCAGCAGAAGCAGCTAAAGCTAAAGCAGCTGCGGATGCAGCAGAAGCTGAAGCTAAGGCAGAAGCCGATGCAAAAGCAGCAGCAGAAAAAGAAGCTGCGGCTGCAGCCGAAGAAGCACCTGCTGTTGAAGAAGCGCCAGCTGAAGAAGCTGCTGCTGAAGCAACAGAAGAACCTAAAGCTGAATAAGGCTTAAGCCGTTTTCAATGAAAACGGAAGCGGAAAGCTTAGTTATCATGGGGCGCATCGTCGCCCCATATGGCGTTCAAGGCTGGGTAAAAGTATTGCCTGATACTGAGGCATTAGACGGCTTGTTAGATTATCAAACTTGGCAAATTGGCAAGGATGGTAACTGGAAGCAGATAAAACTCATGTCTGGCAAAGTACATAATGATGTGCTGGTGGTAAAGCTTGAAGGCGTTAATGATAGAGATGCTGCCTTTGCTTGCAAAGGTATGCAAATTGCAGTGCCAAGAGATGCTTTGCCAGAGCTAGACGATGAAGATGGGTTTTACTGGTCTGATTTAATCGGATTGGCAGTGACTAATCAGCAAGGTGTTGCGTTTGGCAAGATTGTTGATGTGTTTGAAACTGGCGCCAATGATGTGATTGTTGTCCAAGGTGAGGTGGAGAGATTGATTCCATTTGCAGAGCACACAGTCATTAAAGTAGATATTGCGCAGCAAACGATGTTGGTTGATTGGGATGAAGACTATTAACTGCTTGGGTTAATAGTGTTAAACAGATGATTGTTGATGTCATTACCTTGTTCCCAGAAACGTTTGAGGCGATAACAGCACATGGCATAACAGCACGTGCGTTTGGGAATAAGATTGTTGATTTAAGATGCTGGAATCCACGGGATTTCACGACTGATAATCATAAAACGGTTGATGATAGACCGTATGGCGGTGGTCCTGGCATGGTGATGTTGGCGGAGCCGCTAGAAAAAGCAATAACAGCGGTGAAGAAAAAGCAAAGTGAACAAGGCTTGCAGCCTAGAGTGATTCACTTATCACCCAGTGGAAAAGCATTAACGCACCAAAAAGTGTTGGAACTAAGCCAGTTAGATAGCTTGGTTTTGTTAACAAGTCGTTATGAAGGTATTGATCAGCGCTTATTAGATGCGCATGTTGATGAAGAAATATCGATTGGTGATTATGTATTAAGTGGTGGTGAGTTGCCCGCAATGGTGTTGATGGATGCGGTCATTAGGTTATTGCCCGGCGTATTGGGTGATGCAGCATCGGCAGAGCAAGATTCATTTGTGAATGGCTTGCTAGATTGTCAGCATTACACGCGACCAGAAGTATATAAGAATGAAACGGTACCTGATGTGTTGTTATCAGGTAACCACGAAAAGATTAGGCAATGGCGATTAAAACAATCGCTCGCGCTAACAAGGGCAAAGCGCCCGGATTTATTGGCCGCAAGGTCGTTGACGAAAGAGGAAGCTCGGCTGCTTAAAGAAATAGAGCAGGAACAAGCATCTTCATAATTAAAAGGAGCACAAAGTGGCAGATATTATTAAAATGTTAGAAGAGGAAGAAATTGCGCGTTTAGGCAAAGATATTCCTAATTTTGCACCTGGCGACACATTAGTTGTTGGTGTAAACGTGGTTGAGGGTACACGTAAACGTGTACAGGCTTTTGAGGGCGTTGTAATTGCGAAACGTAACCGTGGCCTAAATTCATCATTCATCGTGCGTAAAATCTCTTCAGGCGAAGGCGTTGAGCGTACATTCCAAATGTATTCACCGTTAATCGCTAGTATCGAAGTGAAACGTCGTGGCGATGTTCGCCGTGCGAAACTTTACTACTTGCGTGAGCGTTCAGGTCGTTCTGCACGTATTAAAGAAAAACTAGTATTAAGAGATAGAGAAGTCGCTACAGAGTCGTCAGCAGATTAAAGCTTGATGCAAATCAAAAGCCTCAAAACTAAGTTAAGTTTTGAGGCTTTTTTGTTGTTTATGTAGTTGCGAAGCCTAGATATTTCCAGTCTAATTGATCTATGCAAGTATCTACCCACCGCCCATTGCAATTCGATGCTGTGATTGAAGCACCTTTTGGCGCTGTTGGCGTTGCTATTCACGAGCGCCAGGTATCAATTGCATTACTGTTTGGCAATCACGCATTGAAATCAGCAGTACATCCAATGGCTAAACAAATTGCTGAACAAATCAATGCTTATTTTAATAGTGCCACCTATGTATTTAATATGCCATTAACCCTCAAAGGCACACCTTATCAACAACGTGTTTGGCAAGCCATTCGCGCTATTCCGGTAGGGCAAGTGCAGACCTATCAAGCGCTTGCGCAACAACTTGGGTCTGGCGCACGCGCGGTTGCAAACGCTTGTGGCGCTAATCATTTGCCTTTATTCATACCGTGTCACCGTGTTGTTGCTAAAAGTGGTTTAGGTGGTTTTATGTGTGGACACCCGCAAGGGAAGCTGATTAAAACGGCACTGCTTAAACATGAAGGGATTAATCTTTGACTGTTGCAAGCGCATCACAGAATAGTCAGCAGCTGGATGCTTTTATTGACCATCTGTGGTTAGAAGATGGTTTGTCAAAAAACACCTTAGAAAGTTATCGTGCTGATTTAACGCAATTTGCACATTGGTTACAGCAGCAACAAAGCGATTTACTAGCAGCCAATCAGGCGCATATTCAACAGTATTTAGCCGTCAAATTTCCCCTAAGTAAGCCGCGTAGTATTGGCCGTCTAATTGCCAGTATGCGCCGCTTTTATCGCTATTGTTTACGTGAAAATTTAATCGAGATAGACCCTAGCTTACAAATAGAATCACCAAAACTGCCGCGTAGTTTGCCTAAAAGTTTGAATGAACAAGAAGTGGAAGATCTGTTGAATGCGCCAAATGTTAATGAGCCAATTGGCTTGCGTGATAGGGCTATGCTAGAGTTGCTGTATGCCAGTGGTTTGCGTGTATCAGAGTTGGTTAATATTAAGGTGAGTGAAGTGAGCACGCAAGATGGCATAGTACGCGTCACTGGTAAAGGCAGTAAAACACGGCTAGTCCCCATGGGTGAAGAAGCGGCCGACTGGATTATTCGCTATATGAAATTTGGTCGAACAGAACTGTTGCAGAAAAAAATTAGTGATAGTTTATTCGTTACCAATCGCGCCGCGGCCATGACGCGACAAGCCTTTTGGTATTTAATCAAACGTTATGCACTGCTGGCTGGGATTAACAAACCGATGTCGCCGCATGTGTTACGTCATGCATTTGCAACGCACTTACTCAATCATGGTGCTGATTTACGTGTAGTACAGATGTTATTAGGCCATTCAGACATTTCAACCACACAGATTTATACCCACGTGGCGAGAGAGCGGCTTAAGAGTCTGCATTCAGTGCACCACCCACGAGGTTAGGGCTTTACTCCTCTTCAATCACTGTTGCGGCTTCCCACTCAACAATAATCTTTTTAGCCTCGGTAAAATTTTCATCATCAACGCTAACCGTCACCAAGTCTGCGGCAGGTAGCTCTCCCATTCCGCCTTGCAAATACTCGCCTTGAATAAAAGCACGAATATGAAATTGTTCTAGTAAGCTTTTAATCATATTGGCATCTAGGCTATTGGCAGCGTGGTAAATAATAATCACTTTTTATTTCTCTCAATGATAACGCCCAGCGCTTTTAATTTTGGCAATACTGATGGTTTCGCTACTTTTATCTTCACACGCTGCGCTTTAAATTCCTTCAAAATTAACTGACAAATATGCTCTGCCAGCGCTTCTACTAATTTAAAGCTGTTTTCGTTCAGCGTTGTGCGAATACGATTAACCACTTCACCGTAATCAACCGTATCTCCAATGGCATCGCTTTGGCACGACTTGCTTAAATCATAGCCAATTTCAATATCCAAGATGATGGTTTGCAGTGCTAACCGTTCCCAATCGGGTACGCCGAGTTTGGTTTGTACGGCAACTTGTTCTAAAAATATCGTGTCCATCATTTTGATGCCTAAGGTTTGGCTATGGTTTAAATTAGCTATGGTTTAAAATGTAATGATTAGATTTTAGTGTATATCGTTTCTAAATACTAATCATCAGATATAAAAGATAGTTTTAAAAGGCTTGCTATGAATCAATTTGGTTTTATTCCCGTTACCTTGGTGCCCGTACTTTGGATAGTTGGTGCTTACTTATTAGGCTCAGTTTCGTTTGGCATTTTAGTGAGTAAATTGTTTGGGTTAGCTGACCCGCGAACAGTCGGCAGTGGCAATCCTGGCGCGACGAATGTATTGCGCAGTGGTAAAAAGTCGGCGGCATTCCTAACTTTGCTAGGCGATGCGCTTAAAGGCTGGTTGCCAGTGTGGTTAGCATTGCAATCAAATCAATTGATGTGGGTGGTGAGTTGGGTTGGTATTGCGGTGTTTTTAGGTCATTTGTACCCGATTTATTTTAAATTCAAAGGCGGTAAAGGCGTTGCGACAGCGCTTGGTGTGATGACCGCTATTTCACCATTGTTAGGGTTGGCCGCATTAGTGACGTGGGTGATTGTATTTGCATTCAGTCGCTATGCTTCATTGGCCAGTATTGTGGCGGCAGTGTTTGTGCCTATCCATTCTTATTATTATTTACGTCCTTACAAAGACTTTTTTTTAATGTTGTTGGTGTTGTCAGGGTTGCTGATTTGGCGCCATCGAGGCAATATTAAAAAGCTATTAAACGGTACTGAAGATGGTTTTAAAAAGAAGAAGTAACCACTAAGGCGTCATCAACTCAGCTAAATCCCAACGTGGGCGCACGCCAAAACGATAATCTTGCGCTTCTATTTGCATCGCTTTTAAGCGTTGTGCACCTGCAAAAGCAATCATGGCGCCATTGTCAGTACAAAACTCTAAGCGTGGATAACTGACTTTACATAGCTTGCGTTTAGTCGCTTGATTTAAGCGTTCACGTAATCGCGTATTGGCACCAACACCGCCAGAGACAATTAAATTATCTAAGCCTGTTTCGCGTAAAGCGGTCATACATTTAGCGGTTAATATCTCAGTCACTGCTTCTTGAAACTCCCAAGCAATGTCGGCCTGTGCTTGCGTATCTAACGGTTTCGTTTTGTTCACTAGCGTCAGCACTGCTGTTTTTAATCCGCTAAAACTGAAATTTAAATCTTTGCTGTGCAGCATTGGCCTTGGTAACGTAAACCGTGCTTTGCCTTGTAATGCTATCTTTGCCAATGCTGGACCGCCTGGATAGCCTAGCCCTAATAATTTTGCTGTTTTATCAAAAGCCTCACCAGCGGCATCATCTAGCGTATCGCCCAATAATTGATATTGTCCTATGCCATCAACGCGCATGAGTTGGCTGTGACCGCCTGAGACGAGTAGTGCGACAAACGGAAATTCTGGTGGATTTTCCTCTAACAAAGGCGCTAATAAATGTCCTTCAAGGTGATGTACGCCAATGCTAGGAATTTTTAGCGAAAAAGCCAATGATTGCGCTATGCTAGTGCCAACCAATAAAGCACCTGCTAATCCGGGGCCTTGGGTATAAGCAATACCATCAATATCTTGTAAAGTCTTGTTAGCCGCTTTTAGCACTTGTTCAGTCAGTGGTAACGCGCGTTGAATATGATCGCGCGAGGCTAGCTCTGGAACCACGCCGCCGAAATCTGCATGCATCGCTACTTGCGAATGTAAGGCATGTGATAATAAACCATGTTCGGTATCATAAAGGGCAACACCAGTTTCATCACAGGAGGATTCTAAACCTAAAACTAACATGCGAATAATGCCATATAAAATTTGCTTAAACTAAATTAACGCGTTAGAATACGCGGTTTTCGATGCTACATCAATGTAGTGTTGATTTTTAAATAAGAATTTTTTAGGAATGGTGATTTAATGTCTTCAATTCGCGTTAAAGAGAATGAGCCGTTTGATGTTGCGCTACGCCGCTTCAAACGCTTGATTGAGAAAACTGGTTTGATTAATGACTTACGTGCGCGTGAGTATTATGAGAAGCCAACATGGGAGCGCAAGCGTAAAGCTGCAGCTGCTGTTAAACGTCAATATCGTCGTTTACGTAATCAACAATTACCAACAAAACTTTACTAGTTCATTAGTTCGCTGATGACTTTAAAGGCTCAGATAACTGAGGATATGAAAACTGCGATGCGTGCTAAAGATAGCACGCGTTTAGGGACGATTCGATTATTGCAAGCAGCCATTAAGCAACGTGAAGTTGATGAGAGAATCGAACTGAACGATGCAGATGTGATTGCTGTGATAGAGAAAATGCTGAAACAGCGTCGTGATTCTATTACTGCTTATGAGTCTGCGAGCCGTGCAGATTTGGCCGATATCGAAAAAGCAGAAGTGGTGGTATTGCAAACTTACTTACCAAAGCAGTTAACCGATGATGAGGTGGCTGCCTTGTTGGAGCAAGTGGTTGCTGATACCGAAGCGGTTGATATGAAAGACATGGGTAAGGTGATGGCGGCGATTAAGCCATTGGTTGCTGGTAAGGCAGATATGGCTAAAATATCTGGTTTGATAAAATCTCGATTGGCTTAAACGCCAACCGAAGATAACAAAGGAGCGCATAGCTCCTTTTTTTTATTTGCGCTATCATCACACAACCTCATAAGATTTCAGACTATGATTCCTGAACAGTTTATCCAAGAATTGCTTAATCGCGTCGATGTCGTCGATGTGGTGGATAAAAGTGTTCCGTTAAAAAAAGCGGGTGCTAATTACTCTGCTTGTTGCCCTTTCCATAACGAAAAATCCCCCAGCTTTACGGTAAGTCCAACTAAGCAGTTTTATCATTGTTTTGGTTGCGGCGCACATGGCACGGCGATTAGTTTTTTAATGGAATACAATGGCTTAAGTTTTGTGGAAGCGATTCATGATTTAGCCAAGCAGGTTGGTATGATTGTGCCGCAAGAAACGCATAATCCTGACAAGCCAGCAAAACAAGTGATTGTTGGCTTGCAAGAGGCGTTGCAACAAGCGGCTGTTTATTACAAAGCAGAACTTAAAAAATCACCCCGTGCGATTGAGTATTTAAAAGGACGTGGTTTAAGCGGGCAAATCGCGGCTAAGTTTCAGATTGGCTATGCGCCCGCTGGCTGGCAAAATTTACAAACGGTTTTTCCACATTACGACAATGAAGTGCTGGTCACTGCTGGCTTAGTCGTTGAAAATGAACAAGGTAAGCGGTATGACCGTTTTCGTGATCGCATCATGTTCCCTATTCATAATCAAAAAGGCGAAGTGATAGGCTTTGGTGGGCGCGTGATTAATCCTGAAGATACACCAAAATATTATAATTCGCCTGAAACGCCAGTGTTCCAAAAAGGACATGAATTATACGGTTTGTTTGTAGCGCGTCGAGCGATTAGAGATGCGAGTCGCGTGTTGGTCGTAGAAGGTTATATGGATGTGGTGGCGCTTGCGCAATATGGGATTGATTATGCGGTTGCTGCTTTGGGTACAGCCACAACGCCTATTCACATCACAAAATTAATGCGCCAAACGGATGAAATCGTCTTTAGTTTTGATGGCGATAATGCGGGGCGCACGGCTGCTTGGCGTGCGGCGATGAATGCATTGCCAGCATTGACGGATGGTTTGAAACTGCGATTTATGTTTCTACCAACCTCGCATGATCCGGATTCGTATGTGCGCGAATTTGGTAAAGAAAAATTTGAAGCTGAGATGCAAAATGCTATGCCGTTATCGCAATATATTATTCAGCACTTAAGTGAACATAATCCGCTACATTCAGATGAAGATAGAATAACATTTCTGAAAGAGGCTGAGCCGATTTTAAGCCAAATTAAGGCGCCAATGTTGGCTTTAATGATGCGTAAAAAGATTGCTGAATTAGCACAGGTGACAGGCGAAGAAATGCAGCGGCATCTGAAGCTGCCTAAGCCTGGAAAGGCGCCAATGAAAGCCACGCAAAGACAATCAAGATCGCCAATGTCACTAAAAAAACAATTTATTTTAATGGCGTTGATGCGGCCAGATCTTGTGACTTTGCAGGATATAGCCCTTGTGCAAGGCACTACAGCAGAAGACCAATTATTAATTGAGTTGTTTGATGCCTGTTTAGCCAGCCCAAACTCTAAACCATCAGCATTGCTGCATACAATTAAAAGCGCAGATGCAACAACATTGATGGAAGTTGCGAGAGAATTGCATCTATTGCCAGAAAATGTAGATTTTGCTCTTGAATTTGTAGGGTTGCGTACCCAATTATCAGAAGGAATGCAGCAGTTAAAAGAAACGCAATTGCTGAATCAAATTAAAGAAAAGCCGATTAGCGCGCTGACCACTGAAGAGCGTGAGTTGTTGAGAAAACTGGGCATTAAATAAAACAGTTATTCGTTTTGAAGTTAACAACGTAACTGCTTCTTTAATTGTATTATTTTTATCTATATAGGCCTGTATTAATAGTAGTAAAAATAATGTATAATCCGCGGTTACCTGAAATTAATCATCGCTCTTATTGCGAACTGATTGTTGCCGATACTTAAAGAATTAAAGGACGTGCATGGCTAGACCTAAATCAAAGAAAACCATCGAAAAAGAAAAGCTTAAGCTTGCGACTGAAGCGCTCAAAGATCCAGCGCTAGCAGCTTTAGATGCGGAAACGCGACGCACGCGATTGAAAACCCTCATTTTATTGGGTAAAGAGCGCGGCTATTTAACCTACGCAGAAATTAATGACCATCTACCTGATGATGTGTCCAATACCGATCAAATAGATGGCATTATCGGCATGATTAATGACATGGGCATTCAGGTGTATGAGCAAGCGCCTGATGCTGAAGCGTTGTTAATGAATGATGCGCCAGCACCGATTGCAGATGATGATGCTGTTGAAGAAGCTGAGCAAGCGTTAGCGACAGTTGATTCTGAGTTTGGTCGCACCACAGATCCTGTGCGTATGTATATGCGTGAAATGGGTACCGTAGACTTATTGACGCGCGAAAGCGAAATTGAAATCGCACGTCGTATTGAGGATGGTTTAAAGCACATGGTGCAAGCGATTGCTGCATGCCCAACAACAATTGCTGAGTTGCTTGCTATTGTCGACCGTGTTGAAAGTGAAGAAATTAGTGTTGAAGAGCTAGTTGATGGTTTAATCGACAATGATATTGGTTTGGATGAAGCGTTTGTTGCGGATGCCGCCGTTGGTAAAGCTGACGATGACAATGACGACGATGATGAAGACGATGATGACGAGGACGAGGCTGAAGCAAAAGCAGAGGCAATCTCGGCGGAAGCGTTGTCTAAGTTAAGAGAAGAAGTGATTGCACGTTTTGCGGTGATTCGTGAAACGAATGCCAAAATGAATAAAATCCGTGAGGAAAGAGGTTCTCAGGACGCCGAATATAAACAATTGCATGAAGTCGTGCTGCAAGAGTTAATGGTATTCCGCTTCTCTGCCAAACAAGTTGAGTTGCTATGTAATCAAGTACGTAATCTTGTGCAGGATATCCGTACACATGAGCGCAAAGTATTAGAGTTTTGTGTGAACAAATCTGGTATGCCAAGACAGCACTTTATTCGAAGCTTTATCGGTAACGAAGTTAACTTAGAGTGGTTAGATGACGAGTTGGCGTTAGATAAACCTTATACAGAAGCGCTCAGTCGTTTTAGAGATTCTGTCATCGACCAACAAGATCGCTTGATTGTGTTGCAAGAAAAAGTTGGCTTACCAATTAAAGAGTTAAAAGATATTAACAAACAAATGACAACGGGCGAAGCCAGAGCGCGTCGTGCGAAACGTGAAATGATTGAAGCTAACTTGCGTTTGGTGATTTCAATTGCTAAAAAATATACCAATCGCGGGCTACAGTTTTTGGATTTAATTCAAGAAGGTAACATTGGCTTGATGAAAGCGGTTGATAAATTTGAATATCGCCGTGGTTTTAAATTCTCGACTTATGCCACTTGGTGGATTCGTCAGGCGATTACCAGATCGATTGCTGATCAAGCGCGGACGATTCGTATCCCTGTGCATATGATAGAAACGATTAATAAAATGAATCGTATCAGTCGTCAAATCTTGCAAGAATCAGGTCAAGAGCCAGATCCAGCGCTATTAGCTGAGAAGATGGAAATGCCTGAAGACAAGATTCGTAAGATTCTAAAAATCAGTAAAGAGCCAATCTCAATGGAAACGCCAATTGGCGATGACGAGGATTCTCATTTGGGCGACTTTATTGAAGATACAACCACATTGGCACCAATGGATGCTGCGGTTTATGGCAGCTTAAGAGATGCAACTTCTGAGGTGTTGGAATCACTTACACCGCGGGAAGCAAAAGTGTTGCGTATGCGTTTTGGTATTGAAATGAATACTGACCATACACTAGAAGAAGTCGGTAAGCAGTTTGATGTAACGCGTGAGCGTATTCGTCAAATTGAAGCTAAAGCGCTACGAAAATTACGTCATCCTACCCGATCTGAAAGATTGAAAAGCTTTTTAGAAACAGGGCAGGATTAGACTGAAATTGAAGTTTTTGGCCCTCTAGCTCATGCTTGGTTAGAGCAGCGGACTCATAATCCGTTGGTGCCGTGTTCGACTCACGGGGGGGCCACCACAGATTTAAAACAATGCAAGATTTGTTTTTCATTAAACATTAGAGGAGCATGAATTGAATACAACATTAGTACTCGAATATCTTAAAAAGCATGGTCAGAAGTTGGATAGAGAAATTGCGCAGGAGACAGGCATTTCTTTGGAGCAAGTGAATGACTCTATTTCACAGTTGGAATCAAGTAAAGCAGTCTCCAGCTGCAGCGTAACTAATTTTGAGAACGGCGTCGCAATTGAAGGTCGCTTGTGCAGAATTTCTGGCTATATTCCAC
The DNA here is from genome assembly GCA_022599515.1 of Betaproteobacteria bacterium. Lineage (GTDB taxonomy): Bacteria > Pseudomonadota > Gammaproteobacteria > Burkholderiales > Methylophilaceae. The sequence goes on from JAHZMC010000049.1 coordinate 35,628, forward strand.
CTGCGGCACCAGGTAGAAAGTCATCACCACAACCATCTTCCTAGTAAGTTATTACTAGACTATAGATGAGCAATCTTGAATTGCTCATGATGAATAAAAAAACGGCTTACAGTTATGTAAGCCGTTTTTTTATTGTCTTAAATGTTGAGTATTATGGTATTTAATCATTAAAAATAAGCGTAGTATTTTTGATAGCAATCAAAGATTAGGTAAAAATGAAGAACGGTATTTGGGTTAATTGTTTTAATTCAATAGCTTATATTTATTTTGTTGAAATGGTATTTATGGATTCATGTTTAAGTGAGTGGTTTTATACGAAAAATAAACATGAATAAATAGAAAAAATGAGACTTTTCAATACAACCACTACAGGAGCTTAATATGAATAGCATCATCGATTTTAACCAACTTGCCCCACTATTTAGGCTTTAAATCAAAAGCAATACAAATGCGTCTTTCATCAGCTTGAAATGGAATGGTGCGGTGGAAAAGTGAGGAAGGGAATAGCACGATATCACCTACATCAGGGAGTATCTGCGCGGACGGAAAATCAGCTAGTGTTTTGGAGGGCTGAATTGGATAGTTGTCACCATGGGTGCCATATTCAAATGCGCCTTCATTGCCTGAACAACTTGGCATGGCTAGATAAACAGCGCCACTAATCCAACCAATTTCATGAATATGGGCGTTTAAATGGCCTCCTTGCTGCATATTGACATACCAAGAGCTTGTAAATTCAAGTTCCTCAGGAAATGATTGGATGAGTTCACAATCAGCATGGGCAAACTGGTTTTTATAACGAATGAATTCTTGTTTGATTAATGTCGCCAGTTGCCTAAATGAAGGCTCCGGCCTTTTAAATAAATTTCCTGCCGACTGTTTACCATAGTGCAACATGCCTTGCACGCGTTGTGCGATATCAGCATGGTCAATGTCGTGTAGTAACGCTTTCAGTAATGGACTATTCGGTTCGGCTAATGCGTCAATACTGTTCTGATAGACAAAATCAAGACCATTTTTACAGAAGTTATAGGCATCTTCTTGTGCAAAGTTATTAGCATAATGGGTTGATAATGTCGCGATAAAAGGCGATGTATGAGGGGTATGATTGACGACTGTATCCAGTGTTGATTTGAAATCATCAAACCGCTCGGCTTTGTACAGCGAATAAAGTTGGCGCGCTTGCCAATCATCAAACTGCGCGCGTTCAAAATAAGTAGCCGCTTCACTATATCGTTTAGCAAGATAGCAAAATTCACCCATATTGTAATTGGCATTAGGGTGCTCAGGATTCCGCTCGAGCGCGGCTTGGTAGTTTTTAACCGCAGCATCCATGTCGCCATGATCACGTAGGGTTTCGCCTAAGTTGTTATAAGCGTCAGTGTAATTAGGAAATAACTTAATGGCTTGTTGATAGCTAGCAATGGCTTCGCTTAAATTACCTTTATCCCGCAATGCTGTGCCCAAATTAAATTGGCCGCGTGCATCTTGTGGGTTGATAGTCAAACCAGCACGATAGCTTTTAACGGCATCATCCAATCTACCTAATCGTTGTAGTACGGTTCCTAAATTGCCATGCGCTTCAAAAAACTTGGGTTGCAGACGAATCGCTTGTTGATAGGCATTAATGGCTTCATCAAATCGATTTAAATGGTTTAGTGCAATACCTAAATTAAAGTATAAGTCTGCTGTATTGGGCTGTAACTTGATGGCATGTTGATAACTGACGACAGCATCAGCAAACTTCTGTTGACCATCTAAAGCTAAGGCAAGCACATGATGTAAGACGAATGCATTTGGATGCTTAATGAGTAAACTGTTGGCTGTTTGTTCAGCCTGTGCCAGCTGACCACTATTCAACTGTTGGATTAGTTTTTGCGTGTCTTGCTGACTGGGTTGTGAGTTGTTTGCCATAATATTGATTACATCGTATTTTGTTGAGACTGTGTTGCTATCCTCTATCAGTGGTGGAGCGCTCTAATCTGGACGCTAAATGCCTTAAGATTTGCAAAGCGATATTGGGATAATCCGCTAGCATCGCATCAATATTCTCTGCATAGATGACAATAATTCGCGCTTCTGGCGAGGCGACAATCGCATTGCTTCCCGTCGGCTTGCTCGTCAAGCTGGCCGTTTCACCAAAATACTCTCCGGCGGAGATGGTGCGCAATACTGTGTCTTCTACCGTTAAGTTTACTTCACCAGCGACTAAATAATAAAGGTTACGGTCTGTATTGCCAATGGTATACACATAATCACCCGCTAGTGGCGTGATGCCATAACGCTGCATCAGCGCTTCTATATAATTGCTTTTATCTGAGGCGTCATCAAAGAGCCCTTTAAGTAATAGCGCATCTTGTTTTCTCAAGGTTGCAATTAACACTGAGCCTAATAAAAACACCGCAAAGTTAACATATAACCAAGTGATGGAAACAAACATGTTTTTCATGCTACCAAATACAGCGCCATAATTTGGGTTTAGAGAAAAGAAGATGGCAAATGTCGGTCGCATCAGTAACCACAATAAAGCAGTTAATAAAGCGCCCATTAGTATGTGACGCATGATGACGCGCATTGGGAAAAACATTTTGTAAAACAAAGCGATTAATAAGGTGGTGATGCATAAGGTGATGGAGTCACCAATAAAACTCAGTGTTCTTTTCGGTAAATGTTCAGCCAAAAATTGAACAATACCTTCAACCACATAACCTGCTGCAGTAAATGCAAAGAAGAGTAGCAAAATACCAAGTACAGAAGCAATATCTGCGATTTTACTTTTAAAAAATGAAGGTTTTTCTGTGACAGATGAAATGTGATAAAAAGAAGTGCGCATCGCTCTGGCTAGGGGCGTAATCGTCCAGAATAATACAAATAGACCTAACGCGCCCCATGCAGCTTTGGTCGTTGATGCGTTATACACCTCAGTCATAATCTTGGCGCTGAAATCTGGCATGATGTTACTGGTGAGAATCGCCAGTTTCACAATGGCGTAATCCGATGAAAAAACCAGACGGCTTAATAAATAGAAAATTAGCAGTACCATCGGGATGAGTGCAAATAAAGCATAGAACGATAAAGCTGCTGATAAGCCTAAAACATTATGGCGACCAAAGCCTGCTAGCGTTTCACGAAAAACAAACAATAAGGTTGCATACTCTTTTTCAGAATAGGCGACGAGCGTTTTGCTAATGGCAGGATGCTCTGCGAATTTCTTAATGCTGGCTTTGGCGGCGCTTAATTTATTCAAAGTAATGTACTTCTTAAGTTGAGTAATCAGTGTTTATTTTACAACGCTTTAAATTTTTCTGTTGCACCAACCAGAGCAGAAATCACACCTGGCTCCATAGCAGAATGCCCAGCATCTTGCACGACAATATATTCAGCATGCGGCATTGCTTGTGAGAGTAGCCATGATGTATAAGGCGGGCAAACCATGTCATAGCGACCTTGAACAATCACCGTAGGAATCGTCGATAATGTGGCCGCTTTTTTTAAAATATCTTCTCCATCAACAAAGCATAAGTGGCGGATGTAATGAATTTGTACACGAGCACGTGCTACATCAAGCAACTGTTGGCTTTTTAGCTCCTCAGCAGATGGCTTTGCTGCAGGCGACGATTTTGCAGCAGCAGGGTCTAATCGCATGATGCTTCCTTCGTAATTGTTCCAGGCAATCGACGCTGGATGACTGATGGTGATATCGTCAGAAGCGATACGCTTCTCAAAAGCGGTTAACACATCTGATTGCTCCTCTATGGGTAAATAATCTAGCAAGGTCTGCCAGACATCTGGATAAAAATGTTTGATGTCGCCCAAAAACCAATTTAATTCAGATTGACGGCTTAGAAAAATACCACGTAACGATAAAGACATCACGCGCTGCGGATATTGTGTCGCATAAGCCAATGCTAGCGTACTTCCCCAAGATCCTCCAAATACATGCCAAGTCCCTATTTTTAAATGCTGGCGTAATGCTTCTAAATCGGCTACTAAATCGCCAGTTGTATTATTCGTTAATGCGCCTTGCGGACGGCTTTTGCCACAACCACGTTGGTCGAGCAGGATAATGCGGTAATGAGATGGATCAAAAAAACGGCGCTGGCCCGGATTGCACCCGCTGCCAGGACCGCCATGCAGAAACACAATAGGACTGCCTGCAGGGTTGCCTGATTCTTCGTAATATATCTCATGTAAATCATCTGTTTTAAGCCAGTTTTGGGCATAGCTATTGATTTCTGGATGCAAATTGTAAGTTGGTTGACACATGTTGAATAAAT
>JAHZMC010000050.1 GCA_022599515.1 Betaproteobacteria bacterium
GGCAGCGCATCAAACGCTGCTTTTTTATTGGTCTTTTCTATGTCATGCGTTAGGATAGTGTAATGAATAATAGCCATCAATTAAAATTAAAAAATCCATTTTTTATTCCTTTTATTATTATTTTAATCTTCGCCATTGTTGAATTTTTTGGCGGGCTTTGGACGCAGTCACTGGCTTTGCTTGGCGATGCTTGGCATATGTTTTCTGATGCATTTGCGCTTGGTTTGGCGATGTTTGCCGCCTATAAAATGAATAAAGCAGTAGCTACTGGTCAAAATAGTAAAATAGAGCTAACAGTTTCTATTATTAATGCAGTCTTGATGGCGGCTGTTATTATTTGGATTGTGATTGAAGCAATTGAGCGCATCAGCTACCCGCGCGAAGTAGTTGGTAGCTATGTGATGATAATTGCTTTGCTTGGTTTAATCGTTAATATTGTTGTGGCGGTGCAGTTACATCAAGATCATGGTGAAAAAGGCTTAAATCATCAAGCTGCACTTTTGCATGTTATCGGTGATTTATTAGGTTCAGTTGCTGCCCTTGCGGCTGGTTTGGTTATATACCTAACAGGCTGGTTATTGATTGACCCCATTCTTTCTCTACTCATTTCATTTTTATTGTTAATCGGGGTGTTTAATCTGCTCAAAAATATTTGGTCGGCAATGGCGGGTAAACAAACAGATGTTCATCATGGACATCTTCATTAACTATTTTGTAACAAGAGAATATTTTGTCGCTTGATTTTATTTAAGCTTGCTACAATTTAAGAGAGTAGAGCGTTTAACTATTTACTAATCAACTTATTAAGGATATTCAAGATGCCATTTGTAAATGTAAAACTTGCTGGAAGTGTCACAAAAGAACAGAAGCAAGCAATTGCGAAGGAAATTACAGAAACCTTAGTGAAGCATGCACACAAACCTGCTAACTACACGTATATTGTTTTTGAAGAAGTGGAAACTGAAGATTGGGCGATTGGCGGGCAACTACTGGGGTAGCGCTACAACACACTTATTTATCTAGTCCTTTAATCCATTTGAGCAATGGGCTCCATTGCTCAATATCTTTTTTGGCTTTGTATGCGGGCATATCAAAAATGCTAATGCCCTGTTCAGCTGTATGTGAATAAATTTGTGCATTACGCAAGTTGCCAATGACTGGAAAACCACTTTCATCAAGATATTGCGTAAGATTCTCAGCAGCTTTTGTTCGTGGCGCTACGCGCATGCCTAGCATAGCAACAAATGTTCGCTCTTTTCTAACCGCTTTCTCAGCTTTTAAAATATCAATAAATTCTTGTGTCGCATTAATATCATAAGTCGATGTTTGCATTGGAACGATAACCCAATCAGCATCTTTAACCGAATCGCTTAACTTATCACCACGAATCCCAGCAGGGGAGTCAATAATCACAATGTCGATGTTTTTCTTCTTTGCAAGTGCGCTATGACTGTTTGCATCGGTGATCTTAGGAAGCGCGTCTGGACGACGCTTTAGCCATCCTTTAGATGACTGCTGTTTATCAAGGTCCAGCAAGCATACTTTTCTGTCTTGGCTTGCAAAATAGCCAGCTAGATTGGTTGAAAGTGTTGTCTTTCCGCTACCACCTTTTGGGTTTGCGATTAAGATTTTTATCATCACATTTTCCGAGTATTAAATAATTAGCGTCTTAACAAATTAAGTTAAAACAGCGAATAAACAGGATGCTATTTACTTTTCTTATTCTCTTTCTCTTCTTTAGCGCGAATAGCCGCTACTTTTTCTTTCCATTCTTGCAACTGTTCATCTTCAAGTTCTAGCTGAATAGCAATCGCTTCTTCTTCAGTTAATTTATCTTTTGCAAGTCGTTTTGGTAGTTTTCCAGACATTCTTGATAAGAGTCGCTCTTTTTGAGCAACCGTTAATTTTTGTACTTGCGCCGTATAATCAGTTGATTTTGTTGTCATTTTATTATCCCCTTAGTTTATAAATATTCCGTAATATAAATCATTGAAAAACAAAATTATAGTTACAGTTTTATGACACTGGCATCGATCCATTTAAATTTAATTTCTACGTATACTTTTGAAAATTGTAGTGCATCACCTTCATAATGAATAGAGATATAAAGTTAACTGTTAAAATAAAGTAATGTTCGATCCAAAACCAATTTTAAAAAACTTACCTAATTTGCCTGGTGTTTACCGTATGAAAAATGCGGAAGATACGGTCATTTATGTGGGTAAAGCCAAAGATATTAAAAAGCGTGTCTCCAGCTATTTTAACAAAAATCTGCCAAGTGCTAGAACACGCATGATGGTGTCGCAGATTGCCGGTATTGAAACAACGGTTACTCGAACTGAGGCTGAAGCTTTATTGCTTGAAAATAACCTGATTAAAAGCATCATGCCACGTTATAACGTGTTGTTTAGAGATGATAAATCGTACCCTTATATTGCACTAACTGGAGACGAGTTTCCGAGACTAGCGTTTCATCGCGGCGCACAACGCAAAAATTCCCAGTATTTTGGACCATTTCCAAGTAGCCTTGCAGTGAGAGAAAGTATTCAGCTTTTGCAAAAAGTATTTAAGTTGCGCACTTGTGAAAACTCCGTTTTTTCTAATCGTTCACGCCCTTGTTTACAGCATCAAATCGAGCGTTGCACAGCACCATGCGTTGATTATATTAGCCAAGAAGATTATCGGCATGATGTGCATCATGCGGCGATGTTTCTGCAAGGAAAAACCAATGAGGTGCTGGATGCTTTAGGTGAAAAAATGAATGCTGCAGCGCTTAACCAAGCGTATGAAGCGGCGGCAATGTTTCGAGATCGCATGCAAGCGTTAAGGCAAGTGCAAGCAAAACAGTTCGTTAGTGATTTTAGTGTTGCCGATGCGGATGTCATTGCTTGTGCCAGCTTGCAGGGACAGCATTGTATTAATCTCGTGATGATTCGTGGTGGTCGCCATTTGGGTGATAAAAGTTTTTTTCCAAAAAATAGCCAAGATGCGGAGCTCAGTGAAACGGTAGAAGCCTTTTTAACTCAACATTATATGGCGCAAAATACACCGCCATTGTTGGTCTGCGGTGTTGAGGTGGATGCGAAAGGTTTTGAGACTGTATTGAGTGAGCAGGCTGACCGAAAAATTAGAGTGCTTACCAACGCAATTGGCGATAAAAAAGTATGGCTAAAAATGGCGCAAACCAATGCTGAACTGGCGCTTGGTCAGCGCGCAGCAACTTCTGCTAATCAGGCGGCAAAACTGATTGCGTTGCGTGAAGCCTTGCGCTTAGCCGAAACGGTAGAGCGCATTGAATGCTTTGATATTAGCCACACCATGGGCGAAGCAACTATCGGCAGCTGTGTGGTGTTTGATAAAGGTGATATGCAAAACGGTGAATATCGCCGTTATAACGTCACAGGCATCACGCCAGGCGATGATTACGCAGCAATGCGTGATGTCTTAACGCGACGTTATAAGAAGGTGGCAGCAGGGGAAGGCGTGCGCCCAGATTTGGTATTTATCGATGGCGGCAAAGGGCAGCTTGGTGTGGCAGTTGACGTGATGCAAAAAGTGGGGCTTGACGATATTTTACTGGTTGGTATTGCGAAAGGTGAAGAGCGTAAACCAGGCTTAGAAACCATGATTTTTTCAGACACTGGTGAAATGCTGAATCTAGAGCAAGATAATCAAGGTTTGCATTTGCTCCAACAAATAAGAGACGAAGCACATCGCTTTGCTATCACTGGTCACCGTGCAAAGCGCGCTAAGGCAAGAATTACCTCTAGCCTAGAAGGTATAGAAGGCGTTGGTGCAAAGCGGCGCAAGGCGCTATTAACGCGCTTTGGTGGATTAGACGGCGTGAAAAGTGCTAGCATAGATGAACTTGCACAGGTAGAAGGCATTAGCTCTACTTTGGCTGAGAAAATTTACGGACAGTTTCATTAAAATTATTATAAAGAATGCTTAATTATGTTTTGGAATATACCCAATATTTTAACGGTACTTAGAATCTCCCTGATTCCCGTGTTTGTCAGTATTTTTTATTTACCGCATGATATATTCGCGTTAGGAATTCAACCCACACACACATTGAATTTAATCGCGGCTAGTGTATTTGGATTAGCTGCTTTTACTGACTGGTTAGATGGCTATTGGGCAAGAAAGTATAATCAAACCAGCGCATTTGGCGCATTTCTAGACCCTGTAGCAGATAAACTGATGGTAGCCGCAGCACTAATCGTATTGGTTGAGTTTGATCGCGTAGGTGCCGTTGTTTCACTTATAATTATTGGTCGGGAAATTGCGATTAGTGCACTGCGAGAATGGATGGCATCGATTGGTAAAAGCAGCAATGTCGCGGTCGCAATGATAGGTAAAATTAAAACAGCCGCACAAATGTTGGCTATTTTATTATTACTATATTTTGACCATATTGGCAGCTTTAATACGGCTTTAGTCGGTACTCTACTTATTTATGTGGCGGCGATTTTAACATTGATATCAATGACTTATTATTTAAGAGCGGCATGGCCTATCATTAAAGACTCTTATCAGTAAGTCATGCTCGTAAAAGATAACTTAGAAAAAGTTGTGAAAATGATTAAAAAAACCTTACATTCTTGCTTGACAACCTTTTCAAAGTCGCTAAAATACGCACCTTCTTAACGCGGGAATAGCTCAGCTGGTAGAGCGCAACCTTGCCAAGGTTGAGGTCGCGAGTTCGA
>JAHZMC010000003.1 GCA_022599515.1 Betaproteobacteria bacterium
CGCGCTGCTAAAGATCTTGAGCTTGCTCAAGAGAAAGCCACAGCTCAACTAAAAGAAGCTAAGTCTCAAGCTGCATCTATTGTAGATGCTGCTAAAAAACTTGAAGCTAAAATTGTTGAAGAAACTGCTGGTAAAGCACAAGTTGAGAAAGAAAGAATCTTAGCTTCTGGTCACGCGGAAATAGAAACTGAACGTAACCGTGCCAAAGAAGAACTACGTAAACAAGTAGCTGTTCTTGCTATAGCGGGTGCCGAGAAAATTCTTGAGCGTTCAATTGATGGCGCAGCACACAGCGACATCTTAGATAAACTCGTCGCTGAACTTTAAGAGGAAAGAGCTATGTCTGAATTGACAACTGTCGCTCGTCCTTACGCTAAAGCAGCGTTCGACTTTGCTGTTGAAGCTAAAGCAATTGATAGCTGGTTAATCCAGTTAACTTTTGCTGCTGAAGTTGCTAAAGATGAAACCGTTATAGGTTACATATCTGGTGGGGCGTCAGCAGAGCAAGCACAAGCATTATTTTTAAATGTTTGTGGTGAACAAGTAGACAGTCAAGGCCAAAACTTTTTGAAAGTAATGGCAGAAAACGAACGTTTGTTGGTGCTACCACAAGTTCTTGAGCAATTTATAGCGTTAAAAGCTGAATTTGATCAAGAGATTTCTGTGGATGTAACCTCTGCAGTAGAAATAACTGCAGAGCAAAAAACAACATTAAGCGCCGCGCTTGAAAAGCGCATGGCACGTAAAGTAAAGCTTAATTGTTTTGTTAATGCGAATATAGTTTCCGGTTTAGTTATACAAGCTGGTGACATGGTAATAGATGGTTCTATCAAAGGTAAATTGAACCGCTTAGCAACAACACTACAATCTTAGATAAGGGAACAGAGCATGCAACTGAATTCCACTGAAATCGCTGAACTGATCAAGAATAGAATTGAACAGTTTAACGTTGTCAGCGAAGCTCGTAACGAAGGTACTATCGTTTCTGTAACAGATGGTATTATTCGTATCAATGGCCTTGCCGATGTAATGCAAGGTGAAATGATCGAACTTCCTGGTAGCCGTTTTGCTATCGCCTTAAACCTTGACCGTGATTCGGTCGGTGCGGTAGTAATGGGTCCTTACGCTGATTTAGCGGAAGGCCAAAAAGTTAAAGGTACTGGTCGTATTTTAGAAGTACCAGTAGGTCGTGGTTTATTAGGCCGCGTAGTTGACACATTAGGTCAACCAATTGATGGCAAAGGCCCAATTGATAATGATGGCTTCTCTCCAGTAGAAGTTGTTGCACCAGGTGTAATCGAACGTAGATCAGTAGATCAACCAGTTCAAACTGGTATCAAATCTATTGACTCTATGATTCCGATTGGTCGTGGTCAGCGTGAATTAATCATTGGTGACCGTCAAATCGGTAAATCAGCGATTGCAGTTGACGCTATCATTAACCAAAAGAACACAGGTATTAAGTGTGTTTATGTTGCTATCGGTCAGAAAGCTTCTACTGTAGCGAACCTTGTTCGTAACTTAGAAGAGCATGGCGCGTTATCAAATACAATTGTAGTTGTTGCCTCTGCTTCTGAAGCTGCAGCATTACAATACTTAGCACCATACTCAGGTTGTTCTATGGGTGAATACTTCCGTGACCGCGGTGAAGATGCACTAATAGTATATGATGATTTGTCTAAGCAAGCAGTTGCTTACCGTCAAGTATCATTACTTTTACGTCGTCCGCCAGGTCGTGAAGCATACCCAGGTGATGTTTTCTATCTTCACAGTCGTGTATTAGAACGTGCTGCTCGTGTAAACGAAGATTACGTTGAAAAATTCACAAACGGTGAAGTTAAAGGTAAAACAGGTTCATTGACTGCATTACCAATTATTGAAACGCAAGCGGGTGATGTATCTGCTTTCGTACCAACTAACGTAATCTCAATTACTGATGGTCAGATTTTCTTAGAGTCTAACTTGTTTAACGCGGGCATCCGCCCAGCTGTTAACGCCGGTATTTCAGTATCTCGTGTTGGTGGTGCTGCGCAAACAAAAATCATCAAGAAACTTGGTGGTGGTATTCGTTTAGCTTTAGCCCAATATGCTGAATTAGCAGCATTTGCTCAATTTGCATCAGATTTAGATGACGCGACTCGCGCTCAATTAGAGCATGGACAACGTGTTACTGAATTAATGAAGCAAAAGCAATACAGCCCATTGTCAATCGCTGAAACAGCAGTGTCATTATTTGCCGCAGAAAAAGGCTATTTAAATGACGTTGCAATCAACAAAATTGTTGATTGTGAAGCGGCTTTACATACTTATGTAAATAATGAGCATGCTGAGCTAATGGCTACTATCAACGAAAGCGGTGACTACAATAAAGATATCGAAGCTAGTTTGAATAAAACACTTGAGTTATTCAAGTCTACTCAAACTTGGTAATAGAATCTTTAATTAAGTAACCTTTTTGGAGAAGAGTCATGGCCATTGGTAAAGAAATAAAAACCAAGATTGCGAGTGTTAAAAATACTCAAAAGATCACAAGCGCTATGGAAATGGTTGCCGCGTCTAAAATGCGCAAAGCGCAAGAGGGCATGGCAGCCTCTCGTCCATATGCGACAAATATACGAAATGTGATCGGTCATATCGCGCTTGGTAACTTAGAATATCGTCATTCCTATTTGGAAGAACGTGAAGCTAAGCGTGTTGGCTACATTGTCGTCTCAAGTGACCGTGGTTTGTGTGGTGGCTTAAATATTAACTTATTTAAGAAAGTACTTGCTGATGCTTCTGAAAAGCAAGCATCAGGTGCTGAAGTTGAATTTGGTGTAATTGGCTCAAAAGCCACATCTTTTTTCAACAATATGGGCGCTAAAGTATCTGCACAAATATCGGGCTTAGGTGATGCTCCTGCACTAACTGATTTAGTTGGTAGTGTAGCGGTAATGCTTAAAGCTTATGATAACGGTGAAATTGATAGGCTATACGTTGTGTATAACAAATTTGTTAATACTATGACGCAAGAACCGACAATTGATCAATTGTTACCTTTACCTAAATCAGATGACGAAGCAATTAGTCATCGTTGGGATTATATATACGAACCTGATGCTAACTCTTTGTTAGATAAATTATTAGTTCGTTATATCGAATCTCAAGTATTCCAAGGTGTTGTTGAGAATATTGCTTGTGAACAAGCTGCTCGTATGGTTGCAATGAAAGCTGCAACAGATAATGCGGGTGATTTAATCGACGACCTACAATTGGTATACAACAAAGCGCGTCAAGCAGCCATTACTCAAGAATTGGGTGAGATTGTTGCTGGTGCAGCTGCGGTAGGGTAAGCAGAATATTTCGGTAACGAATTAGTCTGATAACAATTTTCGTAATTTAACGAAAAGTTAGCTTAAGCGAAGCTTAGCTAACTTAAATTAAGAGGAATAAACATGAGTACAGGTAAAGTCGTCCAAATAATTGGCGCAGTTGTGGATGTTGAATTTCCACAAGATGCCGTACCTCAGGTATATGACGCATTAACAATAACCGAAGGAAACCTTGAAGGCTTAGTACTTGAAGTTCAACAGCAGCTTGGTGGCGGCGTTGTACGTACTATTGCAATGGGTTCTTCAGACGGTTTGCGTCGTGGACTGAATGTAGAAAATACAGGCCAAGGTATACAAGTACCTGTTGGTGTTGAGACGTTAGGTCGCATCATGAACGTACTTGGTGAACCAATTGATGAAGCGGGTCCTATCGGCGAAAAAGACCGTTGGTCTATTCATCGTGAAGCGCCTGCGTATGCTGAACAAGCCATGTCTAGCGAATTGCTAGAAACAGGTATCAAAGTAATCGATTTAGTTTGTCCATTCGCTAAGGGTGGTAAAGTTGGTCTTTTCGGTGGTGCTGGTGTTGGTAAAACAGTAAACATGATGGAACTTATCCGTAACATCGCAATCGAGCACAGTGGTTATTCAGTATTTGCTGGTGTTGGTGAACGTACACGTGAAGGTAACGATTTCTATCACGAAATGAACGACTCTAATGTACTTGATAAAGTATCGTTAGTTTACGGTCAAATGAACGAGCCTCCAGGAAACCGTTTACGTGTTGCCTTTACTGGTTTGACTATGGCTGAAAAATTCCGTGACGAAGGTCGTGACGTATTATTCTTCGTAGATAACATTTACCGTTATACTCTTGCGGGTACTGAAGTATCAGCACTACTTGGTCGTATGCCATCAGCCGTTGGTTATCAACCAACACTTGCTGAAGAAATGGGTGTATTACAAGAGCGTATTACTTCAACTAAGAAAGGTTCAATCACTTCAATCCAAGCGGTATACGTACCTGCGGATGATTTAACTGACCCTAGTCCTGCAACTACTTTTGCGCATTTAGATGCAACTGTTGTATTAAGTCGTGATATTGCTTCGCAAGGTATTTACCCTGCGATTGACCCACTAGATTCATCTTCACGTCAACTAGATCCATTAGTAGTTGGTACTGAACATTATGAAACTGCTCGTGGTGTACAAACAGTATTACAACGTTATAAAGAACTTAAAGATATCATCGCCATCTTAGGTATGGATGA
>JAHZMC010000051.1 GCA_022599515.1 Betaproteobacteria bacterium
CGATTCTTCTAGCACTAACTTAATCGCCTCTGCCTTAAATTCCGCTGTGTAATGCTCATGTGATTTCCTGCTCATTCTAAACTCCTTCTTTTCGTCATTTTATACGATAAAAAAGTGTCCTTTTTTTTCAACAGGGGTCAATTGGCATTCCGCGATAGCGGTGTACAGGTCGCTGTTGATGATTTTGGTACAGGTTATTCGTCTCTTTCTTATCTGAAAAAGTTTGATGTTGACTATATTAAAATCGATCAATCCTTTGTAAGGAACTTATCAGCCGACTCAGAAGATATGGTGTTGTGCGAAGCGATTATTGTTATGGCCCATAAATTAGGCCTAAAAGTAATTGCAGAAGGCATTGAAACGGCTGAGCAGCGCGATTTATTAATGGCTGTAGGCTGTGATTATGGCCAAGGTTATTTGTTTTCTAGACCTGTGACAGCTGACATGCTGGAAGCATTATGTATTGAGCAGAATCAGCAAAAAAGCAATGTTCATTTGATTGGTGGGCGCCAGTAAATACTATAAGGCTTTGAGTGTAACTGACACAGTCAACCCTGTTTTTGCCGTATTATTTTTCAGCAGCACCTTCACATGATGCTTATTGGCGATTTCTTTAACAATGGCTAACCCTAAGCCAGAGCCAATGACAGTATGGTTTTCTAAGCGATAAAATCGATCAAATACACGCTCCATTTCATTGGGCGCTATTCCAGCCCCGCTGTCTTCTATGTTTACAGTAACCACGTCATTTACCTTAATCGTACTAATATTAATTAATCCATTATTTGGTGTATGTTGGATGGCGTTAAGAATAAGATTTTTAATGAGAATTTCAATTTCATCTGGCACCCCCTGAATGGTGGCCTCATCCGCTTGCTCAAAACCAAGGTCAATATTTTTGGCGCTATATAAACTAGTTAATTCATTAATTACATTGAGAATACTATCTTTTAAATTTAACTTTTCAGTGGGTGTAAACAAGTTGTTAGGCTCTACTTTGGCCAGTGTAAGCAATTGATTAACCAGTCGCTCAGTGCGCTTGATGCTTGAATCAGATAAGGTGAGAATTTCCTTTATTTCATTAATGTCATTGCTATTGTTCATCGCCTCAAGTTGTAATTTGATAGCAGTAATGGGTGTTCTGAGTTCATGAGCAGCATCAGCAGTAAAGCGTTTTTGCTGGTTAATCAGCGCTGCAACTTTTGCCATCCATTGATTTAGCGCTTCTATAATCGGTTTAACTTCATCATGAGTGTTGTTTAAATCAAATGGTTTAAGGTAGTCTGAAGTTCTATTTTGTAGGTTTTCTGAAATCGTCATCATTGGTTTAAATGTTTTGCGCACAATCAAAAGCGAAATCATAATTAAAAATGGCACGATTAGGAGTTGCGGCATAATCTGATTGATGGCGACTTCTTTAACTGTTTTACTACGCAGCTTTAAATCTTGTGCTGCGATAAATGTTGTTGATGCTTTTTTCAAAATAAAAACACGCCACTGTTTGTCATTAACCCGTTGCGTACTGATGCCTAACTGAGTTAAATCTGGATTGAAAGCAGCTTGGTGAGAGCTGTATAACCGCTCATGTTGTTGATTAATAATGGTTAATAAATAATCTTCTTCACCATAAACTTTTACTTTTGTTGCTTTTGTCTGCGTGACAGATTTTCCAACGTATTCAGCGCGATGTTGATCCGCCATGCTATTGGCCATCTTCTCTAAATTGGCATCGTAAAGTTCACCTAATTCATCAGCAACAGATTGATACGATATGTAGCTCATCAAGCTGATGATGAGCAAAATGGCGACGGACAAATAACAGATTAATTCAACTCTTAATGATTTTTTCATTGGCTTGGTGCTTCAGGAAAGGTGTAGCCAATGCCACGTACCGTTTGGATAATAGTAGTGCTAAATTTTTTTCTAATATGATGCACATGCACTTCGACCGTATTGCTTTCCACTTCATCACCCCAGCCATAAAGTCTTTCTTCTAATTGTGATTTAGAAAAAATAACGCCTGGACTACTCATTAAAGTGTGCATGATGGCAAACTCTTTATTGGATAAGCGATGGCTATTAGCGTTGGTAGATAGCGTAAAGCTAGCGTTGTCTAGTGTTACATCGTTGATTTGAATTTGATTAGAGTGCTTCTCAATTTTTCTTCTGGCAATGGCTCTTAATCGCGCTTCTAACTCTTCAACAGAGAACGGTTTTAATAAGTAATCATCAGCGCCAGCATCCAACCCCTTTACTCTAGCTTCAATGGAGTCTTTAGCCGTAATAATAATGACCGGCGTGCGATTGCCAGATTCTCTTAATTGTTGCAGAAACAGTAAACCTGATTTTTTAGGCAGTCCAAGATCAAGCAAAATCGTGTCATAGCTTTCTCTATTTAAAGAATCTTCGGCTTGAGAAGCATCCGTTGCCCAATAAACAGCATGAGACCGCATGGCTTTTTGCAAGCTTTCACCAATCATGATGTCATCTTCAATTAGCAACAGTTTCAAACGCGGCTCTCCTTATTAATAAACATTATTTTTACATTACAACCTTAAGGTAACCTTAAGAAGCGCCTTAAGATTACCTTAAGGTTAAGTGATTAATATGCAGGCTAATTTACTTATTGAGCGACACATTAGCATGCAATTTTATTATAAATGGGTTTTGTTTTTCTTGGTTGCGATACTGTTATCGGCTTGTCAAAGTATGCCAAAGACGAGCTCTGCCTACGACGTAGTTGAGCAAATTAAACAATCAGATCAACAATTAAAGCAAGTTAACTTGTCCTCAGTAGCAAGTAATGAACTTGATTATTTAACAGAAAGCGCTGCGGTACTACAAGCGCTGGAACGTAATCCTGCTTTTAATTCACAATTACAAACAATTAATTTAAGTCGTGCAGATATTCAGCAAGCCAGTCAGTTAGCCAACCCGGATTTATTTTATGCGTTTGGTGTAGCAAACAAAGCCTATCGCTATGCCATTGATTTTCCCATAGAGGCATTATGGCTGCGCCCGATACGCATGAAACAAGCGGAATATAAAGCGAAATCGGTTTCTTATCAAATGATTCAAATCGGCTATAACTTGATTCGAGATACGCGCTTGGCTTATGGGCAAGTGGTGATTGCACGTGAGCGATTGCAAACATTAGAAGCGCTTTACCACTTGAAAAACGTTATTTATCAGATGGTTGATACCAAACAGCAATTGGGTGAAATTAGTCAACAAGAAGTGTTGTTGGCTAAGAGCGCAATGTTAGTGGCTAGCCGTGATTGGGAAGTGGCGAAGATTGATGTGAAGATGGCAGAAACAAAGTTGTTTGCGCTGATTGGCCAGGACAATCAAGCCACGACTCTCGCAATGAGCCAGCAATTGATTCCTGCTTGCGAAGCGACTGATGTGAGCAACATTAAAGCGTTAGCGCTTGCGAGTCGTCCAGACATTTTGTCAGCGGAAATGACTGTGATGGCTTCTCAATCAACCAGCAAGCTTTCGCGTAGCGATTGGATAAGGGTAACCGCTTCTGCCGATGCGACTAGCGGTCAAAAGACGGGGCATACATTAGGGCCTGCCTTAAGATTCACATTGCCGATTTTTAATCAGAATCAAGGACAAATTGCACGTGCAGATGCCGAGCTTAAAAAAGCAGAATTTGACTTGGCGGCAGTCAAACAACAGGCGGCTTTAGAGATTGACACTGCTCATCTTCAATATCAGCGAGATTGCTTAGATTGGCAACAGTTGCATGAAAAGGTGCTACCCAATGCTTTACAAGCGATTCGATTTTCAGAAGAGGCTTATCAAAAAGGCGATATTGCTTATCTCAATATTTTAGAGAGTGCTAAAGACTATTCAGATGGCCTGCTTA
This sequence comes from Betaproteobacteria bacterium, assembly GCA_022599515.1. Classification (GTDB taxonomy): domain Bacteria; phylum Pseudomonadota; class Gammaproteobacteria; order Burkholderiales; family Methylophilaceae. Next base: position 3,875 of record JAHZMC010000051.1, read on the forward strand.
AAGAAGTGCAATTAAAAGAGAGCTTGATTGCGAGTTGGTCAAATTTAATGAGAAGTAAAGCGCATCCAAAGTAAGTGCGATGGTGCATCAAACAATTAATCATTTTAGGTAGAATCATGAAGAAAAATTGGTATCAACACTACAAAATTCAGCTAGCTATTAGCTTTTTTTTATTGGTCGGTTTGATAGCTGCGATGCGATTTTTGTCGGCAGCGGAGACGCCAAAAACTGCGCCTACAGCATCGCACTCAACCATATCGGAAGAACAACTTAATCAATTAACACTGTCAAAAGAGGCGGTCACTAAGTTGAATATCACAACGGCGATTGTTGACACGCATGATGGCGTTGCTTACGCGCAATATCCCGCGCAGATCAATTTACCGCCATCAGGATTGGTCGGTTACAGCACGCCTTTAACGGCCAATATATTTTTTGCTAACCAACAGCCTTTAAAAGTAGGCGACCAAGTAAAGGCGGGACAAATACTGCTAGCCTTACGGCCAATTATAAGCCCTGAGGCTACGCTTGGATTTGTTACGGGATTATCCGATGCTGAAGGGCAGTTAACAGCAGCTAGCAGTCAATTAGCGGCATCTAAAGTCACATTAAACCGTGCTAAACAATTGTTTGAACAGCATGTTGGTAGTCAAAAAAATGTCGATGATGCACAAGCCAACGTTGCATTGGCACAAAGTGCATTTAATGCGGCGCAACAAAAGCATCGCTTATTAAAGAAAACCGTTTCAGAAGGCTCCGCAGGTAATTTAACCATTAAGGCAACGCAATCGGGTGTCGTTTCTAATATTTACTTTAATCAAGGACAAGCCGTTTCTGCTGGCGCACCGCTCATTGATATTCGCAATCAAGATAATTATTGGGTCAATGTGTTTGTACCGCATGGACAAGTCGAAAAGCTGAACCTTGCTAGTGAAGCGCTATTATCTAATGAGGATGATCCAAGCGCAGATTATCGCTTAACACCTATGGCCGTAGCGCCACTCAGTGATTTGACCAGTGGTACTCGGCAGTTTGTTTATGTGTTGCGTGCACCGTCCAATCAAATCGCTCCTTTACAAAGAGTAACGGTCAAGCTTCCATTGGCAACATCAATCACTACACAATTAACCATTCCATGTGCAGCGGCAGTCGTTGATATTTATGGCAATGAGTGGGTTTATCTCGCGCAGGATAACAACCACTTTGAGCGGCAACAGGTGTTTATTACGCAAGCTTCAGCAAACGAATGCACACTCTCTAGCGATCAACTGGCTGGTCGCGCAATTGTGACCAATGGCGCTCAAGAATTATTTTCAGTGCAAACTGGCTTCACTCATTAAGGCTTTAAGGATATTGCATGTTAAAACGGATTACCATACAAGCGATTAAAGCACGCTATTTAATCATGATTGGCGCTGTCATCCTGATGATGGCTGGTCTTAATACAGCGCAAAAAACACCGATGGATGTATTCCCAGAGTTCGCACCGGTCAAGGTTGAAGTACAAACAGAAGGACCTGGATTATCGAGTATAGAAATTGAGCAATTGATTTCTATCCCTATTGAGCGCGCCTTTAGCGGCATTCCTAATGTAAAAACCATCCGCTCAAAATCAGTATTGGGTTTATCCTCGGTGGTATTGTTATTTGCTGAAGGCGCTGAGATGGCCGAGGCAAGACAAGCGGTACAAGAGCGTTTATTAATTGTCAGCAGCACGTTGCCAAAGTTTGTCAAACAACCAACGATGATGCCACCATTGTCATCACTGTCTAGAATATTAAAAATTGGTTTATCGTCTGACAGTCATTCTATTGAGCAATTAAGCACTTCTGCTTTATGGACAATTAGACCGCGATTAATGGCCATTACTGGCGTTGCGAATGTAGCTTTGTGGGGATTGCGTGATCCTGAATTACACGTCAAGTTTGATACTCGTAAGCTAACACAGCACAACCTGACCTCATTACAAGTCAGCCAGCAACTTTCAGCCTTTATTACCCCAAACGCTGGTGGCTATTTAGATACGGCGCAACAACGATTTGCTATCACGCAAGATAGCCCCAGCACCGATATTACCGCTTACGAACAACTAACAGTCGGTTACAACAACGGCATTTCAATCAAGCTCAATCAAGTAGCCGATGTTGTTTGGGGACATGCGATTGCCATTGGCGATGCAGTGATTAATCAAGGTGATGGCTTACTATTAATTGTTGAAAAAACGCCTGGTGCCAATACACTGAGCGTAACAAAAGATATTGATGCGGCGCTTGAAGAATTGAAGCCAGCACTATCTGGTATTACAGTTGATGCCAGTATTTTTAGACCAGCAACCTTTATAGAAAAAGCAGTACAAAACTTACAGCATGCTTTATGGTTAGGTGCAGGCTTAGTCGTGATGATTCTATTTATTTTTTTGCGCAATCCAAAAGCGGCCGCTATTAGTCTTATCTCTATACCGCTCTCGCTTACAACGGCTATTTTATTACTCACTTGGCTTACTGTTAGCGTCAATACTATGGTGCTAGCAGGCTTGGTGATAGCCTTAGGTGAGGTGGTCGATGATTCGATTATCGATTTAGAAAACATCCTACGCGCTATCCATGAAAACCGCTTGCTTCAGCAGCCAAAAGCGTTAATCAAAGTGATTGCGCAAGCCTCTTATGAAGTACGCGGCGCCGTGCTCAATGCAACCTTGATTGTCATGGCTGTCTTTATGCCGATTTTCTGTTTAGAAGGCATTGCAGGTGCTTTTTTTAAACCATTAGCTTATGGTTA
>JAHZMC010000052.1 GCA_022599515.1 Betaproteobacteria bacterium
CCCTGCTCATGATTTCTGTCACTGGCCTCATCTACAACATCGCCTTAGCTGACCTAGTTCAGGCTGAGGGCGCAGCAGCGGTCAGCAACTTGTGCAACCACGTGTTGACCCCCCTCGCTTTTGTTCTCGCTTGGCTACTCGTAGGGCCTCGTGGTTGGATCTCGCTGCGGGTAATAGCTGCTGGGCTAGTCATACCATTTTGTTGGATCTTCCTCACACTCGTACGAGGTGCATTCGTTGACGCCTACGCCTATCCTTTCGTCAACGTGACCAAACTGGGCTATGCCGAAGTGTTAATCAATCTCTCAGTGATCGTTGTCGCGTGCTGCGTGCTGTCTCTTGTGTTATGGGGCATCGACAAACTGATGTGCAAGCTTGTCGGGACACAAAATGAGTCCACTCAGGGTGCTGTGAACTGACCTGCGTTCACGTCCACTCACCTGAGCCGATTGTGCTACTGACAACGAGATTGTGCCGGTGAAGATTGTGAAGACCATCTTTGAAACAATGAACAGCCCCGTTCGCTGCCAGGCTTTGTGTGGGCAAAATAATTGTGATGCGCATGTTCAGGGCTCGTTGCTAAACACTGAGTTCTGCCGCATGCCCACCGGTGATTCGTAAAAGTTCGTCATAGGTGGTGGGAAAAACATAATGCGGGTGACCTGCCGCAGCCCAGATCGTGTCGTATTGACTTAAGGACACGTCAACAATTGTTGGCAGTTGTTCGGGGTGACCTACCGGGGCAACGCCGCCGATTGCAAAACCTGTTGCTGATCGGACGTCGTCGGCTGTTGCTTTTGTGACTTGGTCCGCTTCAAGTGCGGCAGCAACATTATTGGTATTCACCCGATGCTTACCCGAAGCCATGACAAGAACTGGTTTTCCATCGGCAAGAAAAATAAGTGAGTTGGCAATCTGTCCAACTTCAATTCCTAATGCGCCTGCGGCCTCAACGGCAGTTCTTGCACTGTCATCGAGGCGACGGACTTCGCCTTTGACGCCGAGCAGTGCGAGGGTTTTGCGTACGTGAATAACGGACTGCTGTTCGGTGTCTGACATGTGGGAATAGTAGTGCGGGTGATTACGCGTGTGGGGTGAACATGCATGTTGCCCAGATCTTGAATGCCGCCATTGCACTGGTGCGTTTCATGGCGAGTGAAGACGAAAGAACCGCGGTCAGGCTGGTGGTAAGAACCCAACACAATTCGTTGGTTTCTTTTTCGGAAAGGCGTGTGGACTTGTTGTGCTGGGTGACACCCTGGGCCAGAGCATTAACAAAATTCGTAAAAATTGGTCCGGTGACAGCATCCATGTTGGGAACAGAAACCAATGCATTCCAGGCGGCGACATCAGCCGGGTGCTTGGACCACTGGTCTTCAAGTTGATTCAGTACTGAAACCAGCCATGAATCTAGGTCAGATCCTGGGATCGAGTCGCTATTGATCAACTCGGCTGTTTCCTGCAAGGGCCGGCTGGATATTTCAGCCACGGCAAGCAGCAGGGTTTCTCTGTCAGGGAAGAACTGGTAAACCGACCCGATTGGCACCCCGGCCTTCTCGGCAACCGCGCTCGTGGTCACAGCTTCGGTTCCACCAAGCACAAGTAGGTCAATTGCGGCAGAGATCATGTTGGCAACCCGACGGCGGGAGCGTTGTTGTCGTGGAACGCGGCGTAGTGGAAGTTCGCGTAGGGACTCGAGGTTGCTGGCAACATTGGAAGAAGGCATTAGTGCATTCTGTCGGCGGTTAGGTCGCGCAACGGAAGGGTTGTGTCGCAATTTTGAACCCGCAATGTCGCATTTATGTCGTCACTGGGTCAAAGCACGTACCAGACCCACTCTGCCGGACTTTCCCAGTTCCTGGGAAACAGCGACAAATTCGAGTGAAAATATCGAATTTTTGTCCATCTGATCCAGATTTATCGCCCGGGGTTGACGAATGTCAGTGCCCCGGTCTATCTTTGGACTTGTTCGAACAGGTGTTCGATTTAACCTGTTGGAACTGCCTCCCGGGCCCGGATTCGCGGCTAGGCGCGGGTTGCTATGCAGGTTTGCTAAAAATATACCTATTTTTTCAGCTAAATTAGGATTAATTGTATTTTCATGAATCAGTTGACGAATGGTTTTTCCTGCAAGCGGCGAGTACAGGACAGCCGTATTATGGCTATCCTCAAAGTGATACAACGTTTTAATTTGTACGGTTGGAATGGCTAGTTTGTGCAAACGAATTGCATTGCGACAAAACCTTCTGGCATAGGAATAAATATTTGTCCCACTGATTAAACGCTTCACTCTAAATACTTTCAAGATGTCGCCACTCGGCAATCGAACAACTTTTATGCCACGCTCATCCTGCTCAAGTATCTCAGCATTCTGACACATTTTCTCAAAATCACTGCTTGATAAAGTCTGGCTAGATTGGAATAAATGTTTAAAAAATTGCATTATTATTTGATGAAAGCATTAATATTACGGAGCACTTTAATTTGGTGTTCCTTAGTAAAAGATTCCCAATCTGGCACATCTGTCCAATCACTTAAAAAAACAAAATCCAACCCAGCACGTGCAGAAGATTGGTAATCATATTTACTATCGCCAATAAATAATGCAGGAAATACAATATTGCCATTTTCTTTTTCGCGCGCAAGGATTGTATCTTTATTGTCAGGACTGCCAAATAAACCACTATCGAACAAGTCTGCAATTTCTCGCTTTTCAAATAACGCTCGAATTTCTTGTTGATCACCGCCTGATACTATCAACCACTTGGTGTCTAGGGTAGCTAAACGCAGTTCATGCAAGCCATCAGCTATCTTACAACGCAACAATCCTTTAGTAACGGCCAGGCTAAACGCCTCTAAATACTCTTGTACAAGGTCTGGTGTAGCCTCTTGTTTGAGTATTTCTTCTATGTACCAAACAAACTTTGGATAACGGGAAATCCCACCAAACTCGACATGATGGTCAACCAGCGCCTGCGCTTGCGCATCAGTGGCCCCTAGTTTTTTAGCGGTTCTAAAATAAGAGTCTATTTTTGTAATATTCGAATCTAAAACCACACCATCGCAATCAAATACGATTGTTTTATATTTCTCTAATTCTATACTCAAGGTGGTGACCTTTAAATGAAGCAGGCTTGAAATATATTATTATTCTTATTAATAAAAAAGTTTTGCACCCAAAAGTGCAAAACTTTTGTTGGGTATAGCTATAAACTATGCAGGTTTAATTGCACTGGCCTCTTTAGCTAACTTGGTAATTTGTGCCCAGTCTTTATTGGCTACAGCATCTGCAGGCGTTAGCCAAGTACCTCCACAGACAACAACGTTTGGTAGCGCTAAAAATTCTGGTGCGGAATCCACTTTTACACCGCCAGTTGGGCAGAACATCACATCTGCAAATGGCCCAGCAAAGCCTTTAAGCAAATTAATACCGCCGACTGCTACGGCAGGAAACAACTTCAAGAAGTAGTAATCATCTGCATTTGCCATCATGATTTCTGAGCCAGTTGAAACACCCGGCAATAAAGGCAAACCAATTTGACGCGCATACTGACCAAGCTCTGCTGTATAGCCTGGGCTAACCGCAAATTTGCAGCCGACGTCTAATGAGTTTTTAGCATCTTGCAAATTACGTACAGTGCCAGAACCCAAAATCGCATCAGGCACATGTTTAGCAATTTGTTCCATTGCTTGCAAAGCCACTGGTGAACGTAATGTCACTTCAAGCACTTTAATACCGCCTTCAAGCAACGCTTCTGCCATTGGCACAGCGTCTTCCACTTTGTTAATCACAATCACTGGGATTACTGGACCTTCTTTTGCTAAATCTAATGTATTCATTTTTCTCTCAATTTTAATCAAATAATTCTTTTGTACTTTATTTGGTTAATTAGCTTCAAAATCAATTGATGCAAGGCACTTGAGCGTAGGCAGTACATTTAGTACGACAAGCGAAAGTAACGCAGCATCAATTGCATTTTCAAGCTAATTAAAGCCAGGTGATGGCGCCTTCTTCGGCTGACAATACGTTTTTCCGCATACCACCAAATAATTCGCGACCAAAACCATGTTCATTGCTATGTCGCTTCTCATCAGAAAGCTCTTCTGCTTCACGCTCTTCCCATACATCTTCATCTACCAGCACGTTCACCATACCAACTTTTGCGTTTAAACGAATAATGTCACCAGTACGTACTTTGGCTAAAGCGCCACCAGCAGAGGCTTCTGGGCTTAAATGAATCGCTGCCGGAATCTTGCCTGATGCGCCGCTCATGCGTCCGTCAGTCACAATAGCCACCATAAACCCTTTGTTTTGCAACACAGCCATCGGTGGTGTTAATTTATGCAATTCTGGCATACCATTCGCTTTTGGTCCTTGGAAACGGACAACTGCGACAAAATCTTTCTCCAACTCACCACGATCAAAAGCTGCCAATAACTCTTCTTGTGCATCGAATACAATGGCTGGCGCTTCAATAATGTGCCTATCTTCTGGTACAGCTGAAATCTTAATGACGCTACGGCCTAAATTACCTTTAAGCAAACGTAAGCCACCTGATTCATCAAACGGATGTTCTGCTGTACGCACAATCAATTCATCTTTACTTTCTTTTGGCAAGTCTTTCCAGACCAATTTACCACCTTCATTGGCGGGCAATTTACCGTAATCACGCAAACCACCATAAGCAACGGTAAACACGTCTGGATACATATAACCGGCATCAATTAATTCACGAATCACAAAAGCTGGACCACCTGCATCTTGGAATTGGTTCACATCCGCTTTGCCATTTGGATAGACACTTGCTAACAATGGCGTTGTTTTAGCCAAGTGATAGAAGTCTGTCCAATCGATAATAATCCCTGCTGCGCGCGCAATCGCAACCCAATGAATCAAGTGGTTAGTAGACCCACCAGTAGCCAACAATGCCACCATGGCGTTTACAATTACATGTTCATCGACTAGCTTACCAATCGGCGTGTAGTGCCTTTGTTTGGTGTTTTCTAACACCATTTTTACCGCTTCACGCGTTAATAATTCTCGCATACCATCATGCGGATGAACAAAAGCTGATCCTGGCACATGCAAGCCCATGGCTTCCATTAGCATTTGATTACTATTAGCAGTTCCGTAAAATGTACAAGTGCCAGCGCCATGATAAGCAGCAGACTCAGAAGCCAACAGCTCTTCACGGCCAATTAATCCTTGCGCATATTGTTCACGTACTTTTGATTTTGAGGTGTTATCAATCCCCGTGCTCATTGGCCCAGCAGGCACAAATACACATGGCAAATGACCAAATTGCAGCGCACCAATTAACAAACCCGGTACAATCTTATCGCAAACACCTAAAAGCAAAACGGCATCGAACACATCATGTGATAAAGCAACGGCTGTACTCATCGCAATGGTATCGCGGCTAAACAATGAAAGTTCCATGCCTGGTTCACCTTGCGTAATGCCATCACACATCGCTGGCACGCCGCCAGCAACTTGAGCAGTAGCGCCTAGTTTGCTTGCTTCATCTTTAATGATGCTTGGATAGGTACCGTAAGGCTGATGCGCAGAAAGCATTTCATTGTAAGCAGTAACGATTCCGATATTAGGAGCCTTTTCTGCGACAATTTTAAGCTTATCATTGGCTGGCATTGCCGCAAACGCATGCGCAACATTCGCACAACCAAGGCGATCAGCACCTCGGTCACGATTGGCGATTTGCTCCATACGTTGCAAATAAGCAGTACGAGTAGGACGACTGACTTCGATAATACGTTCTGTCACTTCTATATGGGATTGTTTCATACTTGATTCAACTCACTTGTTTGATACTGCAAACGACACAGGATTTAAATTAACTAACGTTTGATTATCACCTAAAAGAGGGATTTTCGTCAAACAACAAAAATGATTGGAAATTATTTTCTTTTAAAAATTAGATACTTACCAACAAGAATAATTTATTTTTTTGTGACTAAAATATCTTCTAACATCAAATACTCTAAATCACAGCCATAAAACATATTGAGCGCATCTGTTGGGCTACAAATCATTGGTTCGCCACGACGATTTAACGAAGTGTTCAACACAACGGCATTCCCACGCAATTTTTCTAAATGTTCAATTAATGCGTAATAGCGCGGATTCGTTTCGCGAGTAACAACCTGCGCACGCGCAGTGCCGTCTTCATGCACCACTTCTGGAATGCGATCATTCCAAGCAGGATTCACATCAAAAGTGAATGTCATGTAAGGCGCTGGATGCTTAGTTTGCAACAAACCTTCTGCCACAGTATCCAGCATACTTGGGCAAAACGGACGCCAGCGTTCGCGATATTTAATTTGTGCGTTAATCCGATCAGCGACACCAGGATAGCTAGGATCGCCTAAAATACTGCGACAGCCTAATGATCGTGGACCAAACTCCATGCGGCCTTGGAACCAAGCTAATGGATTACCTGCAGCTAATAATTCGGCTGCTTTTTTCGGACCATCTTCAACGCGTGTAAAAATTGGATTTTCTGGATGCGCTTTACAAGCTGCAATACATTCTTCATTGGTAAATGAAGGGCCTAAATAAACATGCTCCATTTTATGAATGGTATCACCAGCCAGATGTGCGGCGTAAGTCGCTGCGCCCAATGAAGTACCATTATCACCAGAGGCTGGTTGCACAAACAATTCTTTTACATACGGCAAACTGATAATGCGTTGATTCAACTTCACATTCAACGCCACGCCGCCTGCCATCACAATCTTGCCCGTTTCACGAATAATATCACCGAGATAATATTCAATCATTTCCAACGCTAGCTTTTCTAATAAAGCCTGAATTGAGGCTGCATAATGAATATAAGGATCGTCAATTTCATCGCCTTGGCGTTTTGGGCCTAAGCGCTTAATCAATTCTGGGGTGAAATAATAGCCTTTGCCATTTTCTTTATAGCGACGTAAACCAACCACATTGACCAACTTAGTATTGACAATCAATTCACCATTTTCAAACTTGGCCAAATCCGAGAAATCATATTTAGTTGGGTCGCCAAAAGGCGCCATGCCCATGACTTTAAATTCGCCATCAAGCATATCAAAGCCGAGATACTCGGTCATCGCACCGTATAAACCACCTAAAGAATCTGGATCATAAAACTCTTTAATTTTGTGAATCTTGCCATTTTCGCCATAGCCAACAAAAGTAGTCGCATATTCACCTTTACCATCAATCCCAACAATGGCAGTTTTTTCTGTGAAACCACTTAAATGGTAAGCGCTAGAGGCATGAGACAAATGATGCTCGACTGGTACAAACTTAGCGTTGGTTAAGCCCAACTCTTTCATTAATGCGAGTGACTTATCTTTGTTACGTCTAAAGCGGCGATTGCCATTAAAAATCGCATCCAAAGCACGATCTGGCGCATACCAATGACGTTTAGCAAAATGCCAACGCGCGTTGCTACTTAATGGAATTTCCGCATAAGGAAAGGCAACGATATCAACATCCTCAGGTTTAACACCCGCTTGCTTTAAACAGAACTTTGCAGCTTCGTAGGGAAATTTGTTTTTAGCGTGCTTATCACGAATAAAACGCTCTTCTTCTGCTGCTGCAATTATTTTCCCATCAACCAAAATGGCGGCTGATGCGTCGTGGCTTAAAGCGCCAGATAAACCCAATACAATCATGTCATTTAACTCAGTGTAATTATTCTAAAATTTGTGCCGCTTGCAGAGGTGCGTGATCAACATAAACAACTTTAAATACTTTAACAAACGCATTATACAGGGAAGGCGTGTCTTTCCAATTTTGCATAAAGCGCTTAATGTCGCGCACATGGTTGTTTTGAGCAAAAGAATCAGCGCGATGTTGTCGCATGCTATCTAAATCAATCAGCAAAGGACTACCATCAGTCCGCACTTTTATATTGCTTGCCTTCATATCGCCATGCGATATTTTTAATAAGTGCAAACGATAAAACAATTGCACCACTTGCTTAATCGCCTCAGAACGAAGTTGCTTATCACTCGTCGTTGCAAAAAATTGCACCATATCTGGGGCATCAACATATTCTGTTAAAAAATAGGCTTTGCCTTTTAAGCCTAACCATTTTGTTTCAATGAGTGCAACAGGCCTTGCGGTTGGCAATCCAAGTAGTTGCAGGCGGTGGGCATTTGCCCAAGAAATAGATGCGCGTGTGCGTCTAAATGCTCGCCCAAATCCGTGCCAAAAACCTTTGATATTGTAGCGTTTAATCACAGCATCTAGCGCTCCCATCTTGGCGGTGAAAACGGTGCACGTATTGCCGTTTTTAATCAAACTCGCATCATTTAAATAAGCATCTAACGCTGCTGCAGTTTGTGGAAAATCAATCATGGCATCCTGCGCACTCATCGCAACAAATACCTTTTTGGTTTTAACCACATCAAGATCTGTACATTGCCTAAATACTTTTTTATCGGCATAAGCAGATGTCGCTTTTTGCCTTGCGATTTCAATTGCCTTGTTAACCGCAACAATATCAAGTGCTGGCTGCCACGGCCTTGCATTCGCATAAGTTTCCAACAAAGAGGGAAGCTGACTATCGATTGTCAATACATCCAACTTTGACAGCAATTGGCAAAGGTTAGCTTGTGCTTTTTTGATGGATAGCTTGTCAACAGAACGCACGCCATCGCCATCAATGGTGTAAATCGCATCGTATTGAATTAAAAAGTTTTTCAAATACATATCTGTTTGCAGCAACCTAGCTTCGTGGTGCTGCGCTACAACTTGTATGAGTTGATGCGCAAGTTCAATTCGCACAAATTCATTAGCGCTTTCCCAAACAGCTTCTGCACTTTCTGACGGAGTAATGCCTTCAAAAATAACGACATAGGCTTTAACCTGAGGCACTTTACTTTGCTTCAATATTTTCGGCGTTAATATCTTTGCTTTTTGCAAAGACTCAACGCCGCGCACATCACGCAACGCATATTGCGCGGCCTTGTCGCCAAAGAAAATTTTGGCATAAACAGGTTTGCCTTGCCAAAGTGCCTTACAAACACAACGGCGCTTGGGCACAAAACGCACAACCTCTAACGAGCTGATGGTACTTGTGTCATCCAAACTGATGTTTGGCGTGTTAATGCCAAAACTGGCTAACAAACTGACATTATCTTTTTTGTTAATGCTCTGCATGTTGTTAACGTCGTGCTGAGCGCTTTATTATTTGCCGAATAATAAAGCGCAGCGTTTTATTTAATGCTGGCACTTGAAAGTATTGTAAGAAAAAATATAAGCGATCACTAGCTGACCAATATTCTGCATGGCGATTTAATGCGGCTAAATCAAAATAAGCGCGGTATAAAAACAGCCAGCTAAACCGTGCTTTTTCTAAATCAATAAATGCAACTTCAGGTTGAATCTCCGCATTTTTCACAAAAAGATGTTTGGGATAGAGCGCTCGATGCACCAAGCCTGAGTGATGAAAAGCACGTACTGTTAACGCAACTGTTTTAAGCAACTGTCTCTTTTGCAGACGCGTCTTTTGCTCAACAGAAAACCAACGCTGAGTTACGACATCCAATGGTTCAAAACCAAGCAATGTTTCAGTGGCTAAAATCGCGCAAGCTTGATTGTCAATTTTCTGCTCGCCATAACACACCACTTTAGGCGCTTTAATCTGTTGCGCTGCTAAAAAGGTCAATCGCTCAAACTCTCGTCGAAAAGTTGGCTCGCCTTTAATAGGATGTAATAACGTGCGTCGCCCGTGATTTTGCTGCTTTTTGACAAAAACATTAAGTTCACCGCTATCCGAAGGCAAGATTAGTTGCCCCACACCGCTCCAACCACCTCGCCGCTGATTAGGCTCTTCAAACCAAGCAATCTGTTTGTGCCACAATGGCTCAAACCCATCTAATTGATGTTGTGCAAATATTTGTTGGTAATATTGAGATTGAAACAATGAACAGTTCGCATAAGTGATTGAATGCCTGCATTATATCAGCCATTAATCAGCAAATGATGCGTTAATGATGTTTGCGCTTATAATGTCATGCCTATGCTAAGACTGATTTTTAAACCGTTATCTTTATTGCCTTTGCCCGTATTGCATGCTCTAGGCAGCGTCTTGGGACGCATTCTATTTCTGTTTGCACGCAAAGCAAAGACGCGCACCATTGCCAATATTACGCAAAGCCAGCTATTGCCAAACCAAATCGAATCAGCAGTGCAACAAAGCTTTATTGCCATTGGCGAAGCGATTTTAGAAACGCCCTATATTTGGAATAGTGATAATCAAAAAGTAGCGCAACTCATGCAGCAAGTTGAAGGCTGGTCGCATGTCGAAGCCGCTATTAAACGTGATAAAGGCATTATTTTTCTCACGCCGCACATGGGCTGTTTTGAGATTACTTCGCTCTATTACGCCTTGCATCATCCCATTACCGTACTGTATCGCCCGCCCAAAAAGAAATGGCTAGCACCGCTCGTCAGTGGTCGACAGCGTGACAACATTACCCTAGCCGAAGCCAATGCCAACGGCGTAAGAAAACTGCTAAAATCGCTAAAAAAAGGAGAGGCGATTGGCATATTGCCAGATCAGATTCCTGCAGCAGGAGAAGGTGAATGGGCCGATTTCTTTAACAAACCAGCCTACACAATGACGCTTGCCAGCAAATTGGCAGAAAAAACAGGGGCAACGATTATCATGGCTTTCGGCGAGCGTTTAGCTGGCGGGAAAGGCTATACCTTACATTTAACTAGCGTTGACTCTATTGCAACTCCGAAACTATTGAACCAAGCCATTGAAGCGCAAATTGCAAAAAGTCCAAACCAATATTACTGGAATTACAATCGCTATAAAGTGAGCAGAAAGTCGAAAACGAAATTACAATCGAAAAATCAGTAATCAGCCAACAACTCGTTAGCAACTTTCAACAAAAAAGCCGAACAATTGTTCGGCTTTTTTACTATTGCAGGTTCAATTAATTGGTTGTCGCTGCTGCCGGTGCAGGTTCTGCAACATAAATTTCAACTCGGCGATTTTTTGCCATATTTGCTTTTGTGTCATTTGCGACTAATGGCTCACGCGAACCGCGCCCCTCTGTTGAGATACGGCTAGAAGCAACGCCTTTAGTACCAAGATAATCACGCACACTGTTTGCACGTTTTAGCGACAGTGGGTTATTAACCGCATCTGAACCGGAACTATCTGTGTGCCCGATAATCGTTACCGTTGAAACTGGATTTTGTACTAGCCCTGTTGAAAAAGTATCTAGCACTTTTTTAAAGTTGGCATCAACATTCGCACTACCAACAGCAAAGGAAATATCACTCGGAATTTCAATTTTCAATTGATTATCTGCTGTTTGTGTTACTGCTACGCCAGTACCTTGGGTTGAGGCTTCCATTTCTTTCTTCTGTGCTGCCATTTTTTTAGACCACACATTACCTGCAACCGCACCAACACCAGCACCGACAGCAGCGCCAATCGCAGCGCCTTTTCCTTTGCCTGCAACTGCTCCAACCACAGCGCCAACTCCCGCACCAATCGCAGCGCCTTTCGCAGTACCTTTTTGTGTTTCTGACATATTGGCACAACCACCTAATGCGAATGCTGAAATAACAGCACCGACGATTATTTTTTAACCATTTAATTCTCCTCTTTTAAAGTTAAACTCATTTTTATCCTATGAGTAAATTGAATCCCCACATAACGCTTAAATAACGCATCAGTTATCAAAAGGACTACTCATCATGCAATTTAGTGCGCTCTACTGCTAATTTTTTTTGGAACTTATCACTGTTAAATTTAGCATACAGCTTGGTTGCCCTTGCTTCTACTGCACGCCAAAAGTCATTGCTTTGCCGCTGGTAATACATTTTAAAACGCAGATAATCTCTCGCCGTTAACCCAACATCCATACTGGAAAAATATAAGGCAGCAATGTCTTTCATATTCGCAGTTGTTGATGGGGTATTGTGCGTAAGCACACGATGCAAATCAATCAAATACAGGTTAATCTTTGTTAAATCTCGCTGATTGGTATCTTTAGCATCTAGGCAAAGGTGACATAAATAAAAATCACGATGATTAACGCCATTTTCATGAATAGTCTTTGCTAGCTTGGCTGTTGTAACAATCAATTTACGTTTAAATTTCGCATCAGGTGGATTGTTTTTCCAGTCAGCGCATAAATCTTCTAAAGAAATAATATCGCCCAAATCCTCCGTCATCACAAATGACTGTAAATTGGCAGGATTATTCCCACGCTGACCATAAGCGACTAAAGGCGTTGTTGCAATACCCAAAGAATCAATTTTCTGAATCGCATGCACCTCGGTCATGGCGCCTAAAATAGGTTTCTTAAACGACAATATATTCTTGAATATCTCGCGCCAACCCACGCCAAAATGCTGCTTAATAAAATATTGCTTACCTAACAACGTCACTTGACTGGTCTTGCGTCCAGGCACATCGCGAAATGCCTTGCCTTGCAATTGCATCGCCTCTTCAAACGTATCGCTCTTTTGCCCATTGCCTAGCGCTTTGCGCAAATGAGCAGGCATTTCAAATAGCGTTTTTTGCTGACAATTCATTTATTTAGCCATTGCCCTTAGCGGCTTTTTTTGCTTCAGCCAATGCAATCAAAATATTGGCTTCCGCACTACCATCATTCGCCGCCATAATATCTTTGATATAAGCCAAGCCATTCTTTGCCCATTTGGGTTTAGTTTTAACAACTCGTGCTAACGCTTCACGCATGCTTAACCATTCTGCATTAAATTGAGATTGATTAAACGGCATCGCTGAGACAATACCCGCATCTGCTGCTTTAACATGGTTGGCATACCCACAACTTTCTGTCACCAACATCGGTGTGCCACAAGCCATGCCTTCTAAGATTACCAAGCCGGTATTCTCACGGTAAGCGGGATGCACGCACACATCTGCGCCTTGCATCAATTGTGGAATATCTGTTCGTCCTTTTGAAATAATCACATGCGCTTGCACACCCACTTTTTTAGCCATATTGTCAAACTGCTTAGGGTTATCTTGTCCAACTGCTACCAACCTAGTGTTGGCTCGCAGCTGTTCTGGCATTGCCGCCAAAGCAAGAATAGCGCGATCTAAACCCTTCATCGAGAAACCAGAGCCTGTTAATAAATAAACAAAATCCGTCGCACCAAAACCAAAGGTTTGTCGCAAATACTTTCGCATCTGCGTTTTGTTTTCCAACGCAAACCGTTCTGGAGATAAGTAAGGTGGAATATAGTGAAAGCGCTCATCTTGCAAACCATACCATTTTTGAAAGTGCGGCTTTTCAGTTAAAGCAACCGCTAGAATATGGGTGGCTGATTCCGTCGAAAAAACGGCTTTTTCACAAGCTGCAAACCATTGAGTTCTTGGCACCATGCGATAGAAGAAGCTGCGTTGTGTATAGGCGCGTTCAATAAAACATGGATCAGCTGCAAAATGTGCATCCAAGCCTGCCATGCGGTTATAGCCAAAAACATAATCAAAATTGCTTTTTTCAATCGCATTAAAAGTGGCTGCAATAAACTTTTTATAGCGCTGGTAATTAAACCACCCGGTTTGCGGCAACACATGCACCGCCATTTTTTTAGGCACTTCGCCCTGCCAGCTCAAAGTAAACACGTCTACTTCGTGTCCGCGCTTAATTAATTCATTAGCGGTGCGCAACATATCGCGTTGCATGCCGCCAAAAGGAAAGTACTTAAATATAATGAATGCAAATTTCAATGGCTCATTAATCCAGCTAGAAAAGTGTTGATTGTATGCGAAAATAGCGCCATGAAACGAATTTTACTGGTTAAAACATCCTCATTAGGCGATGTGATTCACAATTTACCTGTTGTCACTGACATTTTACAACAGCATCCCGATGCCCATATTGATTGGGTGGTTGAAGAGGCTTTTGCCGACATTCCAAAGCTACATCCTGCAATCAAACAAGTCTTTACCGTTGCTGTTCGCCGTTGGCGCAAACAGTTGTTTAGCAAAAAAACATGGTGTGAAATTGCAGCATTCAAAAAGCAAGTTTCTCAACAGTCTTATGATTTAATTATTGATACTCAAGGATTGATTAAAAGTGCGGTGATGACTGCTTTTGCGCAAGGTAACAAATGCGGCATGGATAAACATTCTGCGCGCGAACCACTTGCCAGTTATTTTTATAATCAGAAATATCCTGTCGCGCGTAATCAACATGCCGTTACACGTAACCGAGCACTTGCCGCGCAAGCATGTGGTTATGCGTTACTTGATAATGCACCTACCTATGGCATAGCCGCTGAAAACAACGTGTTAGATTTCGCTTTACCACAAGCATTTGTGATTGGTTTGCACGGCACTAGCAAAGATAGTAAGTTATGGCCAACTGCGCATTGGATTAACCTAGCCAAACAATTGGCAGCACAAAATCTATCTTTAGTTTTACCTTGGGCCAGCGAAGCTGAGCAACAACGTGCACTAGCGATTGTTGCGAATACTGACAACGTGATTGTGTTACCAAAACTCAGTATTGCCAAGCTAGCCTGCATTATTGATCAAGCATGGGTAGCCGTTGGCGTTGATACTGGCTTATCACATCTAAGTGTCGCGCTCAACATTCCAACAGTGGCCATTTATACCGACACCAATCCTGAACGAACTGGCGTAATGGCATCTTGCAACAGCAAAGTGATTAATTTAGGTGGCGTAAAACAAATACCTTCTGTGACATCTGTGCTTGATGCCATCCAGTCAATCACAAACCACTAGAGCGAAGCGCTGTTTATTATTTACCGATGTGCTTAACGACATAGTAAGCAAAACCTAGCATTGCAACAACCATCACTGCAATCACAATCAAACTCATCAATCCGTAGTCGGTTGAGATTAAATCTAGCCACACTTTCATTTCGTTTTCCTCTTGGTCAAAAAAACAATGCAAGACTTAATATCCCACTTTCAGAACATGGACTTTTTGACCTAAAACAAATGCAAGTGAAATAGCTAGCGCAATCAATTCACTTAAAATCATGCGGCCATCTTGAAATTAATCACAGTATCTCCATATATAGAGCAGGATTATTTATAAGATAGGAAAATCAATGTCAGACGAACTAAACACACAAGAAGAAAACGCAGAAGCGCCAATCGAAACGACTGAACTCGAAGAGATGGAATTAACCCCAGAAGCGCAAATTGAAGCGTTGAAAATTGAGCTAGAAGAAGCAAAAGCGCAAGTGCTTTATGTGAAAGCTGAAGGTGAAAATATTCGTCGCCGCTCTTTTGAAGATGTTGATAAAGCGCGTAAATTTGCACTAGAAAAGTTTAGCGGTGAGTTGCTCGCGGTTAAAGACAGTTTAGATGCGGCGCTTGCAGTAGAAAGTGCAACGGTAGACAGCTATAAAAATGGGGTTGAATTAACGGCAAAACAATTATTAAGCGTGTTTGAGAAATTCAATATTGCAGAAGTGAATCCAACAGAAGAAAAGTTTGACCCGAATAAACATCAAGCAATTAGTACGATTGAATCTGAAGGCGAGCCTAATACTGTTTTATCCGTATTGCAAAAGGGTTATACCTTGAATGATCGTGTATTGCGCCCTGCTTTAGTGGTGGTTTCAAAAGCGAAATAGCCCCTTAAGATTAGGGACTTGAAAAGCAGAAATTTGTCCCAACTATTGAATCAAGGCAGTAAAGCGAATACATATTTAACAAATAGATATTATTAAATACAGCATTTTAGAAAGATAAGGAATAAAACATGGGTAAAATTATTGGTATTGACTTAGGCACAACAAACTCTTGTGTTTCAGTAATGGAAGGAGGCAAACCTCGCGTGATTGAAAACGCTGAAGGTACGCGCACCACACCATCAATTATCGCGTATCAAGAGGATGGCGAAATTTTGGCAGGTGCACCAGCAAAACGTCAAGCGGTGACCAATCCAGAAAACACATTGTACGCGGTGAAACGTTTAATTGGCCGTCGTTTTGATGAGTCTGCCGTACAAAAAGACATTAAATTAATGCCTTATAAAATTGTAAAAGCAGACAATGGCGATGCTTGGGTTGAAGTGCGCGGCGAGAAAATGGCGCCACCTCAAGTCTCAGCTGAAGTATTGCGCAAAATGAAGAAAACAGCAGAAGACTATCTTGGTGAAGAGGTTACTGAAGCGGTAATTACTGTGCCTGCTTACTTTAACGATAGTCAACGTCAAGCAACTAAAGATGCTGGCCGTATTGCTGGTTTAGAAGTCAAACGGATTATTAACGAGCCAACAGCAGCTGCGCTAGCATTTGGTTTAGACAAACAAGAAGGCGATCGTAAGATTGCTGTTTATGACTTGGGTGGCGGTACATTTGACGTGTCAATCATTGAGATTTCTAGCATTGATGGCGAACACCAATTTGAAGTACTTTCAACCAATGGTGATACATTCCTTGGTGGTGAAGACTTTGATAACCGCATTATTGACTTCTTGGCTGATGAGTTCAAAAAAGATAATGGTGGTTTAGATTTACGCAATGATTTATTGGCAAAACAACGCTTAAAAGAAGCCGCTGAAAAGGCAAAAATCGAGCTTTCTTCTAGTACACAAACAGAAGTGAACTTGCCTTACATCACTGCGGATGCAACAGGTCCTAAACATTTGGCGGTCAAAATCACCCGCACTAAATTTGAGAGCATGGTTGAAGACTTGATTGAGCGCACAACTGGACCTTGCCAAACAGCCATTAAAGATGCAGGTGTTTCTATTGCTGACATCACTGATGTTATTTTGGTTGGTGGTCAAAGCCGTATGCCTAAAGTACAAGCTAAAGTACAAGAAATTTTTGGCAAAGAGCCTCGTAAAGACGTTAACCCAGATGAAGCCGTTGCTGTAGGTGCTTCTATCCAAGGCGGCGTGTTACAAGGTGATGTAAAAGATGTATTGTTACTAGACGTTACGCCATTGTCACTTGGTATTGAAACATTAGGTGGCGTGATGACTAAACTCATCAAAAAGAATACAACGATTCCGACTAAGGCATCTCAAGTGTTCTCAACCGCTGATGACAACCAAAATGCAGTGACGATTCAAGTATTGCAAGGTGAGCGTGAAATGGCAAATGCCAATAAATCGCTTGGTCAATTTAACTTAAGCGACATTCCACCAGCACCACGTGGTCAGCCGCAAATTGAAGTGACATTTGATATTGATGCGAACGGTATTTTGCATGTTTCAGCTAAAGACAAAGCAACTGGTAAAGAAAATAAAATTACCATTAAAGCGAACTCTGGTTTGAGCGAAGAAGAAATTCAACGTATGGAAGAAGATGCTGAAGCGCATGCAGAAGAAGATAAAGCCTTGCGTGAATTAGTAGATGCACGAAATAGCGCGGACGGCATGGTTCATAGTGTGAAAAAATCAATGGAAGAGTATGGCGACAAATTAGAAGCCGACGAAAAAACCAAGATTGAAGAAGCGATTAAAGATCTAGAATCAGTCGTTAAAGACGGCGATAAAGAAACCATTGAAGCAAAAACCAATGCGTTAATGGAAGCCTCACAAAAGCTAGGTGAAAAAATCAATGCTGATGCGCAAGCGGAAGCCAACACTGAAAGCGCGCAACCTAACCAAGGTGGTGAGAAAACAGTGGATGCTGAAGTGGTTGATGCCGAGTTTGAAGAAGTGAAAAAAGACTAGACTATTGTTTAGTTAGGCTAGTCGTTAGCATCTAATTGGTGCTAGCGACTTTTCTACTTCAATCAATTCCATTTAAACCGATTAAATTGAAACAGTTGCATTTAAACTAGTTACACTTAAATCATGCAAGAAAAAGTAGATATTACATATGGCTGATAAAAAAGATTTTTATGAAGTGTTAGGCGTTAACAAAGACGCCTCGGCAGAGGATCTTAAAAAATCCTATCGCAAATTAGCGATGAAATATCATCCTGACCGCAACCCAGATAATGCAAAAGCGGAAGAACAGTTTAAAGAAGCAAAAGAAGCTTACGAAATATTATCTGACGATCAAAAACGCGCAGCTTACGATCAATATGGTCATGCTGGCGTCGACCCAAGTATGGGCGGTGGCGGTGGTTTTAGCGGTGCAGGCGGATTTAATGATGCATTCGGCGATATCTTTGGTGATATCTTTGGTGGCGGACGCGGCCAACAACGCTCGAATGTGTATCGCGGCGCTGACTTGCGCTACAACATGGAAATATCGTTAGAGCAAGCAGCCAAAGGCACTGAAACCAAGATTCGCATCCCAGTCATGGCGACTTGTGAACCTTGTAAAGGCACTGGTGCAAAAGCGGGTAAATCTGCTTCAACCTGCGGCACCTGCGGTGGCCATGGTCAAGTGCGGATGCAACAAGGCTTCTTCTCTGTGCAACAAACTTGCCCAAAATGTCATGGCACAGGCAAAACCATTGCAAAAGCAGATGAGTGCCCAAGTTGTAACGGTGATGGTCGCACCAAACAACATAAAACACTATCGGTTAAGATTCCTGC
The DNA here is from genome assembly GCA_022599515.1 of Betaproteobacteria bacterium. Taxonomy (GTDB): domain Bacteria; phylum Pseudomonadota; class Gammaproteobacteria; order Burkholderiales; family Methylophilaceae. The sequence continues at coordinate 18,490 of JAHZMC010000052.1, forward strand.
TGGTGTGGATGAAGGCGATCGCATTCGTTTATCAGGCGAAGGTGAAGCCGGTGTAAACGGTGGTCCAACCGGTGATTTATATGTTGTTGTACACCTGAAAAAGCACGACATCTTTGAAAGAGATGGTGGCAATTTACATTGCGAAATGCCCGTCAGTTTTACCACTGCTGCATTGGGTGGCGAAATTGAAGTACCTACATTAGGCGGTTCTGCCAAAATGAAAGTGCCTGCCGAAACGCAAACAGGCGCGGTATTTAGATTACGTGGCAAAGGCATCAAACCATTACGCACGAGTGAACCTGGTGATTTAATGGTGCACGTCGTGGTGGAAACGCCAGTCAAGTTAACTGAGAAGCAAAAAGAACTACTCCGTGAATTTGAATTGAGCACACAAGCAGATGCTGGCAAACACAGCCCTAGAAATAAGAGTTGGTTAGATAAAGCAAAATCCTTCTTTGATTAATAAAACCACACACCAATTAGAAAATGGGGCAGCGACTATGCCCCATTTTTTATGTTTACAATCAGTTACATCATCGTCATGAAGCTGCAACAGCTTGTTGTTATAGTGTTATCTCTTTCAACAAAAGAGGAAATTAAAAATGAATCAAAAGTTCATTCAACAGAAGTTACTCAGTAGTTTATTGATAGGCTTGTTTGCTTTTAGTAGTTTTAATGCAAATGCAATGGGGTTCCAAAAAAACATTAACGAAAATGGAACAGTCAACCATAACGGTCTCGTTGTTTCAGATGTGGCATTTTATAACATGCTGGACAACACAAACCCGAACAAAGTATCACTCAAATTTGGTATACCAGATACCATTGCCACACTAAAAAATGCCGATGGCAACAAACAAGGCGTGGTTTGGACATACAAAAATGCGGTGAAAAAAGATGCTGCTAATTTAGATGCAAACTTTGTGTTTGTAGCAGGCCAATTTAAATATGTAACGTTAACAAACAACTAATCGAACAGTTGGCTGTATCAATAAAAAAGCCTGTCCCTGCAGGCTTTTTTTCTATCTGCTACTTTATCTGCAACAGTTTCATCTACAATAGTATGCATGTCACTCAATGTTCTTATTATTGAAGATGAGTCAGCCATTGCTGATACGCTGATTTATGCTTGCCAAGAAGCTAACATTCAAACAACGCACAGTTTACTTGGCCATCAAGGCATTGCGCTTATCAAGAGCCAACCGTTTGACTTTGTTATTCTTGACGTTGGGTTACCTGATCTATCAGGCTTTTACTGTTTCTCTAAAATCCAGTTGGCAACATCCTCATTTTAACGGCAGCTTTTTACCAGTCACTAAAACCATTGGTGACAACGGCTTTAGTGCCAATTGGGCTGTTTCTTCCTTATCTAGTAGCAACCAAAGCACTTTACTCAGCAATTTACAATCCAGTGAAAACAACAACACACAACATGATGCGCTTGAGTCGCTATCCATTAGTTTTGTAGATCCGATTAATGTCTCCAGCCAAGCTGACCGCGCAACAAAATATGGTTTACTATTTATCGGCTTAACTTTTGTCGGCTTCTTTTTATTCGAAATTCTCAAACAATTGCGTATTCATCCTGCGCAATACACCTTAGTCGGCTTAGCCATGGCGATATTTTACTTACTCTTAGTCTCTTTTGCCGAAATCATCGGTTTTGCCTATGCCTATTTAACCGCTAGCGCAGCGTGTGTATTGTTACTGGGCTATTACTTGAGCTTTGTCCTTAAAAGCAAGGCACATGGATTTACATTCGCAACGTTTCTTACCGCTTTATATGGTGCGCTTTACGGCATTTTAGCCTCTGAAGACAACGCGTTAATCATGGGTTCAGTCCTCATGTTTGGCTTGTTGACGATTGCCATGGTGATGACCAGAAAAATTGATTGGTACGCAATTAACACGTAAAAATAACAACATATCCCACGCCGCTAGTAGCGGCGTGTGATAGGAGAAACAACAATGAAAAAGAAAATACTGATCATCATCTTATTAATTATCGCCTTCTTACCAGCTAAAACCATTATTCCAGTTCAGCATGCCAGCAGTAACGATTGGAATAAATACCGCTATTGGTTTTATCCTTGGGGAGAATCTGGAGTGCATAAAGGCATTGATATTTTTGCGCCCAAAGGCACGCCAGTGTTAGCCAGTAGCGCTGGCATCGTTATTTTCAAAGGCGAAATCAAACGCGGTGGCAATGTCATTGCCGTGTTAGGTGCTAAATGGCGCATCCATTACTACGCACATCTAAGCAAGCAAGATGTACATGCTTTAGAATGGGTAAATAGTGGCGAAAAAATAGGGGATGTGGGTGATTCTGGCAATGCCTTGGGCAAACCACCTCACTTGCATTACAGTATATTGACGCTGATGCCGAATCCTGCAGAAATCACGTTAGAACAACAAGGTTGGAAACGGATGTTTTATATCAACCCTAACCGTTTATTACGTTAATTTTTTAGATGCACCGCGATGGCCTGCAATTCGGCCGTCGCATCTGTAAAATCTTCATACCGTTTGCCTCTGGTCTTTTGATACCAATACTTGCTATTCCACTCATCGCCTTCTATTTTATGCAAAACCGCATGTATCCAGTTGGAGGTGACATCAGAGTAATCTTGCGCGATTTGATGCGAGGCATCCCATTCGCCATCTAAAGCCAATTGCACTGCTTGCTTTAATTGTTCTCTATTGTCACTCATGCTAACTTAGCGTGGGTATTGAATCGTACCTTCTTGAATAAATTCAATTTTATAGCCATCTGGGTCTTCAACAAAGGCAATCACAATGGTGCCGTGTTTCATCGGGCCTGCTTCACGAATCACTTTACCACCTTTGGCTTTAACTAAATCGCAGGCTTTATAGGCATCATCCACTTCAATGGCAATATGACCAAAAGCGTTGCCCATATCGTATTCCGTTTTGCCATAGTTATAAGTCAACTCTAATACTGTGTTGTCATACTCATTGCCATAGCCAACAAACGCTAACGTAAACTCGCCATCAGGATAATCTTGCTGACGTAGTAGCTTCATGCCCAGCACACTAGTATAGAAATCAATTGATTGTTGTAAGTTGCCTACGCGCAACATGCTGTGTAACATTCTCATACACGCTCCCACTTTCCTGTAATTTTTTCAAATTTGATGAGCAACTGCTCTTTTGTTTCGACTATATTTGGATTCAACGGAATACAATCAACTGGGCAAACTGAAACGCACTGTGGTTCATCGTAATGCCCAACACATTCCGTACATAAATCAGGGTCAATTTCATAAACCTCCTGCCCCTGATAGATGGCCTCATTTGGGCATGCAGGCTCACAAACGTCGCAATTAATACATTCATCGGTAATCATTAAAGCCATGCGTTACTTATCCCAATTTCTTTTTAATGGCATTTTCAACATTCTGCGAAACAAACTGATGTACATCACCACCTAACTTCGCCACTTCGCGCACCAAGCTAGAGGATACAAACATATACTGTTCTGATGGCGTTAAAAACAAGGTTTCCAATTTAGGATACAACTTACGATTCATCCCTGCCAATTGAAACTCATACTCAAAATCACTCGCCGCACGTAAACCGCGAATCACCATTTGCCCACTTTGCTCTTGAACAAACTGCATTAACAAACCATCAAATCCCATCACTTTTACATTAGGTCTGTTGAACCCCGCAGTTGCCAAGGCTACGCGCTCTTCTAAGCTAAACAAGGTCTGCTTACTGGTACTGCCTGCCACGGCGACAATCACCTCATCAAACAAATTCGCCGCACGACGCACAATATCTTCATGTCCCAAAGTGATGGGATCAAAAGTGCCAGGATAAACTGCGATGCATTTTTTAGTCATATGTGTGTTTTAAAACGATTTGTTCCATTTTAACAAATGATAATACACATTACCCGCTTTACCATGCTTAACCACATCCCATTGTGCGTTCGATTCAATTGCATATTCAGCTTCTGCATACAGCAAACCACCTTCAGCCAAGTGTTCGCCCAATAATGGTAGCAGCTTATCCATCCACTGCTGTTGATAAGGCGGATCACAAAAAATGACATCAAATTTTTGCTGATTACCCGCTAAAAACGGTAAAGCATCTTGCTGAGCAATCTGCGCGTTTGTCGCTTTTAACGTGGATTGATTCTGCAATAACGCTTGATAAGGCGCTTTAGCCAGTTCCACTAACGTAACCGACATAGCATTGCGCGACAAGGCTTCAAAGCCCATTACACCTGTGCCCGCAAATAAATCTAAACAGGCTTTACCTGTTAAATCCTGCCCCAACCAATTAAATACAGTTTGCCGCACACGATCAGGCGTCGGTCGCAAGCCCTCCGCATCAGGAAATTTAAGTAGTCTGCTACGCCACTGCCCTGCCCCAATACGGACTGTATTGTGAGAACGATTTTTAGATTTTTCAGGTCTTAACAAAATGTAGGATTCTTCATCATAAGTTGAGCATTCTAGCGCAATAGAAAATATTAGAAATGTTAACAATCATTAATAGGCTATATAAGTAGCTTTTTTGTCGCTATAATCAATAATAACAGTGGTTATAGTATGTTGTTCGCTCAAGAAAATTAATTTTAATTTATTGATAAAAAAGGCCAGGCCGATATGACAGTACCAGCAGCTAAGCCAGAAAATGAAGCACAACGCCTTAAACGTCTAAAAGACTTACTGGTATTAGACTCGCAACCAGAAAATATCTTTGATGAAATTACAAAACTCGCATCTGAAGTTTGCGGAACCTCGATTGCACTCATTAGCTTGATTGATGAAAAACGCCAATGGTTTAAAGCCAATACTGGCTTAGAAGGTGCAAAAGATTCGATTCTCGTTAGATGATTTTGGTAGCGGTGTATCGTCATTCGGTTACCTTAAATCACTACCAATTGATTTTTTAAAGATTGATGGTCAGTTTATTAAAAGTTTAATCGAAAACGATATTGATAAAGCCATGGTACGTTGCATTATAGAAGTCGCAAAAGTAACGAACAAACTAACGGTTGCAGAATGGGTTGAAAGCGAAGCAGTAGAAAACCTACTACAAGAAATGGGCATTGATTATATGCAAGGCTTTCTTAGACACAAGCCTGCTCCGCTAGATGAACTACTCAATAAAGAGGCTGCTCCTATTAACTACGTAATGTAAAAAGCATTATTGCGCGCCTACAATCACTGAGACAAAGTGGTCTACTTTTAAACGGCGCGTAAAAGCGTCTTTAATTTGTGCTGCCGTCACTTTGTTCACTTCTTGGTTAAAGTCATCCAAATACGTTAACGGTAAGCCATAAAAACCAATCATCGACAAATAGCCTAAAATCTCGCGATTGCTATCTAAACGCATAGGGAAGCCACCAGTAATATTAGATTTCGCCGCTTGCAACTCTTGCGCTGTCACCCCATTTTTCATAAAGTTAGCCAAGGTTTCATTCACCACTTTGAGCGCTTCGTCCGCTTGTTCTTTCTTGGTTTGCAAACCAACTTGAAATGGGCCTTGCTCTGCCATTGGGATAAAGTAGCTATAAACGCTATAAACCAAACCACGCTTTTCGCGCACTTCTTCAGTCAGTCTAGAAACAAAACCGCCACCGCCTAAAATATAATTACCGACATAAAGCGGGAAGTAATCCGCATCGCCACGCGTGATGCCTGGATAACCTAATAAAATGTGTGCTTGGCTCGCTGGATGGGCAATTTCCTGCTTATTCGCCGCCGTTGGCAGACTAACTTTTGGTAACGCGCCAACTGCTGCTGTTTGTGGTAAACCAGCAGATACTTTCTCAGCAATCTCACGCGCTTCTGATTTAGTAACGTCGCCAATCAAAGCAATCACTGAATTTTTAGCGCTGTAATATTGCTGATAAAAAGCCTGCAAGTCTTCACGCTTGATGGCTTCAATGGTGTTAACTTCACCACTGTCGGATAAACCATAAGGATGTTTGCCATATAAAGCCTGCATAAAAGCTTTATTTACAATGCTCTCCGGTTGTGTTTCATCTTCTTGCAAGCCTGCGATAATCCGCGCTTTTTCACGGGCTAATACCGCTTGCGGAAAATCAGGTTGATGCAATATTTTATTGAATACAGTTAAGGCTTTATCTTTCTCACTAGTTAGCGTACGCAAACTGAATGAAGCTTGATCCGCATCGAGTGAGCCTCCTTTTTCTGCGCCAATATCTGCAAAGGCATTGGTAATTTCCTCTTCATTCATCCCTGCCGCGCCCAAGCTCATCATATGCAACGTTACTCCAGCCAGGCCGGCAGTCTCGCTAGCATTACGTGCACTGCCAGAAGGAAAACCAACACTCATATCTAAAATAGGCAAATCGTGATTTTCTACAAAATAAACGCGGCTACCCGAAGTCGTTTGCCAATGCTCAATCTTAACTGCCGCATGGCTACTAAATGTGACTAAACCAGTCATTAATATGATTAAAAATTGAAATCTCTTCATCCTAAACCCTAAAAAATAAATCTTAAAAATAAGTCTTAAACATCAAAAACTTGCAATCAAACTAGTGAGTATGCGGCTGACCAACAGGCTTCGCATCAGGGTCAATCGGTTGCGGATCTAATATAGCCACGGTCATATTGTCTTCAACCAAATACTTTTTAGCCACAGCCTGAATTTGCTCTGACGTAATCGCTTTTAACTTCTCAGGATATTCCTTTGATAACTGCCAATCGTAGCCCATGGTTTCCAACTGCCCAATTTGCATGCCTTGATAAAACATGGAATCTCTTTCATAAACATCCGCTGCAATCACCGCTGCTTTAACACGATCTAACTCTTGTTGCGTCACGCCCTCTTTTTTGATTTTATCAATCTCAGCAAGCATGGCTTTTTCAAGTTCTTGCACCGTTTTACCTTGCGATGGTGCACCAACCAACTCAAATAATGATGTGCGACCTCGCGTTGTACTATCGTAGCCAGCTCCGACATCAACGGCTAACTCTGTTTCTCTCACCAGTTTTTGATTCAATCGTGCAGAAGCGTTGCCACTCAATACGCCTGCAAGCACATCTAATGCGTAAGGCTCCCAAGCGTTTTCTGGCGTAGACTCACTCTTTAACGTTGGCGTATGAAAACCCATGGCCAAATATGGTAATTTACCTGGCGCTTTTACCGCGGCACGGCGTACGCCAATTTGCGCAGGCTCAACTTGCGGCTTACGCACTGCTAATGCTTTTGGCTTAAGCGGTCCAAAATGTTGCTTCGCTAAGGCCAACACCTCTTGCGCTTTTACATCACCAACTACCACTACCGTTGCATTATTAGGCGCATACCAGTTGTCATACCACTCTTGCGCATCCGCGGCCGTCATGTTTTCTAAATCATTCATAAAACCAACCACAGGTCGTCCATATGGATGCGCTCGATAAGTTAAGGCTTGAAATTGCTCATTTACTTTTGATTGTGGTTTGTCTTCGGTGCGCCATCTGCGTTCCTCCATGACGACTTTAATTTCTTTTGCAAATTCCTCTTTGCTGATTACTAAATTAGCCATTCTGTCGGCCTCTAGTTTAAAAGACAGTGGTAAATGTGATTTTTCTAACTGTTGGAAGTAACAAGTGTAATCCATGCCAGTAAAGGCATTTTCTTTACCGCCAGCTGCCGCAATCATTCTGGAGAATTGTCCTGCTGGCACTGCTTTTGTACCCTTAAACATCATGTGCTCTAGCACATGCGCCACACCTGTTTTCCCATTCACTTCATCTAACGCGCCTGCACGATACCAAACTTGCGACACGATGACAGGCGAGCGGTGATCTTCTTTAACAATGAGTTTTAATCCATTTTCCAACTCATATTCTTGTGTTGGTGTTTCTGCTGATGCAATAACAGGGCTGATTAACAACAATACAAACAAAGCTCTAATTAACAATTTATTTTTCTCCAAAACATTCTTTTAGTGATGCAAGCGAACCACTCTGAAAATAGTACAACGAGTATCTAATTGTGACATGTGACCAACAACAGCACTAGCAAGTTCACCGCAAAAAGACATTGTATGCCGTGTTCACCCAACTTTAGGTAAATAATCTATAATTACTGCATTCATGGCATTAACTTCGCTTAACATTCTAAGTGACCATTAAAGCAACTCTATAAGATAGTAACTATGTTCGATTTCTTCAAAAAAGACAAAAACCAAGACGCTAAATCTGCCGACAAACTAGTCGCAGATCAGCGAGCTTCAACTGCTGAACCTAAAGTCAGCTTTACTGAACGCCTTAAAAGAGGCTTAAGTAAAACACGCCAACAGTTAGGTGGACAACTTAGCAATTTATTCAGTGGTGGAAAAATTGATGAAGATACCTATGAAGAACTTGAGTCTATTTTACTCACTTCAGACATTGGTGTTGCCGCCACACAAAAACTACTAGACAGACTAAAAGCGCGGGTTAAAAAAGACCGTTTAGAAGATACAACTGCACTCAAAGGCGCCCTTAAATTAGAGCTGCTTTCTATGCTCGCACCATTAGAAATGCAGCTAGAAACCACTTCGCATACGCCTTTTGTCATTATGTTAGCGGGTGTCAACGGCGCAGGCAAAACCACATCAATTGGCAAACTTGCTAAGCTATATCAAACACAAGGAAAATCTGTTCTGATTGCCGCAGGTGATACCTTTAGAGCAGCTGCTAGAGAACAATTGCAAGTGTGGGGTGAGCGTAATAATGTACATGTGGTTGCATCAGAAGGCGCTGATCCTGCGGCGGTTATTTTTGATGCAGTCAGCTCTGCAATTTCTAAAAAAATTGATATTGTCATTGCGGATACTGCCGGTCGCTTGCCCACACAAATGCATTTGATGGATGAAATTACTAAAGTAAAGCGCGTGATTAATAAAGCGCACACTGGTGCACCGCATGAAGTGATGTTAGTGCTAGATGCCAATACTGGTCAAAATGCAGTCAGTCAAGTAAAAGCATTTGATGATGCGCTTAGTGTGACTGGATTAATCTTAAGCAAACTTGATGGCACTGCCAAAGGTGGCGTGATTGCCGCGATTGCCGAAGCTCGCCCGATTCCGATTCGCTACATTGGCGTTGGTGAAGCGATTGATGATTTACGCCCATTTAGTGCCAATGAATTTGTCGACGCGCTCTTTGATGAGTGACCTATAATAGTCGCATGACAACAGTGAGTTTGATAACACGATGATTGTTTTAGACAATGTAACCAAACGCTATCCAGGTAGCCAAGAGGCATTGAGCAATGCTAGCTTTAGTATAGAGCAAGGTGAAATGGTTTATGTCACAGGCCATTCTGGCGCAGGTAAAAGCACCCTGCTAAAACTGGTTGCCGCCATTGAACGGCCAAGCAATGGTACAGTGCTGATTAACAATCAAAACGTCAGCAAACTACGTGAGTCTGCCTTGCCGTATATCCGTCGAAAATTTGGTCTCGTTTTCCAAGACCATAAATTACTATATGACCGCAACTGTTATCATAATGTGGCATTGCCACTCGCCATTAACGGCATCACTGGCGCCGATGCGGCAAAACGTATTCGTGCCGCACTGGATAAAGTGGGCTTGCTACATAAAGAAAAAGTCATGCCAATTACCTTATCAGGCGGCGAACAACAACGTTTAGCCATTGCGCGCGCCGTAGTTTCAAGACCCTCAATTTTGATTGCTGATGAACCAACTGGTAATTTAGATAAGAATTATGCAGGCGATATTCTTAACTTATTTGGCGCTTTTCAGCAGGTAGGTGTTACCGTGATTATTGCTACGCATGATGCATTAGGCACAACAAACCAAGCACATAAAATTCTGCATTTGGATCACGGTAGACTCACTAGCCAACAGGTGACTGCAGATGAATAGTTGGTTAACGCATCATACGCAAGCGCTCAAGCTGGTGATCGCTCGCTTTCAGCAAAATTTGTTTAGCAATTTATTTATCGCATTAACCATTGCTGTCAGCCTTGCTTTACCCATGATTGTCTATCTGGTCCTCAGTAGCTTTAGTGGCCTTGTTAGTACGATTAAAAGCGACTCACACCTTAGCTTGTTCTTAAAGCAAGATGCAACGCCAACCATGATTGATAGCATCCATAACACATTAGCCACCCGTGAAGGCCTTAAACAATTTCATTTCATCTCCAAAGAAGACGCGCTAAAACAATTAATGATTGATAACAATAATCAAGACATCATGAGTACGCTTACGGAAAACCCGCTACCAGATGCCTTCTTTATAGAACCAGCTTCACTAGATTCAGCCGCCATCCAACAACTAAAAGAAGATCTCAGCCAATTAGATGGCATTGAAACTGTGCAAGTCGACGATGCATGGCTAAAACGGCTAGGCTATTTGCTGGTACTGGGCAAAAAGGCGATATTTATTCTCGCCTTGTTGTTAGGCTTTGCCTTATTTACCGTCATTGGCAACACTATACGCATGCAAATTTTAACCCAGCAAGAAGAAATTGAAGTCAGTCAACTTATTGGTGCAACGCATAGTTTTATTCGGCGACCATTTTTATACTCTGGCGCTATTTATGGATTGATTGGCGCCCTTCTTGCCTTAATCATCACGAGCATTGTTATTTGGTTATTTAACTTATCAGTTTCTACTTTAGCCGCTGAGTATCAAACAGACTTTAGTTTACATTTACCTAACTTTAATGTCTTTTTGATTACTTGCATCACTGCAATCAGTATTGGTCTTATCTCTGCCTATATCGCTGTTTCCAAATCCCTTTTCAAATCGATTAATTAAGCATTATTTGCAACTTTTCTCAAAACTAGCACTCTCACACTAAGAGTGCTAAAATAATGCACATATTAACTTGTTTAATAAGGAGTAGAATCATCAACGCTTTAACACTACCATCGATTTCATCACTTGATAGTTACGATCAATATATGCGTACTATCAAAACTTTTCCTATGCTGACGGCAGAGGAAGAGCATGAGTATGCGACACGTTTAAAGAAATTTAATGATTTAGAAGCCGCGCAACAATTGATTGTTTCGCACTTACGCCTTGTTGCAAAAATTGCACGTGGGTATATGGGCTATGGTTTACCACAAAGTGATTTGATTCAAGAAGGCAATATTGGTCTGATGAAGGCGGTTAAACGTTTTGATCCAGACCATGGCGTGCGCTTGGTTTCGTTTGCTATCCACTGGATTAAAGCAGAAATTCATGAATATGTGATTCGCAATTGGCGCTTAGTAAAAACAGCGACAACTAAGGCGCAACGTAAATTATTCTTTAATTTGCGTAGCATGAAGGATGGCATTAACACGCTAAATCCTGAAGAAGTTAATCAAATTGCAGCAAAGCTGAATGTTAAGCCTGAAGAAGTCATGGAAATGGAATACCGTCTAAACGGTCAAGAGCTTTCCTTAGATACGCCTGTGGATACAGATGACGATGAGTCCTATAATCCCCTTGCCTATTTAGAGGCTGATACGCCTGAGCCATCCGCCTTTTTAGAGCAAGAACAAAATGAGCACTTACAATCAACTGCGCTCAGTAATGCATTAGAAAGTCTTGATGACAGAAGCAGACGTATTTTAGAAGCACGTTGGTTAAACGAAAAGAATAACAGCACCTTGCATGACTTGGCTGGTGAGTTTGGTGTTTCTGCTGAACGTATTCGTCAAATTGAACAGAAAGCGATGCAAAATGTTAAAAAAGCAATGCTTGCCGCTTAACTGATTTAATCAAAAAAAATAGCCGCTAATAGCGGCTATTTTTATATCTAGCGATATGAATTTACGCCGCTTTTGCGGTTGGCTCAATATCTTCAAATGTTAACGCATTAACTATGTGCTGTTTTAATATGAGCAAGTCATCCGTTTGCGTACGAATACTTTTCTCGATATTCTCAAGCTCTAAAATACGATCCTCTAACGTATCCGTTGCTTTATAAATACGCTTAATACTATCTAAGCGACGGCGCAATTGTAATTGATGCTCACGCACCTGCGACTCCATCGGCGATATCACCGCTTTAAGCCAAGTTTCAACATCACGGTTAGCCACTTCATAAACGTGGACAACACGATTAGCTAAGGTACCGAAAAACATAGTCGTTAAATTAAGCTTCTCATGCCGAATCATATTGAAGGTGGTATTAAACTGTTCTTTGTAAACTAGCTCAAGTTTTTCTAGCTCATTTTGGTAACGCATAGTTGAAAGTGCTGGCGGCTCTGATTTACGTAATCCATGCTCTTTAGAAAACTTTTCATACATCACATCCATCATGGTTTTAATCTCACCAATCTGCTCATCAGAAGAAACCATGCGTGTTTTTAAGTCATCAAAAAAGCTATCCGTTGCATCACGCATTGTTTTAGTGAATCTAGCAGAAACCATTGCTTCACGCGTATCTTGAACTTTAACCTTCAGCGCATCCATACCCAGCAAAGTGAATAATTTATTAGTTTGTTGTGAAAATACACTGCGTAATGCTTGAAAGCGCTGCAAGCCTTTTTCAAAGTTTTCCTTATCTTGCTTTACTTTATTCATCATGTGCTCGACAACATCTTCATTTTTGCCGCGCAAACCACGCAGCTCTTCAAGCTGCTCTACAATACCTGATAATCGTGCGTCTAAAATCATCTTGGCATTCGTCACAATATCTTCAACTTCACGCTGTACATTATCTTGCACAATTGCTTTTTTTGAAGGAATCAACTCTTCAGAAAGTGCTTTTTCAAGCGTCATTAACTGGCTACGCGCTAATAATGCTTCATCTTGATTAATTTTACCTTGCTAGCCTTTTTACGCAGAGGTGGGGAAAATATATTGCGCATCTAAGCCTAATACTTCAGATGTTGTTTTAATTTGTTTAATCAGTTCTTTTTCAACTTCCTCTTCAGTTTTAAGTGCATCCCATAATCCATCAATTTTGTTCAGTACGGCCATGCGGCCTTTTTGTTTCCATCGGCTATCGCTCACAAACTGTCGCCATACATCAATTTCAGATTTAGTCACACCAGTATCTGCTGCTAACACAAATAAAACCGCATGCGCACTTGGTAGCATATTAAGCGTCAATTCTGGCTCTGTACCAATCGCATTTAAACCAGGCGTATCAAAAATAACCAAGCCTTTTTCTAATAAAGGGTGTGGCAGATTAATAATGGCATAACGCCAACAAGGGATATCAATTAAGCCATCTTTATTAATATTTAACGCATCATCAGGACTATTTGGATCAAATAAATTCAGTTTTTCAGCTTCATCAAGCGTCACTTGTTTTGTTTTGCTCACTTGATCAAATGCTGCTGCCATACTTTCATTTGAGTTGATATCAAACTCAATCGTCGTCCACTCTTCCGGATAGCGTTTATATTCCGTCGTGCTTGCATCAAATGCACGTGTATCAATAGGAAGCAATTGCAGTGCGTGCGGTTTAGTTGGGTCATATAACAATTCAGTCGGGCACATCGTGGTGCGTCCTGCGCTGGAAGGCAAAAGACGCTGCCCATATTCAGCAAAGAAAATAGCATTAATCAGCTCTGATTTTCCACGCGAAAATTCAGCGACAAAAGCCACATTGAGCTTATCTTCACTCAGCCGTTCTAACAGCCCATTAATCCGCTGATCAATTTGCGCATCATTCAACTCTTGCTCATTTAGCCAATTACGATAGCCACAGATGCTATCTATAAGGCCCTCTCTCCATGCAGAATAGGAGGTAAGATGACTGCCTAAATTGGTACTTGCCATATTTAATGTCCTCAACTGGCCTACTTTATTATTTTTACACTCTATCATGACCGCTAATAAATTCAATCAATAGCCAGTCTTTTGCGCGCTATCCAAACTAGATTCTGACAAGCGGTAGTTTTTGTACGACAAATGGCGATAAAACGCCATGATTAGGCATAAACAATATCAATGCAATCTTGGTTTGTAATGTTCTGCTATCATTCTAGTTTACACAACCCTTTACGGTAAAATACACATGAGCGGACTCGATGCAAACACGCCCAATCCAATAGATATTAAATTGCACCAAACTTCTAAATTGTTAGAAATCAAGTTTGACAACAATACTGAGTGCCAATTATCTTGTGAATTTTTGCGTGTTTACTCTCCTTCTGCAGAAGTGCGCGGGCATGGCGCGGGGCAAGAAGTGCTGCAAGTCGGCAAAGAAGATGTCAATATTACTGGTATCGAGCCAGTAGGTAATTATGCGATTAAACTCATTTTTACTGATGGGCATGATACCGGTTTGTATTCTTGGGATTATTTATATTATTTGGCTGAGCATTACGAAGCGCTTTGGTTAGAATATATTGGCAGATTAGATGCCGCTGGGCATCAAAGAAAGCCTAAGGCTTAAAAAGTCTGCGATTTAAAAGGAATTGAGATGAGTAATAAACAAACACACTTTGGTTTCAAATCGGTCAAAGAAGAAGAAAAGCAGAAAAAAGTCGGCGAAGTATTTCATTCTGTTGCACAAAAATACGACATCATGAATGACGTGATGTCTGCTGGCATGCACCGTTTATGGAAGAGCTTTACCGTCAATACGAGTGGCGTGAAAGCGGGTGACACTGTGTTGGATATTGCAGGAGGTAGTGGCGACCTTTCCAAACTATTTAGCCAAAAAGTGGGGCCTACAGGCCAAGTGATTCTAACGGATATTAACGCCTCTATGCTGGCAGTTGGTCGCGACAACATGATAGATGCCGGCCTTAAAGTGCCTGCTGCGCAATGCAATGCAGAGTTTCTGCCGTTTGCAGATAACTCGTTTGACTGTGTGATTGTGGCTTTTGGCCTGCGCAATATGACGCATAAAGACCATGCGCTAAAAGAAATGCACCGCGTGCTTAAAGTCGGCGGCCGCTTATTAGTGCTCGAATTCTCTAAAGTATGGGATCCGCTAAGCAAAGTCTACGATGCGTATTCATTTAAATTTTTACCGTTTATGGGCAAACTGATAGCGAATGATGCTGAAAGTTATGAATACTTGGCCGAGTCTATCCGCATGCATCCTGATCAAGAAACACTCAAACAAATGATGGAGGATGCTGGGTTAAGTAAAGTCGACTATTACAATTTAAGCGCTGGCATTGTGGCTTTGCACAAGGGATATAAAGTTTAATTAATCGCGTATGTTCAAACCGTTAGCCGCTGAATTTTTACAACACATCACCAATCAAAATAATTGGTCACGTCAGCATTTGCATGCTTTTGCTGGCAAGGTTGTGCAATTTAATATTGCATTTATTAAAACCAATCTGCTTATTTTGGAAGATGGCAGCCTCAGCCTAGCTACCAATAACGCAATAGCAGATACAACCATTCATATTCCGCCAAGTCTAGCCTTACGTCTAATGGCGAAAGATGAAGCTGCAAAAATGCTAATCAAAATTGAAGGGGATACGCATTTAGCTTCTGAACTCGGCAAAATATTGCAGCACATGCGTTGGGATGTCACAGAAGACTTTAGTAAGGTGGTTGGTGACATTCCTGCCGAAAAAATAGCGGCTATTGGCAAAAAAACGATGGCAGCCACTAAAAAACAAGCGATTAATATAACAGAAATGTTGACTGAATTCTGGCAAGAAGAAAAACCAGTGTTGGCGAAAAAATGGCAAGTTGAACAATTCAATACTGATGTCGACACGTTACGCAGTGACTTCACACGCTTAGAAAAAAAGCTAGCTAAACTAAAGCAATCTATACAAGAAAGCAGTACAAACTAACATGCATTATCTTCGTTTAATTTATATTCTTTGGATTGCGCTTTGGTTCCGGCTTGATGATTTCATCGAACAAAAATCTGGCATTCATCCTTTACAAACGCTAATCAAACTCTGTTTTTTTTGGCGCAGCAAAAAACAAGCACGCGGTGTTCGTCTACGATTAGCCTTAGAAAAGTTAGGCCCTATCTTCGTTAAATTCGGCCAAGTGCTTTCTACTCGTCGTGATTTGCTCCCCGAAGATGTTGCAAATGAATTGGCAAAACTGCAAGACCAAGTGCCGCCGATTGACTATGCACTGATAGAACAAACCATTACCGATGCGTTTAATCAACCACTCAATACCATTTATGCAGAGTTTGATCAGGCATGCATTGCGAGTGCGTCGGTCGCACAAGTGCATTTTGCCCGCTTACTCAGTGGCGAAGAAGTAGCAGTGAAAGTATTACGTCCTAATATTGGTAAAGTAATCGAACAAGATCTGGCCATCTTGAAATCATTGGCATGCCTAGTGCAACTGCTTTCTAGCGAAGGAAAACGTTTAAAACCGTTAGAAATTGTCGAGGAGTTTGCGCGACATACCAAACATGAATTAGACCTCACGTTAGAAGCCGCTAATTGCTCCCTACTTAAACGTAACTTTAGTCATCACTCTGGCGATAAACAGCTGTTAATTCCTAACGTCTATTGGGATTATTGTCGAAAATCCGTCATGACCATGGAGCGTATGCATGGCACTTCTGTGCGAGACACCACCGCATTAACAGCAAAAAACATTAGTTTGTCTCAGCTTGCACATGATGGCGTTGAAATATTTTTCACCCAAGTGTTCCGTGACGGTTTTTTTCATGCAGATATGCACCCAGGCAATATCCAAGTGGCAGATGACGGTCGTTTTATTGCCTTGGATTTTGGCATCATGGGCAGCTTGAATGATGCGGATAAATACTATCTTGCCCGCAACTTTTTAGCTTTTTTTAATCGTGATTATAAAGATGTTGCACAAGCACATATTGATTCTGGCTGGGTGCCAAAAGACACTAATCGTGAAGAGCTAGAAATTGCGATTCGCGCCATCTGCGAACCTATTTTTAATAAACCGCTAAAAGATATTTCATTCGGCCGTACTTTATTAAGCCTATTTCAAATGTCACGTCGCTTTGGTGTTGTCATTCAACCGCAGCTGATCATGTTACAAAAAACACTCCTTAACATAGAGGGTCTAGGGCGAAACTTAGATTCAAATATTGATTTATGGCAAAGCGCACGGCCATTTCTAAAACGATGGATGAGTGAACAATTAGGCTTGCGCAAGATAGCAAAATCCATAAAAGACGAGTTACCTTTTATTCTAAAAACTGCACCTGAAATGCCGCGCCTGCTACACCGTTTTCTCACCCAGCAAACGAATCAAGATCAAACATCACCATTGCGCACTGAGATAAACGCATTAATAAAAGTGCAGCAACAACAAGTAAAATGGCAAAAAATATTGTCCTGTAGTCTGCTTGCATTGGCTCTTTTACAACTCATTTTTATTGCCTACACTTTTATTACCTACACTGTAATGACTTAAATATGTTTTAAAGCAACATATCACTCTATTTGCACTGATTTAAACAGATAAGGTTAGATATCCATACTATTAGTATGATAAATTAACTGAAAAGTATGCCGAAGTTGGTCTGAACTAAATCAAAAGAACAAATATAGTGGACGCAAAACAACAATACATCCTCACCAAAAAGATAAACCTACTTTATCTTAACAGCTTCACCCCTGCTATTATGAGTGGCATTATTGAATTATCCCTTGCTGCAATACTCTGGCACACCGTCCGCAGTCAACCGCTATTGATATGGTTGGGTATTACGCTGTTGCTAACCGTTATCCGCGTTTCTTTGTTTTTATATTTTAAAAAGCATCAACCAACAAGCGAACAACTACTCAAGTGGGAAATCCCATATGCCATCTCTCTTTTTCTAGCAGTTCTTAATTGGAGCATTGGCCTGCTGATTATCATCCCCATCGAGAATCTGAACGTCGTTTTTATCATTAGCATCTTTTCTATTAGCCTAGCGACAGGCGCTACTTCTTGGTATGGGCAAATTCGTTATATGCAGCTTGGTACAGTCTGTCTTTTTTTCGTTCCAACAATCGTCGCGTTGTTGACACATGGCGAGTACGAGACACTTTGGCTAGGCATTACAGCCGGCTTTATCTTCTTGGGCTGCCTACTCACCTGTCATCTCTCTCAAAAAACAGTTAATGACCATTTTGAACTCGCTTATGAACTTAAGAAAGCTGTTAGAACAGCTAAAATACTGGCGCATACCGATGTACTCACCGGATTAAATAACCGGCGTGCTTTTTTTGAAATAGCACCAAAAGCATTGAGTAAATGCAAAAGCAAAGCACTGCCTATATCTCTCATCACATTTGATATCGATTACTTTAAAAAAATCAATGATGCTTTTGGACATGCTGCTGGCGATATTGCACTAGAACGGATAGCATCATTATTGACAAGAAACTTAAGAACATCAGATGTTTGTTGCCGTTTGGGTGGAGAAGAGTTTGCGGTGCAATTACCTAATATATCCCTAAAAAAAGCAATACGTGTTGCTGAAAAATTCAGAAAGGCAATTATGGCGATGCCGATTGTGCTTTCACGTCAAAAAAGCATTTCGATTACCGCTAGTTTTGGTGTATCTGACATTGGCGACACCATTGATAACTTACTCAATCACGCTGACCAAGCGATGTATAAAGCAAAAAATAATGGTCGAAATTTAGTCGTGGCATATGCTGCAGAGCTTAGCAATCCATCTATTCAAATAAAAACCAGAAAAAGTATACGACTATAATTGCTGACAATGTTGACAATAAAAAGTTGAGCGCTGAGCTAATTTGATATTTTTAATACTATTTCCACAAATCTTACATGGCTGATTGGTACGTCCGTACACAAAATAGCTCTGTTGAAAATAACCTGACTGTCCATTGACAGCAGCAAAATCGCGCAAACTGCTGCCCCCAGCTTTTAAAGCATCCTCAAGGGTCGTTTTAATTTCTACAACAAGTTTTTCGCATTGCATAAAAGTAAGTTTATTCGCGGGGTATTCTGGATGAATTCGCGCACGAAATAATGATTCATTTGCATAGATATTGCCGATACCAACAACTAAATGTGCATCCATGATGGTGTTTTTAATCGCTGCCTGTCTAGATTGCATTTGCTGATGCAAGTATCGCGCATTAAACGATGCTTCTAGCGGCTCTGGGCCTAATGTGCTTAATAGGACATGTTGCTCAGGCTTAATACCAGCCCACAAAACAGCACCAAAACGCCTAGGATCATTTAACCGGAACACATAACCATTGTTGAATTGAATATCAAAATGGTCATGCTTTTCTGGCGGGTAATTTCTATCCAACAAACTGATATGCCCAGACATACCAAGATGGATAAGTAAGGTACCACTTTCAAACTTTGCGAGTATGTATTTGGCGCGGCGCGTTAAACCTAATAACTGCTGATTGTTTAAACTATGGGTTAAATGGTCAGGAATGGGCCAGCGCATTGATGCATTACGTATTACTACTGCTTTAACGGTTTGATTAACAAGCGGCAACAAGCCCTGTCGGGTTATTTCAACTTCAGGAAGCTCGGGCATCTAACAATTGATTACTTGATGTTGAGTGGCGGGTTTAACATAGAAAAACCGACATCATTATTAAAATGATAAGTAAGTCCTTCATCAGGTCGCGCTAGTATCATCTCTGGTGATTCCATCATTTTATTAATGCGTACCTTCTTGCCATTGCTCAGTTTAAGCATTAAATAAGGGTAGCTCGCATTGCGGTCTGGCGTGTAAGCCTCTACTGATTTAGCTGGATTTTGTTTCCAGCTAAACTCTTGCCATTCGTTTAAATCATTTTGCGTCGGCTTTGCCTCAGCAATATTCGTTTTCCATTGACCATTTTCAATGTCAACATTCAAACTGGTTTCTTCCCATTGTTCTAAGTGAGAAAAGTCGAAACCTGCAATTTGCTTAGCTTCAGCAGGCGACAAAATGTTTTTATCAACCATTTCGATTGCTTGTGTGCTCGCCGCTTCAGAGTAGGCCGCAGTTAATAAATATACACCGTCTTTATAAGCCAGATACTGCTCATCCGTAACAGTATTATAACCACCGTAAGTAAACACCTCTTGGCCACTATTATTGCTAATAGTCACTTTTACTAATGGATTTTCTAGCCCATATTTAGCTAAATCTGTCGCTGGAAACCGATGCTCACTTTTTGCTGCAATCACAGACAAAATACGTTGCACTGAGAGTTGGTCAGCACGCTGTTTGTAAGGCGCTTTCATCAACCAATAATTTTCTATTTTTTCAAAAATGACTGGCGACTTTGCAGGAAACTCAACTTTAACGTTGTTAATATCAGCCAGTTTTAATTGAGAAACTTCATAAGTCGGTATTTCTTCAATCGTCTGTTTTGGTCTTAAGTAAAGAAAAGAAACCAAGCTAGCGACTAACGCTAGCATGATGACGTTCAGTATCCATCTTTTTTTCATTGTCTATTTTCTATCTTATTCAAACAAATATTACGCTTTTCTACGTCTCCACCATAGCCAAAAACCAGCGATGATAAAGCAAAGCGGAATAATAAACTGGAAGCCATGAAAAACCGTCCATGCAAGCATGCGTCCTGCGTCCGTACTTGGAATGGTTATATTCGCGTCTTTTAGTGGCATTGGTTGTATCGTAATCAACTCATCATCACCAGCTAGCCAATTGACTATATTGATACCGAAGTCCAAATTACCACCATTGGTGATAAAGGTATTGGATAAAAAGTTAGCATTTCCCATCACAACAACACGCTGGCCTTTTTTACCATAGGTTCGCTCTAAGGCAACACCAACATTAATCGGGCCTCGTTTATCGGTCTCAATATCAAAGCTAACCTTTTTATTTTGCACGCCAGATTCTATTTTTTCAGACTCTAACCAGCCATTTGGCGCAACATCAACCAAGCGTCCAACCTTCCAGCCAAAGTCATAAGAGGCTTTAGCATCAATTTCATGCGCTTCAGGGAACAGCGTACGCAATAGAAAGTTGCGGGTTATTGCATGATCGCCATACACACTATTGAAAGCAACTTTTGGATCTGCGCCATATTGGGTAGCCGTCATATCAACCACAATACCAGGAGACACTTTAATACCTAAATAATCTGCAACTTCGTCTAAACCACGTAAGTTGTCATCATCAAGCAACCACAACACATTACCACCAGACTCAATATAGGCCTTAATTTTCTTCGCCTCAATCTCACTCACGTCCACTTGTGGGCTTGCGATTACCAGCATTGCACCATTATTCGGCACATCTTGTGCTATGGTCAAATCAGGATTGGCGAATTTAAACCCTTTTGCTTCTAGTTGTTTGCCAAACTCACCAAGATCTTGATTTTTAATACCTTGTAGATGACGCTCACCATGTCCATCCAAAAACATGACTGGCTTCGTATTGGTGCGAGACAAACGCACCAATAGATTCGTCATGTCTTGTTCTACGATAGGCGGAAAGATATGTTCTGTGCGTTTGTTATACTCAACGACAACTTCACCATCTTGTTTAATATTGGACTCTTGAACAAGTTTTGGCTCTTCAGTTGGATTGATAAAGGTGAGCTTAATGTCTTTTTTCTCACGCTGATAACGTGCAACAAAATCCAACATGCCTTTACGGAAAGTGTCGCCGCGGCTCGGATCATCATTGGTTGCAAACACCGTAATATTGATTGGATCTTTCATTTGCGCAAGCACCTCTACGCTGCCTTGCGTCAACAGATTGCGGTTAGCTTGCGTAATATCTTTAGCATAACGATATTGATGTGCGAGATAGCCAAGAATGACCACTAGTGCGATAAATAAAATAACAAAAAACCAACTTTGCGCCAACATTTGGAGCTTTAAACTGCGATTAATTTTCATACTATAACCTGATTAGCCTCTTAAACGGTCTGCGTCTAGCCGACGAATCGTTAAAATTAAAAAAGTAAGAATAAACAACAAGAAATACACAATATCTGCGGTATCAACTAAGCCTGCAGCAAACGATTGAAAATGCTTCATGAACGAAAGCTGCGCCATTGTGCTGCTAGGGTCGCCAGCAAAAAATCGATCTAAAATCATCAACACAAATAGTGCAATAAAACTAAAAATAGCAGCAACTACAGGCTGAGACGTTAAGCTAGAAAAATACAAACCCAAGGCAGAAAAGCTGGCTAGCAATAGAAACAAACCGATTGAATTAGCTAAAATATAACCAAAATCAATTTCTGACCAAAGATTAAGTGTAGAAAGCATCACCGCAATGTAAATAATCAAAATGCTTAAAAAAGTAACCAAGCCTACAAACTTACCAACAACGATTTCGATAATTGACAATGGTGCGCTAAATAAAAATGGCAATGTTTGGTTACGTCGCTCTTCTGAAATTAAGCGCATAGAAAGCAATGGCACCGCAAACAACATAATAAAAGAAGCCAAGCCATACACATTTTGACCAACGAACTGCGTTACGCCATAACGCTCAGCAGGACGAATAGCGCCCGACATGACTTCAAAATAATTATTTACCCCATTTAAGTAATACGTACCAAACGCAAACATTAGTAACGCCAAAATAATCCACCCCATCGGTGAGGCAAACATACTCTTTAACTCTTTCCCTGCAATACTTAATATCATTCTAAAATCCCTATAAAACCAGCAACTTAAGCCGCTTTCTCTTGCGCACCATCTTGATAAGTCAGCTGAATAAATACATCTTCTAAACTCGTTTGATCAGGTGCAATTTGATACAAACCCCAACCATTTTTAACAGCCGCTTTTACAATCGCTTCGTGCGGTTCAGCGCCTTCTGCTATGCGGATACGCATCATATTATTTTCCGCCAACTCAACATCAGCAACGCCCTTAATTTTTGCCACATCAGCAAGTTCAGGCATCTTGTTAAAGCCGACCAATAGTTTATTACCCATGCGTTGACGTTTCAAAACATCAATATCGCCATTAAAAACCAGCTTGCCTTGGTCAATGATTTGTACATGGTCGCAGACCATTTCAACTTCTGGCAGAATATGGGTAGAAACAATCACACTGTGCTCTTGACCAATTTCTTTAATCAACGCACGAATATCACGAATTTGCACAGGGTCTAAACCTACCGTAGGCTCGTCTAAAATTACCACCATCGGATTATGTATAATGGCTTGCGCAATACCAACACGCTGTTGATAGCCATTCGACAAATTTTCAATCAAGCGTTTGCTCATATGGCCAAGGCCACAGCGCTCTTTAGCAATCTCAACCGCTTTTTTTATCTGCTTACGGTCTACATTGTGTAAACGTGCTGCAACCGTCAAGTACTCATCAACAGTAAACTCTTTATAAAGCGGACGCATTTCTGGTAAATAACCAATCAGCTTTTTGGCTTCCTTGGGATCTTCCATCATGTCAATGCCACAAATCTTAACGCTACCAAGACTTGGTGCTAAATTGCCTGTCAGCATTTTCATCGTAGTCGATTTGCCAGCGCCATTAGGTCCCAAAAAGCCTAAGACTTGGCCTTTAGCAAGATTAAAACTAACATCACTGACCGCCGCACGCCCACCATAAAGTCGTGTCAATTCAATTGCTTCAACTGTAAAATTATTCATAAACCCTAATCCATAACACTTTATAAATGACTGATTGCATTAATAACAAAACCACAGAACCTAAATCGCTGGATAAGTTTCATGCAAAAAGCTATAGTACGATTAATGGGCCTTCATTTCAGGCCAAACACTCAACAACTCTTAATTATGGATGAACTTGTACAAACTGTCACGGACTAAACAAGACTTTATCTTAATGTGTTGAACATATTCGCAAAATGAAAAAAATGACAAAACTACTTTTAATCGCATGCTTAAGCATTGCTAGCTTCAATAATGCGCTTGCTGATACGGATGCCAAGGTCAAACCGACCATCACAACTGCCAATGCAGAGTTTGTTTACAAGTATTTACTTGGCGAAATTGCTGGCCAACGTGGCGACTTGCCATTAGCTAGTCAGTTATTTTTAGACTTAGCAAAAAAAACCAGAGACCCTCGCTTAGCGGAACGTGCCGCCAAAGTGGCTGCCTATGCGCGCCATCAACAATTAGCATTAGACGCCGCCACTTTATGGGCAGAGCTTGACCCCTCGTCTTTAGAGGCACAACAGGCGTCTAGCCAAATGTTGATTTCCACTGGCAATATTAAAAGCGCCATACCGCATATCAAAAGCCTATTGGCTAAAGAAGAGATGCGCGCAACCAGTTTTTTATATCTAAATGACTTACTCGGCAATCAATCAGATAAAAAAGAAACGCTGGCCATTGTCAAAGAGCTTGCTTCACCTTATCCAAAATCAGCTGAAGCTCATTTTGCTATTGCAAAAGCAGCATGGATTGCTGAAGAAATGGATACGGCTACTACTGAAATTGCAACCGCTAGCCAACTGCGTCCAGATTGGGAAGTTGCGGCGCAGATGCGAGGTCAGTTGTTATCTAAAGAATCTCCAGATGATGCTGTTGCATTTTACAAAACTTTTTTAAGCAACAATTCAAAAGCCAATAATGTGCGGATGGATTATGCCAAGTTGCTTGTCAGCTTAAAACGCTATTCAGAGGCTAAACCAGAATTCGTTAAACTCACTGAAATTGATAAAGATAATGCAGATACCAATGCGGTTGTTGGTTTATTATCGTTAGAGTCGAATGAGTATGGCATGGCGGAACAATACCTCCAACAAGCATTAGATAATGGATTTAAAGATCCTGAGCAAATCTATATTTATTTGGGACTAACAGCTGAACGCAACGAAAATAATACGAAAGCATTGGAGTGGTATTATCAAGTGCCAAAAAATAATGGCCATCACTTAGATGCAAGATTAGCAGCGGCCAGTTTGATTGCACGCACTGAAAGCACTGATGCTGCAATTAGCATGCTAGACAAACTGACTGAGCTTGACTCTGTGCAACAAATTACCGTTGTACAGGCCCAAGCAAGCTTGTTAGCGCAAGAAGAGCGCCATAAAGAAGCATTTGCACTGATTGAAAAAACGATTAATTCTGTGCCTAACACACCACAACTCATTTACGATTATGCAATGGCGGCAGAGCGCATTGGTAAACTTGAGCTAATGGAAAAAGAGTTAAGAAAAGTGATTCAATTACAGTCAGACTTTTCAGCAGCTTACAATGCATTAGGTTATTCCATGGCAGACCGAAACATTAACTTAAACGAAGCCAAAACATTGATACAAACTGCCTACAAATTATCGCCAAACGACCATTACATTTTAGATAGTTTGGGCTGGGTAGAATATCGTTTGGGAAATTATGATGTTGCTGTTGAACACTTGCGCAAAGCACATAACATTCAACAAGATCCTGAAATATCTGCCCATTTAGGCGAAGTATTATGGAAACAAGGCTTGCAAGAAGAGGCAAGTAAAATTTGGCGTGATGCATTAAAAGCATTTCCAAAAAATAATGTATTAGTTAGCACAGCCAAAAAATTTAACTATTAACAGGCTAATAAAATGAAGTCCTTGATTAGCCGTACGTCTGTTCTATGCTTTTTAACGTTTTATTTAAGCGGCTGCTCTATTCTCAAAACACAAGAAGAACCGATTAACGACAGCACCGTTGATGCCTCCATATTGCATGAGCACCATATGGTGCTCATTGATAATATTGAGCAGTTTGCATTGACTGGTCGTTTAGGGGTAATGACCAATCCAAAAGGCTTTTCTGGCAGAGTGGCTTGGCAGCACACACCTGATAAAGACAATATTGACGTGTTCTCTCCACTGGGCGGAAAGGTCGCGAATATTATTAAAACCAATGAAGAAGTTGTTCTCACTAATAGTAAAGATGAGCATATTGCTGCGCCAGACACTGAAACACTAACCGAGGAAACCTTAGGCTTTAGATTACCCTTAAATGGATTAAGTTATTGGGCGCTTGGCCGCCCTAGCAACACAGGCTTGGTTGAATATGTCACTTGGGATGAAAACGGCAGAATTAACCAGCTGAAACAAAATGACTGGGATATTCAGTATCTAGATTATGAAGTCAATGAAGGTTATTTTCTACCAAAGAAAATAGTGTTAAGAACAGATGAGCTAATCATCAAGTTAATCGTTGAAAAATGGTCTGATATACAAACGCGATAAACCATGTCTGATTTTCAAGATTTTTTAGCGCCAGCGAAAGTCAATGTGTTTTTACACATTACAGGCCAACGTGTAGACGGTTACCATACCTTACAAAGCGCCTTCCAACTACTAGATTTCTACGACACGGTTTCTTTAAAACCAACTAGTAATCATCAGATTAAACGGATTACGCAAATTGATACCATTCCGGAACATGAAGACTTGTGTGTACGTGCCGCACAAGCGTTGCAACAGGCAGCAAACTGCAAACAAGGCGTAGAAATTAAGCTGCAAAAGCGTATCCCAATGGGCGGAGGTCTTGGTGGTGGCAGTTCAGATGCCGCCACCGTATTGCTTGCACTTAATCAACTATGGGGAGTTCATTTCAGCCGTGATGCTTTAATGAAAATAGGGTTGTCACTGGGCGCTGATGTGCCATTTTTCATCTATGGACAAAGCGCTTGGGTCGAAGGAATTGGTGAAATTCTCACACCCCTGACATTACCGACACCATACTATGTCGTTTTGACGCCACCAATACATGTGTCCACCGCTAAAATATTTACACATTCTGGATTGACAAAAGACACGAAACCATTGAGAATAGCGGACTTTTCAAACGGTGCAAATTCTAATTTGTTTAGAAATGACCTTGAAAAAGTAGTTTGTGAAGAATTTACAGCGGTTGCATCTACCCTAGAATGGCTTAACCAATATGGTCAAGCCCGCATGAGCGGATCAGGTGCATCTGTATTTGTAACGGTTGATTCATTAGCAAAGGCAAAGTCAATTTTTGCAGAAAAGCCAGTCGAGATACAAGGCTTTATTGCAAAAGGCTTAAGTCAACATCCTTTGTATGAGTTAGCATGATGTAAAATTAACACAGTAAAGTTTTTTGGGGAGTCGCCAAGTTGGTTAAGGCACAGGGTTTTGATCCCTGCATGCGAAGGTTCGAATCCTTCCTCCTCAGCCAGATTTAATTAATTAAAAGCGTGTAGATTGATTAGATTTACACGCTTTTCAATTTCATAAGGATGCATGTGGCAGCGAATAGCAACATGATGGTATTTACAGGGAATGCGAACCCAGTTTTAGCCGAAGAGGTTGCTCAAAATCTTGGTATTGAACTAGGTCGCGCAGATGTAGGTCGATTTTCAGATGGCGAGATTATGCTGGAAATTCTTGAGAATGTGCGCGGTCGTGATGTATTCGTGTTGCAATCAACCAGTCACCCAAATAATGACACCTTAATGGAAGTCATGGTCATGGTTGATGCCTTGCGCCGCTCATCTGCGGGTCGCATTACTGCAGCAATTCCTTATTTAGGTTACTCAAGACAAGATCGCCGCCCACGCTCAGCACGCGTAGCGATTACGGCAAAAGTAGTGGCTAATATGCTCACTAGCGTTGGTGTTAATCGCTTGCTAACGATGGATTTACATTCGGACCAAATACAAGGCTTCTTTGATATTCCAGTCGATAATATTTATGCAACATCGATTTTGTTAGATGATTTAAAAAAGCATTCGCATAAAGATTTAGTGGTTGTTTCACCTGATATTGGCGGCGTAGTGCGTGCACGTGCAGCAGCCAAACAATTAGGTGCAGACTTAGCGATTATTGATAAACGCCGCCCTAAACCAAATGTTGCCAAGGTCATGAATATTATTGGTGAAGTCGCTGGACGTACTTGTGTGATTATGGATGATATGGTCGACACAGCCAATACGCTATGCGAGGCAGCGGCAGCATTAAAAGAACAAGGCGCATTAAAAGTACTGGCTTATGCAACCCATCCAGTATTGTCAGGTTCTGCTGCACAACGTATTGCAGATTCAGAGTTAGATGAGTTAGTGGTGACAAATACCATTCCATTGAGTGAAGCATCAAAAAATTGTAAAAAAATTCGTCAGCTAAGTGCTGCCGTATTATTAGCAGAAACTATTCGAAGAATTAGTAAAGAAGACTCTGTTTCTTCTTTATTTATGGAGTAGCCAAGTATCGTTTTCCTGTTATCTGGTCGCGGATAACAGATTTTAAAGTAGTAAATTAAGGAGCAATACAATGAGTATTAATATTAAAGCAACCAAACGTGACGTAAAAGGTACGAGTGCGAGCCGCCGCCTACGTCGCGCTGGCAGTGTGCCAGGCGTCATATACGGTGGTGATAGCCCAGCAATCCCATTATTATTTGATCACAAAGCGCTATTCATGGAATTTCGTCATGAAGCTTTCCATGCATCTATCTTAAACCTAGAAGTAGATGGCAAAAAAGAAGACGTTTTATTACGTGATTATCAGTTACACCCAGTACGAAATACAATTCAACACGTTGATTTCCAACGCGTTTCTGCAACTGAAACTATCCACGTTAAAGTGCCATTACACTTCATCAATGAAGAAACTTGTCCTGGCGTTAAGACTGGCGGCGGCAATGTTGCTCACATCTTAAACGAAGCAGAGGTCAGCTGTTTAGCTAAAAACCTACCTGAGTTTATTGAAGTAGACTTAGGCGCGCTACAAGTTGGTGAATCAATTCACTTATCTCAAATCAAACTGCCTAAGGGCATTGAGTTTGTACAATTAGCGCATGGCGCAGATCCTGCGGTAAGCTCAGTTAACAAACCACGCGGCGCTACTACTGAGACTGAGACTGATACTGATGCGGAAGCACCAGTAACATTAGTAGATGGCGAAACAGCTGAAGGTGATGCTCCAGCAGATGACGCTGAGTAAGCAATAAGTAGTAAAATGACGCGTGTTCTAGTAATAGAACGCGCGTTTTTTATTTGTAGGGTCATATAATTATTATCATGAAACCAGGAATTAAATTATTTGTAGGGTTAGGCAACCCTGGCGAAAAATATATAGCTACGCGCCATAACGCCGGTTTCTGGTGGATTGATCTAATCGTCGCGCAAACCAATAGTAACTTGTCGATTGATTCTAAAATGTTTGGCATCGTAGCCAAACTGAATGGCGATAAATGGTTACTCAAACCAACCACTTTCATGAATGCAAGTGGCAAGTCGGTTGCTGCATTAGCTAACTATTACAAAATTAATCCAGAAGAAATCTTAGTCATTCATGATGAACTAGATTTACCTGCGGGACAAAGCAAACTAAAGTTTGGTGGTAGTCACGGCGGTCATAATGGTTTGCGTGATATTCATGCAGCGCTTAATACAACCAACTACTGGCGTCTACGTATTGGAATTGGTCATCCTGGTCAAAAAAATGAAGTGGTTAATTACGTGCTAAAAGCACCAAACAAAGACGAACAAAAAGCGATTGATGAAAGCATTGATGATAGTAGCAAAGTGCTAAGCTACCTACTGGATGGCGACTTTGAACAAGCGATGTTAAAACTGCACACCAAAAATAAACCTTAATTATTGTTTACATTGGCAGTCTCAGCACTTAACTCTAGCAGTATATACCCCTGAAAAAAATATGTTAACCATGGCTAACTACTTAATATACATTAAGTTTCTTTTTGCAAACACAATAATAGAGTTAAAATACTGGGTTAATTTAAATCAAACCAGTCGCTCAACAGCGGAACACCAAAGGCAAAAGTTTATATGCAATGTGGAATCGTCGGCTTACCTAATGTAGGCAAATCAACCTTATTTAACGCCATTACCAAAGCGGGTATTGCGGCAGAAAACTACCCCTTTTGCACTATTGAACCAAACGTCGGCATTGTCGAAGTGCCAGACTCACGTTTGCAACCGTTAATCGACATTGTTAGCCCAGTGCGCACGCAACCAGCAACAGTAGAATTGGTTGACATTGCAGGCATTGTCGCGGGCGCATCAAAAGGCGAAGGTTTAGGTAACAAATTTTTAGCTAACATTCGCGAAACAGATGCAATCGCCCATGTCGTCCGCTGCTTTGACGACGGCAATGTTATCCATGTTGCAGGCAAAGTTGACCCATTATCAGATATTGAAGTCATTAATACCGAGCTAGCCTTAGCGGATATGGAAACCGTTGAAAAAACCATGCAACGTGAAGGCAAAAAAGCCAAATCAGGCGATAAAGATGCCATCGCCCTACTCGCCATTTGCGAGAAAATTCAAGCACATCTTGACAACGGCGCACCAGTCCGCACCATGTGCTTAGATGCAGAACAACTGCAACTGATTAAACCACTGTGTTTAATCACCGTAAAACCAGTGCTTTATATCGCCAATGTCGATGAAGCAGGCTTTGAAAATAATCCTTATTTAGACAAAGTCACGGCATTAGGCAAAACAGAAGGCGCGCCAGTGGTTTGCATCTGCGCAAAAATTGAATCTGAAATTTCCGAACTAGAAGATGAAGACAAAGTTGAATTTTTAAAAGAACTCGGTCAAGAAGAACCCGGCTTAAACCGCGTGATTCGCGCCGCTTACGATTTATTAGGCTTACAAACCTACTTCACCGCTGGCGTGCAAGAAGTACGCGCTTGGACCATTAAAAAAGGCAACACCGCACCACAAGCCGCAGGTGTTATTCATACCGACTTTGAACGTGGCTTTATCCGCGCAGAAGTCATCGCCTACGACGACTATGTAAAAAACAAAGGTGAAAAAGGCGCGCAAGAAGCCGGCAAAATGCGTTTAGAAGGCAAAGAGTATGTGATGCATGATGGCGATGTTGTGCATTTCCGCTTCAACGTCTAAGTTACGCGAGCTTGCGTTTTTAGCCTTAAAAAGAGTTCATGTTTAATAAAACCGTCATTGCAAGACCGCTGAGGTCTTCCCCAATCTGCACTAAGCACTAAAGCGCTAAGTTGATTGTGAAGAGCGTAAGCCCGTGGCAATCTAGTTTTTACAGTTATTTTAAGCGTTTTGCTTTGACAACAAACGCTTAAACTACTAGAATTGCGGGCTTGCTAAAATGATGGCAAAACACAACGAATTTACAGTTTCACGGTGATGTAGCTCAGCTGGTTAGAGCACAGGATTCATAATCCTGGGGTCGAGGGTTCAAGTCCCTCTTTCACCACCATTATAAGCGGCTTACAGCGATGTAAGCCGCTTTTTTCTTCATTGCACACTCGTTGCACATTTCTTATTGTTCTTTTTAGCATAGAAGCGCATAGTTAACACCATACTGTTTAACTACGTTTTTTTTTGCAAAATGGCACAATTATCAGCTAATTCTGTACAAATTTTAGATGGAAAAATTACGCTAACTAAGCGAAATTGTAGCTCAGCTTGGCATGACCCCTGTTGAATAAAGTGGACACTACCACTTCAGACAAGCTCTTCCTGTTTTAGTTTGAATTGCTTCAAAGCCTGTGCAGGTGAGATATTACCTAAACTTGTATGCCTGCGCTTACGA
>JAHZMC010000053.1 GCA_022599515.1 Betaproteobacteria bacterium
GTCAGCGTCACTTCAGAAGTTGGTATTAAATACAATTTGCTATCGTTGTGATTAAGCGAAAATAAATCTTCTTCAAACTTCGGCAATTGACCTGTGCCGATTAACGTTTCAGCATTGACCATATACGGTGTATAACACTCAGTATAACCATGCTGCTCCGTTTGTGTATCCAACATAAATTGCGCTAGCGCACGATGCAGTTTCGCGATTTGACCGCGCATTAATGTAAAACGCGCGCCAGATAATTTAGCGCCAGTATCAAAATCCAAGCCTAATGGTGTTCCAACATCCGTGTGGTCTTTAATGTCAAAATCAAAAGTGCGCGGTGTGCCAATTTTGCGCACTTCAACGTTATCTTCCTCTGAAACGCCAACTGGCACACTTGCATGTGGAAGATTCGGCACATTTAACAGTATCTCTTGTAGTTCAGTTTGAATTTCAAGCAATCGTGCCTCGTCTGTTTTTAGTTGGTCCCCCAAACCAGCCACTTCTTGCATAATGGCACTGGCATCTTCGCCTTTTGATTTAGCAATACCAATCTGTTTAGACGCGCTATTACGCTTTGCCTGCAATTCTTGAGTACGCGTTTGTACTGCTTTTCTTTCTGTTTCTAACGCGGTAAATTTAGCGGTATCAAAGTCAAACTTTCGACTTTTTAACTGAGCAACAACGGTCTCTAAATCTTTTCTTAATTCTTGAATGTCTAACATTTAAATCCTTTTATTTTCAATGTCATACCGACGAAAGTTGGTATCCAGTGTCGTTAAAGTGGCTGGATTCCCTGTCGTTGCACGGAATGAAGCGCTTGCTATTTAGTCTTTTTATCTAAAGCTTTACTGTCTAGCTCTCTTAAGTGCTTTAATTTTTCGCTTATTTTACCTTCCAAACCTCGCGGTGTGGGCTGATAAAATGGAATTGCTGCTAAATCGTCTGGGAAATAATGTTCGCCAGCGGCGTAAGCATCCGGCTCATGATGTGCATAGCGATACGCTTTACCATAATCTAGGGCTTTCATCAGCTTGGTTGGCGCGTTGCGTAAATGCAATGGCACAGGTCTGGATTTATCTTGCCCGACAAAGGCTTTTGCTTGATTGTAGGCGTTGTAAGCTGCATTACTTTTTGCCGCAACCGCTAAGTAAATCACAGCGTTAGACAATGCCAACTCGCCTTCTGGCGAACCAAGTCGCTCATAAATTTGGCAAGCTTCTAACGCCATTGTTTGTGCACGCGGATCGGCAATGCCAATATCTTCAATCGCCATGCGTACAATACGTCGACCTAAATAAAGCGGGTCTGCGCCACCGTCTATCATGCGTAAAAACCAATATAAAGCGGCATCTGGATTAGAGCCGCGCACTGATTTATGTAAGGCTGAGATTTGGTCATAAAATGCCTCACCACCTTTATCAAACCGACGCATTTTGCTAGACATGGTTGTTTGTAAAAACGCTTCATCTATCTCAGTGACTTTAGCGTTAATTGCTGCGTTAAAT
Source organism: Betaproteobacteria bacterium (assembly GCA_022599515.1). Taxonomy (GTDB): domain Bacteria; phylum Pseudomonadota; class Gammaproteobacteria; order Burkholderiales; family Methylophilaceae. The sequence goes on from JAHZMC010000053.1 coordinate 1,494, forward strand.
AAGCTTTCTGCAAAGTTAAGTAACCGTCTTGCATCACCATCCGCATAAGCTAACACTTGCTCTTGCACATCGTCGGTCAAACTCACTTCCTTAGCAACTAGCTGTTTTGCACGCGCTAATAACTCCGCTAATTCAGGCTCTGATAATGCATTTAAGACAAAGACTTGCGCACGGCTTAATAACGCACTATTCACTTCAAATGAAGGATTTTCAGTCGTCGCGCCAATAAAAGTAATCAAGCCACTTTCTACAAAAGGTAAAAATGCATCTTGCTGGCCTTTATTAAAGCGATGTACTTCATCGACAAATAGTATTGTTTTGCGGCCAGATTGTTGTAAGGTATGTTCAGCGCGCTCTACTGCTTCACGAATGTCTTTGATGCCAGAAAGAACGGCAGAAATAGGGATAAAAGCCGCATCGGCTGTATTGGCTATCAGCCGCGCCAATGTGGTTTTGCCAACACCAGGCGGCCCCCATAAAATCATTGAGGGCAATTTGCCTGATTCAAAAGCTAAACGCAGTGGTTTACTTGGTCCGAGCAGGTGCGATTGACCAACGACCTCTGCCAGCGTTTTTGGGCGTAGCAACTCTGCAAGTGGCGCATCTGGCGATGTCGCTTCAAATAAGCTATCCACTGGTTAACCTAAAGGAATAAAAAAGATATTGTAACAGCTAGCAACACACGGCTAAATAAAATGCAGTTTACTCACCAACGACATCAACGCCATCTGGCACTTTGAACAAGAATGTTTGCATTGCTAGTGTTGGATTACGCTCGATTTTCTTAAACGCAATATAAGTCAGATGTTTAAAGCTATCTATCATTTCCATATAGCGCAGTTCACCATCTTTAAACCCAATATAAATACGCTCAAACCCGCCATCCTCAATCTTGGGCATGGCTTGCACCCACTCAACATTAGCCTCACGTTCAGGGCGTTTTACATTTTTCAAATTAAAGTTTTTCTCTACTCCATCCCCGCCAGCTAACAATGCTGCAGGGCTCATGCCAAGAGCTTGGTTTAATGTGCGAATCGTGACTTGTTCCAATTCAGTATCCAGCAAAAAGACCTCTTTACCATCACTGATAATTTGTTGCTCATAGGGCTTGTTGTAATCCCAACGAAACTTGTTTGGTCTATCTAGTTGCATCTTGCCTTCGACTTCTTGCACAAGATTGCCTTGACCATCTTTCACTTCTTGATGAAAAGTGGCTCGCATGGAGTTGGTATTGCGATAAAACTCTTTTAATGCAGACACACCATCTGCAAGCGCAACGTTTGAAACTAACAAACCTAACAACACAACTACAAATTTGTTCATTATTACCCTTATATTCATGACGCTTTGGTTAATCGTCAGTTTTAACTAGCACTTCACGACTACCATTGCTTTGCATTTCTGAAACGAGACCTGCGCGTTCCATGTCTTCAATTAATCGCGCGGCACGGTTATAGCCTATGCGTAATTGTCGTTGCACTGACGAGATTGATGCGCGACGACTTTTCAGTACAATCGAAACGGCTTCGTCATACAGCTCATCTTTTACACCACCGCCATCACTATATTCACCAACTTCACCACCGCCTTCAGTTTCATTGGTTAGGATACCTTCAATATAATTTGGTTCACCCAAGGTTTTCAGGTGATTCACCACGGCATGTACTTCTTTATCACTAACAAATGCACCATGAATCCGTTGCGGATAACCTGACCCAGGTGGCATATATAACATGTCGCCCTGCCCTAGTAACGCTTCAGCGCCCATTTGGTCTAAGATGGTACGAGAATCAATCTTGCTAGAAACTTGAAAAGAAATACGTGTTGGCACGTTGGCTTTAATCAATCCAGTAATCACATCAACTGATGGACGCTGCGTTGCTAACACCAAATGAATGCCACAAGCGCGGGCTTTTTGTGCCAAACGCGCAATTAGCTCTTCCACTTTTTTACCTACGACCATCATTAAATCAGCCAACTCATCAATCACCACAACTATCGTTGGCAACTCTTCTAGCGGTTCTGGCTCATCAGGCGTTAAACTAAATGGATGTGGAATTTTCTCACCTGCTTTTTCTGCGTCTTTAATCTTTTGATTAAAACCAGCCAAATTACGTACGCCAACCACCGACATCAGCTTATAGCGGCGCTCCATTTCAGCCACGCACCAATTCAATGCATTGGCGGCTTGACGCATATCGGTCACCACAGGTGCGAGTAAATGTGGAATGCCTTCATACACAGAAAGTTCTAACATTTTAGGGTCAATCAAAATCATGCGCACTTGGCTAGCTTCTGCTTTATAAACCAAGCTTAAAATAAGCGCATTAATTGCCACCGATTTACCAGAGCCAGTGGTACCAGCTACCAATACATGCGGCATTTTGGCTAAATCGGCCACCACAGGTAAGCCTGCAATATCTTTACCCAGTGCAATCGCCAATGGAGAATGCATATCTGCATAGACTTTGCTACCTAAGATTTCCGTTAAGAAAACAATTTGGCGTTTAGGATTCGGAATCTCCAAGCCCATATAACTTTTACCTGGAATTGTTTCCACTACGCGCACGCTCAATACGGACAATGCACGCGCTAAATCTCTTGCCAAATTAGTAATCTGACTACCTTTTACACCGGGAGCTGGATCTAGCTCATAGCGGGTAATAACAGGGCCAGGTTGTGCAGATAACACACTGACTTCAATACCGAAATCGGCAAGTTTGCGTTCAATTAAGCGTGAAGTGAATTCTAAGGTCTCATCAGATGGCAGCTCGACTGCATTATTCGCTTTATCGAGCAAATGTAATGGCGGTAAAGCGGCGTCATTATCAAACAGTGATACTTGCTTTTCTTTAAACATGCGCTCACTTTTGAGCACTTCCGTTTTAGCTGGCTTAATTTCGATTGGCGCTCTATCTTCCGTGCGTTTACGTTCGTTATTAACAAATTCTGCCCGTTTTTGCTCAACTACTTTACCCACTCGTCGGTCTTGCCAATCATTATATTTAACGCGAATCCATTCATAAGTAAAGATGAGTCCAGCCCCTAACTTTTCAGTCATCATAATCCAAGACCAACCTGTGAATAAACTAAAGCCTATGGCAAACAACAATAACAACAGCATGGTCGAACCTGCATAACCAAACATACTGCGCAAAACACCATCAATTGAATAACCGAAAATACCGCCAGCGACATCAGGCAAGCTGGCTGGCAAGCTAACCAGATGTCCAGACTCTAAAGCACTAGATGCAATCAGTAATACAGCAAACCCAACCATGTTAAACAATAGGAATGGGCGCTCTTTTTCTTTCGCTTCAATTTGTTGATACATCAACCAAATGGTAAAAAACGCAAGAATCACCCACCACCAAGCAGAGAAGCCAAACAAATTTAATAGCATATCAGACAGCACAGAGCCAACCGTTCCACCTGCATTTTTCACGGCAGCATCGGTACTAGACATATAAAACCATGATGGATCTTCTGGGTGATAAGAAGCGAGAATAACAGCCAGATACATGCCGACTAAAACCAGAGCTAGCCACCACGCCTCGCGTACCAGCCGAGTATGGTGAAGCTGCTTATCGCTTTTAGGCGCATCTACTTTATTTTGCGTAGCGGAGGTCTTTTTCTTGAAAAACAATCTGTTGTTACCTTCATTAATAATTTCTATGAGTTTGCCCATTATAGCAAAACGAATTTGCTATTCAGTTGTCATATTAATACAGTACACATTAAAAATGTACGACTAGTAAAGATAAACAAGCAAACATAAAAAAGGAGAATTAAATGGATATTGGCATTAAACCAAGCGATCGAAAGAAAATTGCAGAAGGCTTATCGAAGCTATTGGCAGACACCTATACACTTTATCTCAAAACACATTACTTCCATTGGAATGTAACAGGCCCGATGTTTAATACATTGCATCTCATGTTTGAAACGCAATATACCGAGCTCGCTCTTGCGGTTGATAACATTGCAGAGCGTATCCGCGCGCTAGATGAATATGCGCCAGGCACTTATAGCCAATTTGCAAAATTAAGTACGATCCCAGAGTCTAAAGGCATACCAAAAGCACCTGACATGATTAAAGAACTGGTAGAAGCGCATGAGGCCGTTTGTCGCACTGCAAGAAGCGTATTCCCAGCAGCGAATAAAGCTGATGATGAAGCAACAGCTGACTTAGTCACTCAACGCCTACAAATCCATGAAAAAACGGCATGGATGCTACGCAGCATGTTAGAGAAGTAATCTAGCAATCACATTAACGCAGCAGTTTTTCAATGTAGGCTAACCTTTAGGTTAAATGAGCAACGCGAATGGCCGAAGCTAAAAAACCGCATGGATGCTACGCAGTATGTTGGAGAAGTAATGCTGTAGCATCAGCTTGCTTATGCAAGTAAGTTAATAGAGCGAATGTCGAAACGATAAATGGCAAAATGCCAGAATAGTTTCCATTCGCTCTTTAAATTGAGACTATGCGTCTCTATAATATAAGTATCCTTCCATTAAGAAAGTTATCAAATGTCGACCAAACATGCAAAATTACTCATTTTAGGCTCTGGCCCAGCAGGTTATTCTGCTGCCGTTTATGCCGCTCGCGCCAATCTTAATCCTGTGCTGATTACTGGGATTGCACAAGGTGGTCAGTTAATGACGACAACTGACGTGGATAACTGGCCTGCTGATGCTGATGGTGTCATGGGGCCTGAATTAATGGCGCGTTTTGAAAAGCATGCAGCACGCTTTAATACGGAAATGATTTTTGATCATATTCACACCACCCATTTAAAAGAAAAACCGATTCGTTTAGAAGGCGATTCTGGCGAATATACTTGTGATGCACTTATTATTGCAACAGGTGCGTCTGCTAAATATTTAGGTCTCCCAAGTGAAGAAGCATTCTCTGGCAAAGGCGTTTCAGCTTGCGCAACCTGTGATGGGTTTTTCTATAAAGAGCAAGATGTAGCGGTGATTGGTGGTGGTAATACTGCGGTGGAAGAAGCGCTGTATTTAGCCAACATTGCTAAAAAAGTAACGCTAGTGCATCGACGCGATACATTCAAAGCAGAAGCGATTTTGGTCGACAAACTAATGGAGCGCGTAAAAGAAGGCAAAATTGAACTAGAAACCTTCCAAACGCTTGATGAAGTTCTAGGCGACAACATGGGCGTAACGGGTATGCGCTTAAAAAGCAGCAAAGATGAAACAACCAAAGAAATTGAAGTTAAAGGCGTATTTATTGCGATTGGTCACAAACCAAATACCGATATTTTTGAAGGCCAACTAGAAATGGAAGGCGGTTACATCGTCACCCAAACTGGTCGTAAAGGTAACTTTACCGCAACCAGTGTACCAGGCGTATTTGCCGCAGGTGATGTTCAAGACCATATTTATCGCCAAGCGGTAACGAGTGCAGGCACTGGTTGCATGGCGGCTTTAGATGCTGAGCGTTACCTGACGAATCAAGAATAATCTATTAATTCAAACCGCTAAAAGCGCTTAGCTAATCATGCTAAGCGCTTTTTTTATTAAGCGTTTTTATGAATTCGTATTTTGTAGCAAAAGCCTAATGTGCGATAATGCCGCAACATTCAATTAGGTGCTTTTTCTTTTGCAAACAAGCACTTTGCTACTCAATAAAATCTAGCAAAACCCAATAAAAATCATATTAGGAAGACCATGTTTAACTATAGTAACCAAGAAATTAAAACCAATTTACTAAGCGGATTAACGGTTGCGTTAGCTATGGTGCCAGAAGCGATTGCTTTTGCACTAATTGCGCATGTTTCACCGCTAACTGGGCTTTATGCTGCATTTTTGATTTGCCTAATTACCTCAGTGATGGGCGGTCGTCCAGGCATGATTTCTGGCGCAACTGGTGCATTAGCCGTCGTGATGGTGGCGTTGGTTGTGCAACATGGTGTGGAATATTTATTTGCTACGATTGTATTAATGGGCATGTTCCAAATGCTATTTGGCGTGGCAAAACTGGGTAAGTTTATTCGTATGGTGCCTCACCCTGTGATGTTGGGTTTTGTGAATGGTTTAGCCATGGTCATTTTTATCGCACAATTTGGTCACTTTAAAACCACACTGCCTGATGGCACAACACAGTGGATGGATAATGAAGCACTTGGCATCATGGCTGTTTTAATTGCAATTACCATGGTGATTATTTATTTATTGCCAAAACTAACCAAAGCGATTCCATCAACACTAGCCGCTATTTTAGTCGTTTCTATTGGCGCAATTAGCTTAGGCATCGACACAAAAACCGTTGGTGATTTAGGCTCTATCGCTGGTGGTTTACCAACTTTTCATCTGCCAGTCGTCCCATTTAATTTGGAAACCCTCTACATTACTCTGCCTTACTCACTTATTTTGGCAGCGGTTGGTTTAATCGAAACTTTGCTAACACTCAACCTCATTGACGATATGACCGAAACGCGTGGCAAACCAAATCGTGAATCACTCGCACAAGGCTTCGCTAATATTGTCACCGGCTTATTTGGCGGCATGGGCGGTTGCGCGATGATTGGTCAAAGCATGATTAACATTAACAATGGCGCGCTTAAACGCTTGTCTGGCATCGCTACCGCTGTGTTTTTGTTGTCATTTATTTTATTCGCGTCTAAATGGATTGAGATGATTCCACTGGCCGCGCTGATTGGTGTGATGTTTGTGGTGTCAGAAAAAACCTTTGAATGGGGTAGCTTTAGATTGTTTGGCAAAGTACCAAAACCTGATATTTTTGTTGGTATTTTAGTGGCTGTGATTACTGTTTTTGCTGATTTAGCCATTGCTGTGATTGTCGGCGTGATTTTCTCTGCCCTCGCCTTTGCATGGGAGCATGCAAAAAACATCCGCGTTACATCATCGATTGATGAAACTGGTACTAAAACCTATGTTCTAAATGGCTCACTATTCTTTGCTTCTATTTCAGCTTTCCAAGGTTTGTTTACACCAAAAGAAGATCCAAAAGATGTCGTGATTGATTTTAAAGATGCCAAAGTCGTTGACCACTCTGCATTAGAAGCCATTGATGCACTAGCGGCAAAATATGTGGCGGCAGGTAAAACTTTGCACCTAAAACATCTTAGCCCTGATTGTTTAGAGATTTTAGACAATGCAAAAGGTATGGTAGAAGTGAATGTGTTAGAAGATCCAACCTATCATATTGCGGATAATAAGCTGGGCTAGTTTTGAACTAGACAGGTTTTGTCCTATCATAACCGTATGAGTTTGAATGACGACACTGATGATGATCTAAACCTGTTTAAACAAGCAGTTGCCGGTGTGCGTCCAATTAAGTCTGTCCGCATTTCGCAACAGCAATCTCAGAAGCCGCAGCCTATCCCAAGGCGAGTAACACAAGATGAGCGCCAAGCACTTCGCGATGCTGATACTGATGCGTTACTTGAAAAAGAATGGCTTGAACATGAGGCATCTGAAATAGCTGCGTACAAAGGTAATTTCGACGAAGATCAGCGTTACGCTATCAACAACCTGAGCATGCGTGATGAAACCAATAGTGAACTCAGCTTGTTTAAGCAGTCCGTTGCCAATGTGCGTCCGCTAAAATCTGATGGTGTTGTACAGCATCCTATTAAGAAACCCAAGCCAATTCCGCAACAGTTTCAGCTAGATGAACACCAAGCACTAGCAGACTCACTCAGCGACCACTACATTCCTTCATATGAATTAGAAACGGGAGAAGAGCTGCTGTATATTCGCGATGGTCACTCGCCTGTTGTGTTAAGTAAACTCAGACGCGGTTATTGGGTCATCCAAAAACAAATTGACTTACACGGCCTCGTCAGCGATGAAGCACGTGCCTACGTGTCCGCATTTATATCCGATTGCAAAAAAAGTGGTATTCGCTGCGTACGTATTGTGCACGGCAAAGGGCTTGGTTCACGTAATAAAGAACCGATCCTAAAGAACAAATTGCGCGGCTGGTTGATGCAAAAAGATGAAGTGATTGCCTATGCGCAAGCCAGACAGCAAGATGGTGGCAGTGGTGCTGTGATTGTGTTGCTCAAGGCTTAACGCTACTTAAACGACGCGCCTACAACCCTAATTCACTCAACCCCGCATGATCATCAGGTCGTCTTCCTAGCGGCCAAAAGAATTTTCTTTCACTTTCTTTAATCGGTAAGTCATTAATGCTGGCATAACGCAATTCCATCAAACCATGCTCATCAAACTGCCAGTTTTCGTTACCATATGAACGCGTCCAATTACCTTCCGCATCATGCCATTCATAAGCAAAACGTACGGCGATACGATTGCCTTCAAATGCCCAGATTTCTTTGATTAAGCGATAATCTAACTCTTTAGCCCACTTGCGGGTTAGAAACTCGACAATCTGCTGGCGTCCTTTTGGAAACTCAGCACGATTACGCCATTGTGAATCGACGGTATATACCAAAGAAACGCGCTGAGGGTCACGGCTATTCCAACCATCTTCTGCCATGCGCACTTTTTGTATGGCTGTTTCTCGGGTAAATGGTGGTAATGGCGGGCGGGGTTCATTACTAGTTTGATTCATGCTTCGCACCTTTTGCTATCAATTGATTAAATTGTTGCTGCTCATACTGCAATTGTTGGATAAACATCTCTTTGTTTTTAGTTAAGCGTTGTATCACTAAAGCACCTTCTAAGAAAATCAAAAAACGTTCTGCCCACAATTTAGCCTCATGTGCACTCATGCCAACTTCTTGCGCTAACTTTTCTAAGGCATATAAAAAGGCATCGTAGATTGCATTAAGCTGCTGTTGTATGTCTAGCTTTACATCGCCCAAACTCAATACATTCAGTAAGCAATTCTTTGTACCATCAACAAAAAACTGTCGTGCTGTAGCAATCATCGTACTAAAACGCACCTCTGGTGCAAGGTTTTTATTTAACAGAGGAATAATCATTTGTTGCTGAATTTGTATTTGTACATAAGTGACAGCAGCCCTCGCCATGCCATCCTTTCCTGCTGGAAAGCGATGGTAAAGACTAGATTTTTTAAGTCCTGTTTCTGATGATAATAAGGAGATAGTCGCCCCTTCGTAACCGTGCTTTCTAAACGCCTCAAAGACAGCACTCGTTAATGCGTCATCATCAATTGTTGCTTGTACCATAGATTATTCCACTTGTTCACCTATCGTTAGTAGATGCAAATATACCGAACGTTCGTTACAAAGTCAACTGTAACGAACGTTCGGTATCAATCTAGTTTAATTGTTTGGTAATAACTTGGGATTGATAAGGATGTAGTTGAGCAATAGAAGAGACTGCTAGCATTACTTTGTAAAAAAGTAGGCTAATGTCTACTCCTCACCCAAAAAGCCGCCGCTTTGATGTGACCAGAAGCTAGCATACAAACCTTTTTTAGCCAGCAAGGCTTTATGTGTGCCCTCTTCGACTATCTTGCCTTCGTCTAAGACAATCAATCTATCCATCGCCGCGATGGTTGATAGTCGATGGGCAATCGCAACGACGGTTTTGCCTTGCATCAGGTTATATAAGCTTTCTTGAATGACTGCTTCAACTTCACTATCTAAAGCACTGGTGGCTTCGTCTAATAACAAGATAGGTGCGTCTTTGAGCATGACGCGAGCAATCGCAATACGTTGGCGTTGTCCGCCTGAAAGCTTAACGCCACGTTCACCTACGTGCGCATCGTAGCCTTGGCGACCTTTGGCATCACGTAATTGCAGAATAAAATCATGCGCTTCTGCTCGTTTTGCGGCAGCTATCATCTCTGCATCAGATGCATCTGGGCGACCGTATAAAATATTGTCGCGCACACTGCGGTGTAGTAAAGAAGTATCTTGCGTCACCATACCAATATTGGCACGTAAACTATTCTGCGTGACAGCTTTTACATTTTGGTCATCAATCAGTATCTCGCCTTCCTGCACCTCATAAAAGCGCAATAACAAGTTAACAGCGGTTGATTTCCCTGCGCCAGAACGCCCTACCAAGCCGACTTTTTCACCTGGCTTAATGTTTAAATCAAATTGCGCTAATACCTGTTTTTGCTCAGGGTAAGCAAAATTCACTTGCTTAAATTGCACGCGGCCATCTTTTACGTGCAATGGTTTTGCATCAGACTCATCCACAATCGTATGCTGCATGGCTAAAGTATTAATCCCATCTTGCACTGTACCAACTTGCTCATAGAGCGACGTCATTTCCCACATCACCCAATGCGAAATACCGTTTAAACGTAAACACATGGCGGCAATTGCGGCAATGCCGCCTATGCTCATCTGACCATGCGTCCAAAACCACAAACCCAAACCAACACTGCTAATAATCAGCAACATATTCAGCAAATGATTAATCGTTTCTATCGTGCTGACTAAGCGCATTTGTTGATGCACCGTGCCTAAAAACTCAGTCATTGCACCTTGTGCATAAGATGCTTCACGCCCTGCGTGTGAGAATAATTTAACGGTGCTGATATTGGTATAAGCATCGGTAATGCGCCCTGTCATCAGCGAACGTGCATCGGCTTGCTGTTGTGAGACTTTGCTCAGCTTGGGCACAAAGTAAATTAATGCCCATGCATATAAAGCAAACCATCCTAAAAATGGCAATATAATCAATGGATTAAAACTGCCAACAATGGCTATCATCGTAGCGAAGTAAATGGTGACGAACACCAAAATTTCAGAAACAATAAACCAAACATCACGTACAGCCAACGCCGTTTGCATCACTTTAGCGGAGACACGTCCTGCAAATTCATCTTGGTAGAAACTCATGCTTTGATTGAGCATTAAGCAGTGAAAATTCCAGCGCATGCGCATAGGAAAGTTACCAGCTAACGATTGATGTTTAAGTAAGGTTTGCAAACCAAGCAATACCGTACTGCCCATTAGAACCGCAGCTAAAATCAGTAAGGTATGTTGTTCTAAACCCCAAAACAATGCAGGTGGCGTGTCGCTTAACCAATCGACCACTTTACCCATCATGGCAAATAAGAGCGCTTCAAAAACACCTAACAACGCTGTGAGCAAGGTCATTCCAGCTAGCAATGGGCGCATGCCAGCCGTGCAGTTCCAAACAAAAGTCCAGAAGTGTTTAGGCGGCGGCTTAATGGTATTTTTAGGAAATGGGTTAACCAGTTGCTCGAACTTGGCAAATAAAGCGGATAACATCAATATTTATCGCTTCTCAATCAAGCAAACCGCTTCAGCAGCAATGCCTTCGCCTCGGCCCGTGAAGCCTAGTTTTTCAGTAGTCGTTGCTTTGATATTAATTTGACTGACATCGACGCCGCAATCTTGCGCAATATTGCTGCACATTTGCGCTGTGTGCGGACTGAGCTTAGGCGCTTCGCAAATGACCGTTGCATCAATATTACTCACCACATAAGCTTGATTAGCAAGCAAACTCACCACATGTTGTAATAAGGTACGAGAATCAATGCCTTTGTAGCGATTATCGGTTGGTGGAAAGTGTTTACCAATATCGCCCAAACCTGCCGCACCTAACAAAGCATCGCAGATAGCATGCAATAAGACATCTGCATCAGAATGTCCATCTAAGCCTTTATCATGTGCAATCGTAACGCCGCCAATAATACAAGGGCGACCTTCGACCAAACGATGCACATCAAAACCATGCCCAATTCGCATTTACGTTTTCTCCCCAGACTTTTCAACAATCAACTCTAATAGCGCCAAATCTTCAGGGTACGTCACTTTAAGATTTCTCAATTCTCCATGTACCAATTTAGGATTTAAGCCTAACGCTTCTATCGCTTCAGCTTCATCTGTCGGCAAGCCCTCATATTCGCTCAAGGCTTGCTTGAGCATTGTGTAACGAAACATTTGTGGTGTTTGCGCTTGCCATAAGTTTTGCCTTGAGATGGTTTGATCAACCATATTCATTTCGTCCGATTTTTTAATGGTGTCCGCAACAGGCAACGCTAGCAAGCCACCAACAGCATCTGTTTCTAATGTATCGAGTAAGCGATTTAGCGATTCATGTGTCAGCCCTGGCCTCGCTGCATCATGCACTAACACCCAATCTTCCGCATCAACTTGCATCGCATTTAACGTATTCAACACTGTTTCCGACCGACTTTCTCCACCCGTGTAATGGATATGCAAACGACTCTCAGTATTGAGCGACAAACTTTGCCAAAACTTATCCTCTGGGCTCAGTGCCAAGTGAATGCTAGCAATCCTCGGGTGACTAAAGAAAGTTTGGATGATATGTGCAATAATGGGCTTGCCCGCAAGTGGTAAATATTGCTTAGGTAACACATTGAGCATGCGGGTACCAATGCCCGCGGCGGGAATAATGACATGGAATAATTGCATATAATTAGTTTAGCATGATGAAATGGTAGATTAATGGCAATTTTAAACTGAATGACTTAAACCAAGCTAATCTTCCATTTAATTGACTATGTTATTAGTCATAATGGTGAAGTCCGTATCATCATATAACTAAATAAAAATTAAAATGGCTTAAATTAAGAGATGCCTCATACACAATTACCCGCTTTATTAGATAACATCATTGCCCTTACAGAAGTGAAGGATTCTGATGAGTTAGAGCTTGCATTAATGCAAATGCTGCTCTCAATCTCTAATGTCAAAAAAACGACCATTTATAGTGCGGGCAGCATCATCAGAACGAAACATGCTCTAGCCAACAATCAACCGATTGCCGACAGCGATGTTATTCCAGTAAATATGCTAACCGCCTTGGCTACTTGCTTAGAAACAGCCAAGCCCTCAATTACTCACATAGATGAGAACGAAATATTGACCTTATTTCCGCTAATGAATGCAAGACAAACAACGCACGCAGTTATTGCAATAGAACAGACAAATTCATTAACAAACCACGGTTTGATTATGCAAATTTTACACATTTATCACAATTTCTCGACACTGATGAATGAAAATGAGCACGACTCCTTAACTGGCTTATTAAATAGAAAAACATTTGATCTTAAAATCAACGGCATCATTGCCGACTTATCAAATAACAATGAAGATTTAAGTAACAATAGCCATATTTATCTAGCCATTTTGGATATAGATCACTTTAAAAAAATTAATGACATGCACGGACATCTGATGGGTGATGAGGTTTTATTATTACTCTCTAATATAATGAGAAAAAACTTTAGGGATAAAGACTTGCTGTTTAGATTTGGTGGCGAAGAATTTGTTGGCATCTTTCAATGTGCCGATAATGACACCATCATGCATATCTTAAATCGCTTTAGAAAAGCCATTGAAGATTTTAATTTCCCACAAGTTGGTAAAGTAACCGTCAGTTGCGGCTTTACTAGGATTCAAGCATTAGACCTCTCCTCTAAAGTCATCGATCGCGCAGATACTGCACTTTATCATGCAAAAAATAATGGCAGAAACCTAGTATGTCAACATGAGCAATTAATCGAATCTGGATTACTGTTAGAGAAACAAACTAGCGAAGGCGAAATAGAGTTTTTCTGAATAAGTCCAACGGCTAATGCGCTCAATAATAGTTAATCTACCTAGCCTTACCTTTAAATACTACAAAAGAATTATTTTTTATCTACTCTACTCCAAAGTAGAAGATGTCGTAATTAATGATGGTGTTAGCTACACCTTTTAATCAGTATTATTAAGTAACAAAAAATTAAGGAGCTTTTAGCCCCTTAATTTTTATTGCTCATTTATTATCGAATTACAGATTTATCAATAGATGATCAAGCAATAACTCAATCTTCACTCGTCGAGCTAATTTTATGAATACTTAAATCAGCGCCCTCAAACTCTTCTTCTTCGTTTAAGCGAATGCCAACTAGCTTTTTGATGATGCTATAGACAATAAAACTGCCTGTCATTGCAATTAAAATAGCAAGGCTAGTGCCAATCAACTGTGACATAAAGCTGACGCCACCAATACCGCCAAGCGCCTTAGCGCCAAAGATACCTGCTGCCAATCCACCCCAAGCGCCGCATAAACCATGTAATGGCCATACGCCTAACACGTCATCAATTTTTAAGCGATTTTGGGTCATGGTGAATGCCCATACAAACAAAGCACCCGCAACCAAACCTGTTGCTAACGCGCCTAATGGATGCATGACATCAGAACCAGCACATACGGCAACCAAGCCTGCGAGCGGTCCATTATGGACAAAGCCTGGATCGTTTTTACCTAGCACCACCGCAGCTAACGTGCCGCCAACCAGCGCCATCAAAGAGTTAACTGCCACTAAACCAGAAATGCCTTGAATTGACTGCGCCGACATCACATTAAAGCCAAACCACCCAACCGTGAGTATCCAAGCACCTAGCGCTAAGAATGGAATACTTGATGGCGGATGGGCATAGACTTGACCATCTTTACCATAGCGTCCACTCCGCGCACCTAATAACACAACGGCAACCAAACCAATCCAGCCGCCCACTGCATGAACAACAACAGAGCCTGCAAAATCATGGAAAGCAAAACCAAATTGAGCAGGTAATAAATCTTGAATAACGTAA
>JAHZMC010000054.1 GCA_022599515.1 Betaproteobacteria bacterium
AAATCTTTTAACGATAATGCGCGAATATCAACACCATCGAGCAAAATAAGCCCTTGTTGTAACTCATAAAAGCGTGGCAATAAATTCATTAGAGAAGTTTTACCGCCGCCTGAACGTCCAACTAAAGCAATTTTTTCACCTTTTTTAACGTTAAAACTTAAATCATCTAAGGCTAAACGCTTGGCATTTTCATAGCGCAAACTCACGTTTTTAAATTCAATATCACCATGATTAAGTTGCCCTAATTCATGCTTACCTTCATCTTGTTCAGTCGGGGCATCAATCACCTCAAACACGCTTTGCGCAGCAGCTAATCCAACCTGAAAATCTTCATTGGCAGCAGTGATATGTTTAATAGGTGAAATTAACATGAGCAAAGCGCCAATAAATGCTGCAAACTCACCAACACTGAAACGGCCTAAAGCATAGTAAACAACCAAGGCCAACGCTACCGCAGCTAACACTTCAATTACAAAACTATTCAGCCCAACAATACGCGCTGAGCGCAATTCCAAATCTCGGTTATCAATGACTACTTTAGAAAAACGTTGATTTTCATAATCCTGTGCGCCAAAGATTTTAACAATCCGTTGCCCAGAAATTGCTTCTTCTGAAACTTTAGTCATTTCACCAACAGCCAATTGCACTTTTTTTGCAGTTGCCCGTAATTTTGGCGTGGTTTTTCTCAGGTATAAAACCATCAACGGTGCAACGATTGCGAAAATTAGAGTGAGTCCCCAATCAAGATACAACATGTAGCCAATCAAGCCGACTAGCGTCAATACATCTCTCAAGACATTCATCGCCGTCCGCGTTGCAACGCTAGACAGACGCTCTGCGTCATAGGTTAATTTAGACACCATGATGCCAGTGGATTGCATATCAAAGAAGCTAACAGGCATATGCATCAGGCGGCCGAACGCCTGCCTTCTCAATGTTTCTACCACCCGCCGTGCTATCCAACGCATGCTATACATAGAGACAAAGCCTGCAATGCCTCGTACTGTCATTAAAGCGAATAACATAAGGGGCAGAATAAAAACTTGCTCTGCTGACTGACGCATAAAGCCTTCATCGGTCACTTTTTTAATCATGGCCAAGAAAGCTGTATTGCTTAAAGACAACACAGCTGTCGCGAGAATAGTGACTAAGAAAACGTATTTATATTGCCAAGCATAAGAAAATATACGCAAAAATAGCGCTTTGGCATTTTGAATTTGTGGTAGTGCGTTTTTGTTACGCGAACGTTTCGACATGATTAAGCCTGTAGAAACTGATGAAGAAATTGATAGTAATTAATTGCTAGGTCCTGATTGTGTTGCAAAAGTAATATGTGTGTAGTTAGCAACACGTGCGGCCTCCATCACATTGACAACAGATTGATGTGTTGATTTAGCATCTGCATTAATCACAATGGTTGGGTCTTTACCATCACCAACGGCTGTTTGTAGCTCACTAGCAATGTCTTGCACGCTAGTGCCTGCCTCTTTTGATTCAATCATATAACGGCCAGTCGCATCGATATCAACCGTGATGATTAACGGCTTATCTTCTGGGGCACTCGCCTCCGCTGTTGGTAAATTAATTTGCAATTCACTGGTACGTGAGAAAGTCGCATTCACGATAAGAAAGATAATAATCACTAGTAACACATCAATTAACGGAATAAAGTTAATTTCTAGTTCTTCATGATTTTTACCGCGTTGAAAATTCATTCGAGTATTCCTTTAGTCGTTAACGCTGGATTAACGTTCACCATGTAAAATTTCAACTAATTTAATGGCTTGCTGTTCCATATCTAATAATAAAGCATCCACTTTAGTACGGAAATAACGGTAAGCAATCATCGCTGGCACCGCGACAACAATACCTGCTGCCGTGTTATACAAAGCCACAGAAATACCGCGCGCAAACTGTGCAACATCATGTCCAGAATTAGTAAAAGCGCCAAACAATTCCACCATCCCAATAACTGTTCCTAACAAACCAAGTAACGGCGCAACGGTCGCAATCGTACCTAGAGTAGACAGATATTTTTCTAAGTTGTGCGCAACTGCACGACCCGTTTCTTCAATCGACTCTTTCATGACTTCTCTGGAGTTTTTCTCATTGGCTAGTGCGCTGGCAAATATTTTGCCCAGTAGAGAATGACTTTCCAATTTTGCAAGACTGTCTTTATTCACAACTCCCTGCCCCATCCATTTTTGCACTTCCGGCAAGAGATTGCTTGGCGAGACAATTTCGCTACGCAACGCCCAAAAACGCTCCACAATAATCGCTAATGCAATGATTGAAGCAAAAATTAATGGCCAAATTGGCCAACCTGCGGCTTTAATAATTTCCCACACAGTGGTGACTCCTTAATTAAATCGGACAAAACAAAACTTACGCTACTTTAGCGTAGAAGCGCACACTTCGGCAAGCAACACTTCATAAAAAATCATCATGCCAATACCGACGGTGCACTGTGCGCCAAGCATTTATTTGCAACGGACTTTCTCGCATAAAGTCGACAATCAGTGCGCCATCATGGTCTGATCGATAGCGCGTTGCGCCATTTGATTGATAACGATTGATGATTTCAGGCTTAGGATGCTTAAAGCGATTTAAATAACCAACCGTAAAAATGATATGCTTAACATTTACTGCTTCAATTAACGCATCTGTTGAAGAGGTTTTACTGCCATGATGCGGTGCAATCATCACGTCACTCTTTAGTTTATCTGCTTGACTCTCCAACAAAATCTGCTCAGCTTGCGCTTCGATATCACCAGTTAATAATAGAGTGCCGAAATGACTAGTCACTTTAATCACGCAGCTTCTATTATTATCTTTAAATGTCGGCATCTTGATAGCTATCTTCCTGCGGATAAAGCACCTCAAACTTAACTGCATCCCAAATCCAGCGCTGTCCTGCGTAGCACTTAAGCTGTTTAGGCATTGACTGTTTAGCTAAGGCATTTTCGTTATTTGGCATCGTGTACGAGCTTGCCACCCATCCAATTGGCATCTGCGCTAATAATGAAGCAGCTCCACCGCTATGATCACTATCATCATGACTAATGACCATTGCATCTAAGTGTTTAATGCCTTGACTACGCAGATAAGGTAGGATGAGTTGGCTTCCAGCATCATTTTCTTCATTATATTTTCGCCCAGTGTCATATACCATGCTATGCGTAGCTGTTTTGATAACCACAGATAACCCTTGCCCAACATCTAACACGGTCACTTGCATTTCGCCTTGCGCCAACTGAGCAGGACTCACAAATAACATTGGTAAGATGAGTAAGCCGCCTAACCATCTTTGCGGAAAGCCGCGAGGCAACATAAGCCATAGCACGCCGAGTATTGATAAAGCGATTGTCCATGCTGGTGGCGCCGCTTGTTGCCAAGTAGCCATCTCTGAACTTGCTAACCAGTTAAGACCAATCATGCAAACTTCAAGAATCTGTTGTGCGCCATGCAAAACAAAATCAAATGGTAGCAAAGCGCCAATAATCGCTAGTGGCACCACCAGTAAGCTAATGATAGGAATGGCTAATGCATTGGCAACTGGCGAGATGACTGAAGCTTGGCCAAACATTAAGATTAAAAAGGGTAACAAGCCTAATGTCACGGACCACTGTGTATTCACTGCTTCTGCCAACCAATGCTTTGCCCTTAATCGATTAACCACGGCATACGTAATAAACGCGACTGCAGAGAAAGACAACCAAAAACCAGGCGCAATGACAGCCCAAGGATCTAACAACACAACAAGTAGCACTGCAACCGTTAGCACATAAGACATTGACACTCGTTTATTAAGCAGCAATGCCACTGCAAATGTAGTCAACATGATTAACGTTCGTTGTGTTGGCACCGACAATCCAGCCAAGCATGCATAAAGCAAAGCGACGAACACACTGCCAATTACCGCTGCTTTTCTAGTTGGCATTATTAGTACTAGGCGCTGAAAGCGACACCAATAAAAAGCAATCAAACTAAACGCCAAGCCTGCCAACATCGTAATATGCAAACCTGAAATACTCATCAAATGGTTAGTGCCTGTGCGCAAATAAACTTCCCATTCGGTTGCACTAATCTGACTATGATCGCCAACAACAAGAGCACGAATCACGCCAGCATATGGTTGATTTGCTAAAGCTTGCGTAATGCGCCCGCCCACTTTTTCACGACAATATTCAATCATATAGCGCGGCCGCCAAACAAAATCCGCCAGTTTCTCCATATCGTTTTGATTGCGGATATAGCCCATAGCGCGAATATTCTGCGCCAATGCCCATGCTTCGAAATCATAGCCATTTGGGTTATAAGTGGTATGCGGTCGTTTTAATCTGACAGTAAAACGCCAACGTTGCCCTGCTTTAAATGTTGATGGTCTCAGCAAATAAGCAGAATCTATGGGTGCTGCTGCTTGCCAAGCATTCTTTTGATAGTAATTCAGTGTGATGTGCTTTGGTACTGTCTGCTCTAGCGCCGTTGATGTAATCACTCGCTCCACATCAAAACGAAACTGCTCACCATAGGCATTGCGCTCTGCCATACTAGACACAACACCTTCAACTTCAATATTTTTTTGTTCCCACCCTTTGGGCAGTTCATCACTTAAGCGGAAGGTGGCAAAGCTAGCAGCATAAAAGAAGCCAAATAAACAAACCGCTAGAAGCATCATCAGTCGTTTTAGTTGAGGTGAAAATTGTGTGAATTTGGATAAAACGAAGGTGAAAAGGCTGACGGAAGTGACAAGCCAAAAAAATAAAGATAGCGAAGGTAAATTGGATTGCTGCTGTAATAACCAAACACCAGCAACAAAGGCTGAAACCAGTAATATTTGCATCGTTTTTTATTCTTATTGTTGTTATTGCATCTACATTACAGCGTCCATAGACGCTCAATCTAATTGCATTTGGTATAAAAACTAGGCGAAATTTCGTTAAATCAGTGTTAAGTCAATGTCTGTAAATAACCATCTTCCAACCGATATTGCCGTTGCATCTTAGCTGCTAATGTTAAATCATGGGTGACCACAATCAAACTGGTATTCAATACCGCATTAATTTCAATCAATAAATCAAACACTTGATTCGCGGTTACTCGATCCAAATTACCAGTTGGCTCATCCGCTAAAATACAAGCTGGTTCTGTCACTAAAGCACGTGCCAATGCCGCGCGTTGACGCTCCCCGCCAGATAGCTCACCTGGCATATGCTCTAAGCGATGGGACAAACCAACTTTTTCTAGCATTTTTCTGGCGCTAACTAAAGCTTGTTCGCGCGGCATACGGCCAATTAGCAATGGCAACGCAACATTTTCAATCGCGGTAAACTCAGGTAACAAGTGATGAAACTGATAAACAAAACCTAAAGAATCGTTACGAATTTGACCTTTTCTTGCCTCAGACAGCTGATTCAAATTGTTACCAAGCAACGCCACCTCACCACCACTCGGCGTATCTAAGCCACCGAGCAAATGCAGCAAGGTGCTTTTGCCGGAACCAGAAGCACCAACAATAGCAATCTGGTCACCTTTTTTAAGGGACAAATCAATGCCATTTAATACCGCTACATCTAAACCTGTATAGGTTTTTCTGAGCCCCTGACAGCGAACAATACTATTCATAACGCAAGGCCTCCGCTGGATTAATCTTGGAAGCTTTATAACTAGGATATAAAGTTGCGATAAGGCTTAAAACAACAGACGTCACGATGATAGTAATCGTGTCATTCCATTCTAATTTTGAAGGCAATTCGCTGATGTAATAAACATCTTTTGCAAGAAACTGTATTTGAAACAAATTCTCAATAAATGGAATAATCGTATCAATATTCAATGCAATCACAATGCCTAAAATAGCGCCAAAAAAGGTACCAATAATACCAATGAGCGCACCTTGAATAATAAAAATTTGCATAATACTTTGTGGACTGGCGCCCAAAGTTCGCATAATGGCAATGTCTGCTCGTTTATCGGTCACGGCCATTACTAATGTAGAGACAATATTAAACGCAGCTACGGCAACAATTAAGGTCAGGATAATAAACATCACTCTTTTTTCCAATTGGATTGCTTTAAAAAAATTAGCATGTTGCTGCGTCCAATCAGTGATGTAATAAGCGCCTAATGGTTGTAAGCTTTTGTTTAACTCTGCGGTCATGGTAGGCGCATCAAATAAGTCATTAATTTTCAATCGCAAGCCTGACACTTGCTCACCCATGCGATAGAGCTTAGCTGCATCTTCTATATGAATAAGTGCCAAACCTGCATCATATTCGTACATGCCAATTTGAAATAAACCAACTACTCTAAATTGCTTTAAACGCGGAATAACGCCTGTTGGCGTAAACTGCCCTTGCGGCGCCATTAGCACCACTTTGTCACCAACAGATACACCTAAGTTATAAGCCAAATCGGTGCCTAAAATAATATTAAACTCACCTGACACCAGTTCAGACAATTGTCCGCTTTGCATGCTTTTGCCTAAGTCAGCGACTCTATCCTCTTCACTAGGCAGCACGCCACGCACCAATGCACCTTGCACTGCTTGCCCATTACTTAGCATGCCTTGCGCCATCACATAAGGTGCGCTTGCTTGCACATTGGGTTGTGCTTCAGCCTGTGCTGCAAGCGCCTGCCAATGCGTTAATTTATTATTGTTTTCAGTAATTTCAATATGAGACGCCACGCCGAGTATGCGGTTACGTAACTCGGCCTGAAAACCATTCATCACCGACAACACAATAATGAGCGCGGCAACGCCTAAAGCAATACCCACCATACTAGTCAGAGAGATAAATGAGATGAAATGATTTTTACGTTTAGCACGGGTATAGCGCAAACCAACAAACAGCTCATACGGCAAACTTATTTTTGAAAAAAATTGGCTGAAAAATGACATTGCGAAATCTTAACAGCATATGGCTTAAAGATTGCAAGCCATTGAAAAAAATTTAACTCTTCAATCTTTATCCATAGATAAAATACAGTGACAACGGTAAAATGGCGAGATGTTTACAGGAATCATTCAAGCGGTTGGTCAATTAACACCAGCCACACAATCAACAGGCGACATTCAAATCAGCATAGCTGCTAATCAGCTTGATCTAAGTGATGTCAACATCGGTGACAGCATTGCGGTTAATGGCGTCTGTTTAACCGTTACGACCATCAATCAAACGCACTTTACCGCAGATGTCTCTAAAGAGACATTAACCGTTACTACTGGCCTCAATCAAAAAGGTTTCGTTAATTTAGAAAAGGCGATGCGCCTTGATAGTCGACTAGGTGGTCATTTAGTGAGCGGGCATGTGGACGGGATTGGAGAAGTTGTTCAATTTGAAGCCATCAATGACTGTTGGTTATTAGTGATTCGCGCACCGCACGCCATTTCAAAATATATTGCGCGCAAAGGCTCAATTTGCGTTAACGGGGTGAGTCTGACGACCAATTCCATAGAAAAAGATAATTTCGCGATTAACATCATTCCACACACGCTAGAAAAAACCACACTAGGCGCACTTAACGTAGGTAGCAAAGTTAATCTAGAAATTGACCAAATTGCCCGTTACGTTGAAAGAATGCAACAGTGGGAAACCGAAAGCAACTAAATGCCACACAAACAAATTAGCCCTATCTCAGAAATTATTGCCGACATTCGTGAAGGAAAAATGGTTATCTTAGTCGATGATGAAAACCGTGAAAATGAAGGTGATTTTGTTATTGCGGCAGAGTTTGCTACCGCTGCAAATGTTAACTTTATGGCAAAGCATGGGCGCGGTTTAATTTGTTTAACATTAGATGAAGCGAGGTGTCAGCAATTAAACCTGCCGCCTATGGTTGATCATAATGGTACACGTCTAGGCACTAACTTTACTGTTTCTATTGAAGCCGCGGAAGGCGTGACTACTGGCATCTCCGCCGCCGACCGTGCAAAAACGATTCAAGCCGCAGTGTCTAAAGACGCCAATGCAAAAAGTATTGTTAGCCCTGGCCATGTTTTTCCACTCAAAGCGATGAATGGCGGCGTTCTCGTGCGAGCTGGTCATACTGAAGCAGGTTCCGATTTAGCTGCATTAGCTGGTTTAGCGCCTTGCAGCGTGATTTGTGAAATTTTAAAAGATGATGGCGAAATGGCACGCTTGCCAGATTTGGTTGAGATTGCTGCACAACATCAAATTAAAATTGGCACAATTGCTGATTTAATCCATTACCGTAGCGAACATGAGACCTTGATTGAACGTGCGGTTGAACGCCCAATTAACACGCCTTATGGCAAAATGCATTTGATTGCTTATCGCGATAACATCTCTAAAGAAACGCATCTTGCTATCGTCAAAGGCAAACCTAGTGCAGATAAAGAGACCTTAGTGCGTGTTCATGAACCACTATCTGTTTTTGACTTCCTAGACAGCACAAGTACATCGCATAGCTGGAACACTTTAAAAGCCATGAAAACCGTTGCTGATGCAGAATGCGGTGTGATGGTGTTGCTATATCACAGCGAATCAGACACCGATTTGATTCATCGCATTCAAAATGCGGATGAGCCTATTCGCTATAACCAAGAGCTGAGAACTTATGGTATTGGCTCTCAGATTTTGCTGGATTTAGGTGTTAAAAAAATGAAGTTAATGGCAACGCCGCGCAAAATGCCAAGTATGGATGGGTTTGGCTTAGAAATTACAGGTTATTTGGAGTCAGATAAATAATAATCAACCAAGCTAACACTATGATTGGACTTGGTTTATTCACTTATCTTTCATATTAAAAAATATTAAAAATGTGTTAAACTTAAAACATTGGAAAATTTAAATCTTACAGGTCAGTTTCTCATCGCAATGCCTAGCATGACTGACCCGCGTTTTTCTCAAACAATCACCTTTATCTGCACCCATAATGAAGACGGCGCCATGGGCATCGTCCTCAACCGCCCATCTGAACATAATGTGGCTGACTTGCTTGCACAAATACATTTGGAGCCAAAACCAGCGCCGTTTCTGAAAAATCATATTTATGAGGGCGGCCCTGTGCAGCAAGAGCGCGGCTTCGTACTGCATATTCCCAATCAAGAATACGATTCAACCCTGCTCATTAATGACGCACTTTCACTGACCACTTCAAAAGACATTTTAGAAGCCGCGGCAAATAACCAAGCGCCAGAAAAAATGATGATTGCCTTAGGTTATGCAGGTTGGTCTGCGGGGCAATTAGAAGAAGAAATGGGGCTGAATGCTTGGTTGAGCGTAGAGATGTTAGATCCGCAAGCGCTCCATCAAATTATCTTTGATGAACCGCCTGCGAATCGTTTAAACTTAGGCATGAGTATCATGGGACTAAACTTGGGTAACCTATCTGATATTGCGGGGCATGCATGATGTTAAGCCAAAGCCATTTGCCGATAATAGAACGTAGTTACCCAGATATTACTGGCACTGTGCTAGCCTTTGATTTTGGTGAAAAACGTATTGGCGTTGCTGTGGGCGAAACCATGTTAAAAACAGCGCATGCGCATACAACGATTAGCTCAGAAATCACAGGGGTGCGCTTTACCGCCATTAAAAAGCTGATTGATGAATGGCAACCTAGTTTGCTAATTGTTGGTTTACCCACTTATTTAGATGGTACAGAGCATACATTAACGCAGTTAGCGAAGAAGTTTGCGCAGCGGCTGGAAGGCCGTTTTAATTTACCCGTCATGATGATGGATGAGCGCTTAAGCTCGGTCGAAGCGTCACAGCAATTATCGAATGCGGGCATCAACGCGCGAGAACAAAAGTCGATAATTGATGCAGTGGCTGCGCAAGTCATATTACAATCTTACTTTGATAGCGTACAAAAAACATAAACGATGCAACTACCTAATCCAGAAACCTTACTCAGCGATATCACCACAAAAATCACGGCGCTTATCAAGCCAGATACGGCCATTGTTGGCATTCACAGTGGTGGCGTTTGGCTAATGGAACGCATACTGGCTAGCCTGGAACAAGCAGTACCGCATGGCACATTGGATGCAGCGCTTTATCGAGATGACTTTGCGCAACGTGGCTTAAAAAATCAATCACAAGCAGCGAATATTGCCTTTGATGTGCAAGGCAAACATATTATATTAATTGATGATATTTTCTACACTGGCCGAACCACACGTGCCGCTATCAATGAATTGTTTGATTTTGGTCGCCCAGCGAGCATTACCTTAGCCGTACTTATTAATCGTGGCGGTGCAGAACTGCCGATTCAACCACAGATTGTTGGCGCTACTATTCCGCTCACCTCTAATCAACGTTTCCAGCTTTCACAAACAACGCAAGGCAAGCTAAATCTTGCTTTAGAAATTACTGAGGATGCCGATGTATAACCCGCAACTGACCAGTGATGGCAAACTCAAGCACCTATTGAGCATAGAAGGCCTGCCTAAAAAGGTGTTAGTACAGATTCTCGATACAGCTGAGTCTTTTGTGAGTGTTGCACAACGTGACGTTAAAAAGGTACCGTTATTGCGCGGAAAAACAGTCTGCAATATTTTTTTCGAAAATAGCACACGAACGCGCACGACATTTGAAATTGCCGCCAAACGGTTATCAGCTGATGTGATTAATCTTAACGTTAACACCTCATCGCAATCTAAAGGCGAAGCGATTCTTGATACAGTGAACAATCTGATTGCTATGCATACGGATATGTTCGTAGTTCGTCACAATCAAAGCGGCGCAGCCCACCTGATTGCAAAACATGTGCCGGACAATATCAGCGTGGTCAATGCTGGGGATGGCCGGCACTCACATCCAACACAAGGTTTGCTGGATGTCTTTACTATTAGAAAATACAAGCCAGAGATGCACAACTTGCGGGTTGCACTTGTAGGCGATGTTTTACACTCTCGTGTAGCACGTAGTGAAATTCACGCACTCACCACATTAGGTGTGCCAGAAATACGGGTCATCGCACCAAAAACACTGCTTCCAAATGAGGTTGAAAAGCTAGGCGTACATGTCTTCCACGATATGAAAGCTGGACTGAAAGACGTGGATGTTGTGATGATGTTGCGACTTCAAAGTGAACGGATGAGTGGTGCAATGTTGCCAAGCACACAAGAGTTTTTCAAAACCTACGGCCTGACCCCCGAAAAACTGGCTTTAGCTAAACCAGATGCCATTGTCATGCATCCTGGCCCAATGAACCGCGGTGTAGAAATAGACTCGCGCGTTGCAGACTCTGGGCAAGCCGTTATTTTGCCGCAGGTCACTTATGGCATTGCCATTCGTATGGCAGTTATGGCGATTCTTGCAGGGGGTGCAGCATGAAAATACTGATTAAAAATGGACGTATTATCGACCCGAAGAACAATATCGATGCTAAGCAAGACCTTTATATTGCTGCTGGGCAAATTGTTGGTATCGGTGAAGCACCTAAAGGATTTTCTGCCAATCAAACCATTGATGCTACTGGCTTAATCGTCGCACCAGGCTTTGTAGACCTATGCGCAAGATTACGCGAACCTGGCGATGAGTACAAAGCAACACTAGAAAGCGAATTACGTGCTGCATCTGCTGGAGGTGTAACCAGCTTGTCTTGCCCGCCTGATACTGATCCAGTATTAGACGAACCTGGATTAGTTGAAATGCTCAAACTTCGCGCATGGCGACATAATCTAGCGCGCATTTATCCGCTTGGGGCATTAACGCAAAAGCTAGAAGGCAAAGCGCTGACTGAAATGTGCGAGCTAACTGAGGCTGGCTGTGCTGGTTTCACGCAAGCAGACCACCCGATTATTGATACGCAAGTGTTATGGCGTGCGCTTGAATATGCGGCTACTTTTGGCTACACGGTTTTTTTACGGCCAGAGGAACCATTTCTAGCCAAGGATGGGGTTGCGCATGATGGCGAAGTGGCTGGACGACTTGGTTTAAAAGGCATTCCAAGTGCGGCAGAGTCATTAAGAATAGCGGCTGTTTTACGTATTGCGCAAGAAACAAAAGCAAAAATTCATTTCTGCCGCATTTCTACCGCTGAAGGCGTTGCTCTAATTAGAGAAGCGAAGAAAAATGGCATAGCTATTACCGCCGACGTCAGCATTCATCATCTGCACCTTACAGAGCATGATATTGGTTATTTTGATAGTAATGCCAACCTAAAACCACCACTGCGCACACTGCGCGATAAAGATGCGCTCTGTTTAGGCGTTAAAGATGGTACGATTGACGCTATTTGTTCTGATCATGCACCAGTCGATGATGATGCAAAGTTGCTGCCTTTTGCAGAGGCTGAAGCTGGCGCAACTGGTTTAGAGTTGCTGCTACCGCTCACCTTGAAATGGTCAAGCAATCATAAAGCCTCACTACAAAATGCCATTGCTAAAATCACCAGCGAAGCCGCTGCAATTTTAGGTATTAATAATGGCAATCTTAGTGTAGGGGCGAATGCAGATATTGCCATTTTCGATCCTGAAGCTGCTTGGCAAGTGACGCCAACTGCGCTTAAAAGTCAAGGTAAAAATACGCCTTTCATCAATATGGAACTGACAGGCAAAGTAATTTATACCCTGATGAATGGGCAAATCACCTATCAAGATAAGATGAAGTAAATACAACATTGATCATTGCAATACAACACGAAGACTTGACGCATTATAAAAAGAGATCAATAGTGTGCTCTTCTACATGTTTGAACATCTTGCTCAATTAAGAGCAAATTGAAATGTAATCATTTATTTTAATTGGGAGACTAAAAAATGGGCTCTTTAGGATGATGTGTAATATGGTTCTTGGTTGGTGCATTGCTTGGTAGGTTGGTTGGTTGGTTGCTCAATTATTGGCTATCTAAACGTTGTTGCAAAAAACCGAAAGAAACCACTTCTCCCCCTTCAGCAAAAATGGCTGATGTGCCTGCTACTAGCGTTACTCCAACTGAAAAAACACCAGCACCTGCAAAACAGCCCCTAAAAAAAGCGTCTCCTAAAACGGCAGAAGCTAAACCAAAAACAGTCGCCGCAACTAAGAGCGTTATTGACTTAGCCACAGCTAAAGCGGCAGGCATCACCATAAAAAATGCAGATTACTTAATCGTTATTGAAGGTATTGGACCTAAAATTAATGAGCTGTTTCAAGATAATGGGCTGAAATCTTTTGCAGACGGTGGCAAACCTGCGGACAAATGTAAATCTGAAATATCCACTTTCAACTCCTGTTATACTTAAGATTCTACATAAAGTATATTCTTTATTATCACTGAATAATGACCATAATTTCAAACTCCTTGCAAGTAATTCAAACAAATATTCTGCAGGCAAAAAATCGTGTCAATCGCCAAGATAACGTCAAGTTACTTGCTGTCAGTAAAACACAAGGCGCTGAACGGCTGAGAGAAGCTTACCGAGCAGGGCAAACTGTTTTTGGTGAAAATTATGTTCAAGAAGCCATTGTTAAACAAAATCTGTTGGGTGATTGCAACATAGAGTGGCATTTTATTGGCCCTATTCAAAGCAATAAAACGCAATTAATTGCGCAGCATTTTACTTGGGTGCAATCCGTTGATCGACTTAAAATTGCACAGCGTCTATCCAAAGCTCGTGATATTACATTGCCGCCGCTTAATATTTGTATTCAGATTAATAGTAGCAATGAAGCTTCTAAAAGTGGCATTCAATCACAAGAGTTAATTGATCTAGCAACAGAAATTACTAAGCTACCGAATCTCAAATTAAGAGGCTTAATGGCTATTCCAGCGCCTACTTCTGATGTTGCTAAACAACGTCAGCAATTTAAAGTCGTTAGAGAAGCTTTTATGCTGCTACAGCAAAATGGCTTTGATATTGACACCCTCTCGATAGGAATGTCGGATGATTACGTGGCTGCCATTGAAGAAGGTGCTACTATTGTACGTATCGGTTCTGCGATTTTTGGCGCAAGAACACCCGTTAAAAATGATGAGTAAATAACCATGAAATTAGCATTTATTGGTGGCGGCAATATGGCGCAAGCCATGCTCTCCGGACTTAAAACACAGCAGTTAGTAATGTCTGATATCACTGTTGTTGAATTAGATGTCAACAAACATGATGGCCTGCAACAACAGTTTAGTATAAAAGCTACCAGCGATCTAGCTGATACCGTAGCTTGCGATGCAATTGTATTAGCGGTTAAGCCACAACAATTACCTGATTTAACCAAGACACTGGCACCACTGTTAACAACACAATTAATTATTTCAATTGCAGCTGGCATTCGATTGCAAGACTTAAGTGCTTGGCTAAATGATTATCAAATCATTGTCCGCACCATGCCTAATACACCCGCGCAAATTCAAGCGGGCATTACCGGGCTTTATGCGCACCCTGCCGTTTCTAAAGCACAGATTGCAATAGCTGACCAAATTTTACGAGCAGCTGGAGAAACAATTTGGGTTGATAGCGAAGAAAAGCTTGATGCTGTAACCGCAATTTCTGGTAGTGGCCCAGCTTATGTGTTTTATTTTATCGAAGCTTTGCAAGCCGCTGCACAGTCGCTTAATTTAAGCGAATCTGAAGCAAAAAAATTAAGTCTGGCCACCTTTAAAGGTGCTAGCCTACTTGCGGACGTTAGCGAAACATCCGTTGCACGATTAAGAGAACAAGTAACATCCAAAGGCGGCACGACCGAACAAGGCTTGCTGAGTTTAGAGAATTCAAAGGTGAAAGAAGCCATTAAACTAGCGGCTGAACTTGCTTATAAACGAGCAAAATCACTGGGCGATGAATTAGGTAAAATGCCTAGTGATAGTAAATAATGAGCAAGTCGGCAATACAATGAAACACACAAACAAAACAGAAAAAGGTTAATGACCATGATTCAAAGTGCTACCCAATTTTTACTGACTACTGTTTTTAGCTTACTCACCATGATGTTTTTGCTGCGCTTTATCATGCAAGCATTTAAAGTATCTTTTTATAACCCCATTGGTCAAATCGTCATCGCTTTAACGGATTTTGCCGTAAAACCTGCGCGCCGATTTATTCCTAGCTGGAAGAAAAATGACGTATCCACACTCGTGCTGGCTTTTATCACGCAATTACTTTTGCACCTAGCTATACTTGGTCTAAGCGGATTTCCTTTCGCAGTAGCAGATGTGCCGATTTGGCCAAATGTACTTGGGTTGAGCTTGTTAGGTGTTGTCCGTGCGGTGCTTGATATTTTTTTCTATGCACTCATTCTGCATGTCATCTTAAGCTGGGTAAACCCACACATGCTAATTGCACCAGCGCTTCACAGCCTAACGCAACCAATCTTAGGCCCTATTCAGCGGCTGATGCCTGCGTTAGGCGGCATTGATTTTTCACCGTTAGTTGCGATTATTCTATTGCAAATGATTAATGTATCGGTTGTCGATATATTAGCAAGAAGCTTGGCTTTTGGTATTTAATATCGGTCTGATAAACCATTAGCTCCAAACAATATCAAACACTTCACGTGGATACTTAGTATCCACTTGGAGCACAATCCGTGTATCAATAAAATCAGATAAATTAGCCAAGCTTTGCGACTCTTCATCTTGCATTAAATCAATCACACTAGGCGAAGCAATCACTTTAAATACCGTTGCTTCGAACTGTCTAGACTCGCGCAATAACTCACGCATAATCTCATATGCAATGGTTTGCGCCGTTTTATATTCGCCGCGGCCTGAACAAACGTCACAAGGCTCGCATAATAAATGCGCCAAACTTTCACGCGTTCGTTTGCGCGTCATCTCAACCAAACCTAGCTGCGTAAAGCCATTCACATTGGTTCTTGCTCGGTCAATACTCAATGCACGATTCAACTCTTCCAACACTTTTTCGCGCTGTGAATCTTCATCCATATCAATAAAATCAATAATGATAATGCCACCCAAATTACGTAAACGTAGCTGCTGTGCTATACCTTGCGCTGCTTCTAAGTTGGTTTTGAAAATAGTATCAGAAAGACTTTTTCCACTAACAAAACTACCCGTATTCACATCTACCGTTGTTAATGCTTCTGTTTGATCAAAAATTAAATAACCGCCAGATTTAAGGTCAACCTTACGCAAAAATGCAAGTTCAAACTCTTTTTCGATATTATAAAAATCAAAAATTGGTCGCTTGCCTTGATAATGACTCAGTAGTTTGACTACATTCATTACATACAACTCTGCAAACTCTTTCATCAACACATAGGTTTCTTTTGAATCAACGCGAATGCTAACGGTGTCGGCATTCACAACATCGCGCAACACACGCCTTGGTAAACTTAAATCATAAAAAATCAAAGAGCGCTCAGTCGCCACCTTGCTATCTTCTTGAATTTTTTCCCAGACCTTCTCTAAATACGCAACATCTGCCAATAACTCTTGGTCGGTTGCCCTTTCAGACATGGTGCGAATAATAAAGCCACCTTTTCGCTCTTTGGGTAACAATCCCAATAAACGATTTCGTAATAATTCGCGCTCGTCTTCATCTTCAATCCGCTGTGAAACGCCAATATGTTCTTGATGTGGCAAAAATACTAAAAAACGACCTGCGATAGTAATCTCTGTCGTTAACCGCGCACCTTTCGTGCCTATCGGCTCTTTAATCACTTGCACAATAATCAGCTGGCCTTCATGCAAAACTTCTTGTATGGGCTTACCTTCTATTTCGCCGTCACTTTGACACAGCCTAACATCTGCCGCATGTAAAAAAGCAGCGCGTTGCAGGCCGATTTCCACAAAAGCGGATTGCATACCTGGCAATACGCGGCAAACCTTGCCAAAGTAAATATTACCGACAATGCCCAGCGATGAACTGCGTTCTATATGCAGCTCTTGCGCAACGCCATGCTCTAACACCGCCACACGTGTTTCCTGTGGCGTCACATTAATTAATATCTCTTGTCCCAATTGTTTTACTCTTCTTTAGCTTTTAATAATCTTTTTAACGATGCTGCGGTGACTTTATTCATCAATTGCACGGTTTCAAACAAAGGCAAACCCATGACGCCCGAATAGCTACCTTCAATCGCTTCTATCCATGCAGCCGCTTTACCTTGTATGCCATAACTACCCGCCTTATCGCGCTGCTCACCAGAAGCAATATAGGCATCAATTGTTTTTGTAGTCAACTTTGCCATCTTAACGGTGGTTGTTTTTAATACCACGCTCACTTTACCATCATGATAGGCCGCCACTGCCGTATGTACGGTATGCTTTGTACCCGATAATAACGCTAGCATCCTAGCAGCGTCTTGATCACTTTCTGGCTTTCCTAAAACCTCATCGCCCACACTCACTGTGGTGTCAGCGGCCAGCACTATCATGTGTGAGTATTCTTTTTTCATGTTCGCGGCTGTTGCTAATGCTTTCTCTTTGGCCAAGCGCTTTACATACGGCGCGGGCAACTCACCTTGCCTCAGCGATTCATCAATATCGGCTGGCAACACAATGCACTCAATGCCAACCTGTTTAAGTAATTCTATGCGACGTGGACTTCTAGAAGCCAAAATTACCATTTGTTTATTATGCTTCATTGTCATATCGATACTTTAATTGACTACCTTCAGTTTACCAAACGATTACTGGTTTGAGTGGCATTACGCTAAGCTATCCGTAGCGCACAGCTTAGCGTAAAATAGTAAAAGTATCTTTTAAGAAAAGCAAAGTGAATAAAGAAATTTGGAAACCTAACGCAACAGTCGCGGCAATCGTTGAACAAAACGGTTTGTTTTTATTGGTGGAAGAAGAAACCAGTCGCGGCATTCGTTTTAATCAACCTGCTGGTCATTTAGAAGATGGCGAAACGATTGTAAATGCAGTGATTAGAGAAACCTTAGAAGAAACCGCTTACGAATTTACGCCAGGAGCATTGCTAGGTATCTATCATTGGAAACATGAACACAATGAAACGACCTATTTACGGTTTGCTTTTATTGGTTCAGTCAGCAAACATTATCCTGAGCAAGTGTTAGACGATGGAATTATCAGAGCGGTTTGGATGAGTATTGACGAGATTCGCGAAAAACAAGCGTTGATGCGTAGCGACCAAGTACTAACTTGTTTTGAAGATTATCTTGCAGGCAAACAATATCCATTAGCAGCCATCACCCATTTATAAGATGATTAAATATACAACCATTTAATATAAACTTATTTAATTTATGAGCACCACAATATGAGTAGAAAAGTAGTCGTCGGTTTATCTGGCGGTGTTGATTCATCCGTTACCGCCATGTTATTAAAACAACAAGGCTATGAAGTCACAGGTCTTTTCATGAAAAATTGGGAGGATGATGACGATGATGAATATTGTTCGAGCAAACAAGATTTAATCGATGCTGTTGCAGTCGCCGATAAACTCGACATTGAGATTGAAGCGGTTAACTTTAGTAAAGAATACAAAGACCGCGTATTTGCTAATTTTTTAGCAGAATATGAAGCAGGTCGAACACCAAACCCCGATATTCTTTGTAATGCAGAAATAAAATTTAAAGCATTTTTAGACCACGCCATGGAAATGGGCGCCGATTTAATTGCTACTGGTCACTATGCACAAGTGCGGGAAAATCCGCTGCGAGCGGGACATTATCAATTATTAAAAGCAGATGATGGTAGTAAAGATCAAAGCTATTTTTTACATCGTTTAAATCAAGCGCAGTTGAGTAAAACCTTATTTCCATTAGGAAAATATTTAAAACGCGAAGTGCGTGAAATGGCGCGCGAAATTGGTTTAGCCAATGCCGAGAAAAAAGATTCAACTGGCATTTGCTTTATTGGCGAGCGCCCGTTTCAAGAATTTTTACAACGTTATTTACCTAAAAAACCAGGTGATATCAAAACGCCTGAAGGTAAAACAGTTGGTCAACATGATGGCTTAATGTATTACACCTTAGGTCAACGCCAAGGGTTAAAAATTGGCGGCAGCCGCGATAGCAATGGCGAACCATGGTTTGTCGCAGCAAAAGACATGGCAACAAATGAGCTTATCGTAGTGCAAGGTCATGATCATCCATTGCTCCTAAATGATGGTTTAAAAGCGGGTCAATTGCATTGGATTAGTGGTGAGGAACCTGAAACTAATTGGGTCTATGCAGCTAAAACACGT
Organism: Betaproteobacteria bacterium; assembly: GCA_022599515.1. GTDB lineage: Bacteria > Pseudomonadota > Gammaproteobacteria > Burkholderiales > Methylophilaceae. Next base: position 19,073 of record JAHZMC010000054.1, read on the forward strand.
TATCGCCAGCCTGATGCACCTTGTGAAATTGACGCGATTAATGCGGAAGAAGTGGATATTCGCTTTGGTCAAAAACAATGGGCAATTACCCCTGGGCAATCAGCCGTGGTTTATGAAAGCAATGTGTGTTTGGGTGGCGGTATTATCACTGGCGGGGTTTAGCTTCACCCGCCGCATTACATTTAATTAGGAGTTGGCATTGTTTCTTTAAAGCTAGGACGCTTGCTAAGAATCGTAAAATGCTTAGCTAAATTTGGATATTGATCTTGCCAGTTTAATTGTTTTAAACGTAAATCGATATAACCTAACAAACAGCCAACCGAAATATCTGCCAAACTAAAAGTCTCGTTAACGCACCATTTCTTTTTGCTAATATCTTTGTTTAGAGCTGCCAAGCCAGCTTCCACTTTTAACCGCTGTTTCGTCAATACAGCTTCTGACTGTTGCGCTTCTGGCTTACGCTGTTCAAGGATTATAGCAACTGCCGCATCGCAAACACCATCCGCAAGCGCCTCCCAACGTAACACTTCAATTTTTAGCTTATGTTCACTTGGTAGTAAATGGTTGACTGGCGTTCGGGCAGAAAGATACTCAACAATCACGCGAGAATCATATAAAGCGGTTTCATCATCGAACACAATAGTTGGGACCTTGCCCAATGGATTGTAGTGCGCTACTGGTGAGTCTGGATCACCGAGCACTACTTCTTGCAGTTCCAGTTCAATGTGTTTTTCAATCGCCACAATACGTACTTTACGTGCATAAGGACTATTCGGTGTGTATAACAGTTTCATAAGGTAACGACCTAGTTTTTATTCCCTGCATTATAATGCAAATATGAATGTATCTCTAATGACAAAATTTTATCCGCGCGGCAGTCAGCAGTTTAGTCTGCTAGTCAATGCATTGGTTAAACATGCTTTAACAGAAGACATTGGCTCGGGTGATTTAACCGCATCGCTAGTGCCAGAAATAGAGACCAATGCCACCATTATTTCGCGTGAAAAAGCCATTATCTGCGGTATCGATTGGGTGAATGCTTGCTTTACGCAAATAGATGCAAATATTCAAATTAATTGGCAAGTTGAAGAAGGACAGCAAGTTAGTTCTAATCAGTTGCTGTGTGAAATTAAAGGCAGTGCACGTGCGTTGTTGAGCGCTGAGCGGTGCGCGCTTAACTTTCTGCAAACCTTATCTGCAGTTGCCACGCATACGCATCAATATGTGCAGTTAGTAAAAGGTACAAAAGCACAAATATTAGACACTAGGAAAACCCTGCCTGGCTTACGATTAGCGCAAAAATATGCGGTGACAATTGGCGGTGGTTTTAACCAACGTATTGCGTTGTATGACGGTATTTTAATTAAAGAAAACCACATCGCTGCCGCTGGCAGTATTGCCGCTGCGTTACAACAGGCTTTTGCTTTAAACTCGGAAGCCAGCGTGCAAATTGAAGTAGAAAATTTAACTGAGTTGAATGAGGCATTAGCCGCTGGCGCAACCAGTGTATTGCTGGATGATTTTAGCTTAGCCGATATGCGCGCTGCAGTTGAAATAAGCAATGGTGCAGCATTATTAGAAGCCTCTGGCAATGTTAATCTCAACACGGTTCGCCAAATTGCAGAAACAGGCGTAGACCGTATTTCGATTGGCGCGTTAACAAAAAATATTCAAGCCATTGATTTGTCAATGAGAATCCAATAGGATTGTGTCCATGCTATTGATTGCGCACCTTTAAGTTTGGCTTAACCCACATATGGCAAAAACAAATTATTCAGATAATAAAAACCAGCTTAGTTTAGGTGAATTTTTACTCATGCTCGTCAATGCTGGCAAAGTGAGTAAAGTACAAGCTAAAACGCTGTATAAAGATCGTAAATTAGATAGCTCTAATTTGCATCCAATCATTATCGTTGCCGAGCAAAAGTGGCAAGATTTAGTCACTGGCAAGGCCATGAATGCTGACTCTTTGTCACGTTGGCTGGCAACAGAATCTGGTCATGCGTTTTATCATATCGATCCATTAAAGCTCGACTTTAGTTCTGCTTCACAAATGGTTTCCAAAGCTTATGCGCAACGTTTAAAAATCATGCCTATTTCCATTATTGGAGACGAAGCGGTGGTTGCCACTTAATATTAATTCTGTATCTTTAATTTCAGTTTACATTGCCAAACGCGCCGCCGCTTAGCGCATAATTTCGTTCATCCGCATAAAATTGAAGGTATTTAGCGTTAATGAAGTTCCTCCAATCTCCAATACAACCGTATCTCGATGCTGATCGTAAACAACTTTTATCGCTCGTTACTAGGCAGCGTCGCCTTACTTATCACTTGCACTCTACTCATCATCAGCTACTTAACGTCAATGTTGAAGTTAATTAATAATAATAATTATGATTATCATTAATATTGTTAAGCAATAATTAAATCTAACAATAACAAGCACTTTTCTTGACCAAATATGTTCTAACAGTTATTGTATACGGTTCGTACAAAACAGCTAAATGATAAGATTTATGAAGGATCCCATCACTCCCAATCAGCATGAAGAAACGACGGTCCAATTTACTGGAGCTGAAATTCTGATTAAATGTCTACATGCGGAAAACGTCAAATATGTGTTTGGCTATCCGGGCGGCGCCGTGCTCAATATTTACGATGCCATTTATCAGCAAGATAAATTTGAACACATTTTAGTGCGCCACGAACAGGCAGCGTTGCATGCTGCGGATGCGTACTCTCGCTCGACAGGAGAAGTTGGTGTTGCATTAGTGACATCAGGCCCTGGCGCAACCAATGCAGTAACTGGGATTGCTACTGCTTATATGGACTCTATTCCAATGGTGGTCATCAGTGGTCAAGTGCCCACTTATGCCATTGGTGAAGATGCTTTCCAAGAATGCGATACGGTTGGCATTACGCGACCTTGTGTAAAACACAACTTTTTAATTAAAGATATTAACGACATTGCGCCCGTCATGAAAAAAGCTTTTCATGTCGCAGCAACTGGTCGTCCAGGCCCAGTGCTAGTAGATATTCCTAAAGACATTACCGCCACATTAAATCGTTTCGAGTATCCACAAAAAGTGGAGATGCGTTCATACAACCCGATTATCAAAGGGCATGCTGGCCAAATCAAAAAAGCGCTTAAACTGCTTGCAGAAGCTAAACGCCCAATGATTTACACGGGTGGCGGCGTAGTATTAGGTAACGCATCAGCTGAATTAACACAATTTATTCAATCAATGGGCTTCCCAACGACTAGCACATTAATGGGCTTAGGCGGTTACCCTTCAACAGACAAGCAGTCACTTGGTATGCTTGGCATGCACGGCACTTATGAAGCCAACATGGCAATGCAAGAATGCGATGTTTTACTCGCAGTTGGTGCGCGTTTTGATGATCGGGTTATTGGTAACCCAGAGCATTTTTTAAGCCGTCCACGTACAATTATCCATATTGATATTGATCCGTCATCAATCTCAAAACGCGTCAAAATTGATGTGCCAATTGTTGGCGATGTTAAGTCGGTATTAACTGATTTAAACGCACTCATTAAAGAAGAAAAGCCTGCGCAAAACACAGCCGCACTAGCTGACTGGATGAAGCAGATTGAAGCATGGCGTGGCAAACGCTTTTCAGATTTTGCGCTAGATGACAAACTGATTAAGCCGCAACAAGTGATTAAGACCTTATACGAAGTGACTAAAGGCGAAGCTTTTATTACCTCAGACGTTGGTCAACATCAAATGTGGGCAGCGCAATATTATCCGTTCGATAAACCACGTCGCTGGATTAACTCTGGCGGCTTGGGCACCATGGGCGTTGGCTTACCTTATGCCATGGGCGTGCAATTAGCGCACCCAGAAGCACAAGTTGCTTGCATTACTGGTGAAGCCTCGATTCAAATGTGTATTCAAGAGCTTTCTACTTGCAAACAATATAACCTGCCGATTAAAGTAATTACCTTAAATAATCGCTACATGGGCATGGTGAGACAATGGCAAGAGTTCTTCTATGAGAATCGCTATTCAGAATCTTATATGAATGCATTACCAGACTTTATTAAACTAGCAGAAGCTTATGGTCATGTCGGCATGCGCATCACTGACCCAGCAGATGTGGAAGACGCACTCAAAGAAGCCTTTAGCCCAAAATTAAAAGACCGCATGGTATTTATGGACTTTATAACGGATCAAACTGAAAACGTGTTCCCAATGGTGCCGAATGGCAAAGGTTTGTCTGAAATGATTACAGGGAAGAATGGATAATGCGTCATATTATTTCAATCTTAATGGAAAACGAACCAGGCGCTTTATCACGCGTCGCAGGTTTATTCTCAGCACGTGGTTACAATATTGAATCACTCACGGTTGCCACCACAGAAGACCCAACACTTTCTCGCATGACGATTGTGACGAGTGGTAACGATGCCATTATTGAGCAAATTATTAAGCAACTCAACAAGTTGATTGATGTTGTCAAAGTGCTGGATCTAAACGATGGCAAGCACATTGAACGCGAATTAATGCTGATTAAAGTAAAAGCATCAAACACGTATCGAGATGAAATGAAACGCATGTGTGATATTTTCCGTGGTCGCATTATTGATGTCACCGATGGCAGCTTCACCATTGAACTCACTGGCTCTGGTCATAAGCTGGACGCCTTTATTGAAAGCTTAGATAAAAGCGCAATTTTAGAAACAGTAAGAACTGGCGCGTCTGGTATTGGACGTGGCGACCGAATTTTAAAACTATAAATAGTCATCATAAAATTAACACTATACAAACAAAATAAGTAATTGCATTTAAAGGAAAAGAAATGAAAGTTTATTACGATAAAGACGCTGATTTAAGCATTATTAAAAGTAAAAAAGTAGCTATTATTGGTTACGGTTCACAAGGTCACGCGCATGCGCTTAACCTTAAAGATTCTGGTGTAGATGTCACCGTCGGTTTACGTGCAGGTTCTGCTTCTTGGAAGAAAGCCGAGAACGAAGGCTTAAAAGTAGCTGAGACAGTAGATGCGATTAAAGCGGCAGATGTTGTGATGATCTTAACACCTGACGAATTCCAAAGTGCGCTTTATAGAGATGTGATTGAACCAAACCTTAAAAAAGGTGGCACACTTGCTTTTGCGCACGGCTTTGCCATTCATTACAACCAAGTGGTGCCACGTGTTGACTTAGACGTCATCATGATTGCACCAAAAGCGCCTGGCCATACAGTGCGTTCAGAATTCGTACGCGGCAGCGGCATTCCTGATTTAATCGCCATTTTCCAAGATACATCAGGCAAAGCAAAAGACTTAGCACTTTCTTATGCAATGGGTGTTGGTGGTGGTCGTACCGGCATTATCGAAACCACATTTAAAGATGAAACAGAAACTGATTTATTCGGCGAGCAAGCTGTATTATGCGGCGGCGCAGTTGAGTTAGTTAAAATGGGTTTTGAAACATTAGTTGAAGCAGGCTACGCACCAGAAATGGCATACTTTGAGTGCCTACACGAATTGAAATTGATTGTTGATTTGATGTTCGAAGGCGGCATTGCTGACATGAACTACTCAATCTCAAATAACGCTGAATACGGTGAATATGTCACTGGTCCAGAAGTGATTAACGAGCAATCACGTGAAGCGATGCGTAACGCACTAAAACGCATTCAGTCTGGCGAATATGCAAAAATGTTTATCACTGAAGGCGCAACAAACTACCCTTCAATGACTGCTCGTCGTCGCAACAACGCAGCACATCAGATTGAAATCACTGGCGCTAAATTACGCGCTATGATGCCTTCGATTGCAGCAAACAAGATTGTTGATAAAAATAAAAACTAATTAGTTTTTATCGTCTTAAAAAGCACAGCTAGCTTCGGCGCTGTGCTTTTTTTATGGGCACTCTGATTTACTGAATAAGAAAACTGGATTGCTTCGCCACTGCGTGACTCGCAAAGACGGTTACTCAGGCTAGTAAAATTAAGCAATGTCCATAGAGTTACGGCGAAAAAACAACATGATCATCTATTACTCTTACCCCGTCATCGCGAGCGAAGCGCTGCGATCCAGCATTTGTTAAGTTAACCGCGCCATGCATCCATCTTTTGAAAAAGCGATATAATCACACCTTCAACCTAATTCACCATTACCCTTGAAAGATTGCATTGAAATTCACCATCCTTTTACAACAAATTGCCCCTAAACAACTCATCACTATTGTTGCTGGCAAACTAGCTAATCTACAATACCCTGCACTGACTCCAAAAGTGATTGATTGGTTTGTAAAGCGCTATCAAGTGAATATGCAAGAAGCCGAAAATCCTGAAATCAGCAGCTATAAAACCTTTAATGACTTTTTTACCCGCCCGTTGAAAAACGGTGCTAGACCAATCGCAACAGCAGATTTTATTTGTCCTGTCGATGGCGCGATTAGTCAATTTGGTGAAATTCGTCAGAATCAAATCTTTCAAGCAAAGGGACATGATTACTCAACATTAGCGCTTGTTGCTGGTAATGCGCCTTTAGCAAATCACTTTGAAGATGGTCACTTTGCTTGCTTATATCTCAGTCCAAAAGATTATCACCGCATTCACATGCCTTGCGATGGGAAATTAATCAGTATGACTTATGTGCCCGGTGATTTATTTTCGGTTAATCCAACGACAGCGGAAAACGTGCCCAACTTATTTGCGCGCAATGAGCGTGTCGTTTGTGAGTTTATCTCAGAAAAACACGGCACTTTTGTCATGGTATTAGTTGGCGCAACGATTGTTGGCAGCATGGCAACCGTTTGGCATGGCGTTATTAATCCACCGCGCAGCAAAACCGTAGAGGAATGGCAATATAACCAGCAAGATATCAGTTTAAAACAAGGCGAAGAAATGGGTCGTTTTATGCTCGGCTCAACAGTTGTTATGCTGTTTCAGAAAGATGCATTAAGCTTTAATCCAAACTGGCAACCCGCCCAATTTATTCAACTGGGTGAAGTCATGGGCAAGGCTACTGCAAGTTAGTTACTCGTCGTTCCAGCAGGCACGGCTGTAGGTCGTTTTGCTTTCTTTTGACGGACAGATTTCGGCTTGTGATGCAAATAAGTTGCCAGCTCATTCAACGCTAGTTTGTATACCTCGCGTTTAAACTCAACAACATCTTCCAGCGGCACCCAATAATCACTCCAGCGCCATGCATCAAACTCGGGATGCGCTGTCGCTCTTAATGACACATCGCTATCACGACCAGTTAACCGCAATAAAAACCAAATCTGCTTTTGTCCGCGATAACTACTACGAATCTCACGTTTTACCCAGTGACTGGGCACTTCATAACGTAACCAATCACGTGTACGCCCTAAAATTTCGACATGTTCAGGACGCAAACCAACCTCTTCCATCAGTTCGCGATACATCGCTACTTCAGGACTCTCTCCATAATCAATGCCACCCTGTGGGAACTGCCAAGCATGCTCTTTAATTCGCTTACCCCAAAACACTTTATTTTGCGCATTACACAAAATAATACCCACATTCGGACGAAAACCGTCACGATCTAACATAATTGACTGCCTATAATATTTACCATGATTTTTTCATACTTTAGGCACTAATGAAAGTAGCGCTTTGTATTTAACCTATAATATTATGAATATTAAGGAGTCTTCATGCATTTTCACCGTCGTTTACTGCCAATTATTTTGCTCGTTACTTCCAGCCTGCTTAACGCTTGCACACAGCAATCTGTAACGCTCGCCTACATTAGCAATCAAGGCGACAACACTATTTCAGTCATTGATACCAAACAGCAAAAAGTCATTGATACCATTCCAGTCGATAAAGCGCCTGTTGGCATTGCTGGCTCAGCAACATTACAACGTGTTTTTGTGACTAATGTAGACAGTCAAAATATCTCAGTCATCGATACCAACTCAAACAAAGTTATTCATGCTATTCCGGTCGAAGGCTCTGCTGTCGGTATTGCCATGGCGCCAAATGATAAAACACTCTATGTTGCTGATTGGTATAGCAATCGCGTACTCGCCATTAACCCAAAAACTTACGCTATTTTAAATCAAGCCACGGTTGAGCAAGCGCCTGCTGGCATTGTGGTGAGCCCAGACAGCCTGCGCCTTTATGTTGCCGCACGTGATTCAAATGAAATTGTAGTGCTCAGCACCAATGACTTGAACATTCAATACCGTATTCCAGTAGGCGAGCATCCGTTTGGCATCCATGTAAGCGCCGATGGAAATACGCTTTACAGCGTTAATGTCTATGCTAATACCGTATCGATTATCGACACTCAGTCTTGGGAGCAAACTGTGATAAACGTAGGCGATCATCCTTATTGCGCTGTAGCTAGCCCCGATAACAAAACGCTTTATGTCACCAACACATTAGACGAAAGTGTTTCGATTGTTGACCTTGCTAGTCAAAAAGTAACCGCAACAATTGACGTTGGTGAAACACCAGAAGGCATTAGTTACGATGCCATTAACCATCGTGTATTGGTTGCAAACTGGGGTGAAAATAACGTCAGCGTGATTGATGCCACCACCAATAAAATGATTAACCGCATCACTGTTGGCGATAAACCACGCGCCTTTGGGCAGTTTATTCTTAATAAAAAATAACCATCTCGTCAACCCTCAAAGACAAAATACGTTATGGTTAACGTAGGCTTAAACAACGAAGTCATTTATAATAAGTGGCTATCTAGTTTTAGATTAATTCACACTAAATATTTTTGGAGACCATACATGAAGAAGTTTTTAGCACTCATCGCCATGGCAGTATTTTCAGCAAGCGCTGTCGCCCACGGCCCAACACCACAAAAAGTGGACGATAGAATTGTCATTAAAGCCGAACCCGCTAAAGTTTGGGCGATGGTTAAAGACTTTGGCAAAGCAGAAGCATGGATGCCAAATGTTGCAAATACAACAACTGAGAAAAAAGGCGCTGAAACATTAAGAACGCTCACGCTAAAAAGTGGTGGAAAATTAGTAGAACGCGTTAAAGATGTTGATGATGCAGATATGAAAATTAAATTTGAATTTGTCAGTGGCGGCCCAGTAGCCAATTATAGTCCATACATCTCAGTATCACCTGGCCCAAACGCTGGTGAGAGCTCAGTAAGATACTTCCACCGCTTTTATCGCTTTTACCCAAACAACCCGCCTATTCCTGAAGGCCAAGATGATGCCTCAGCAGTAAAGTTTGTTAAAGACACCTACACCCCAGCTTTAGAGAGCTTAAAAAAGGTCATTGAAAACTCAAAGTAGCGGGCTCGGGAGTTAGCGCAACTTCTAAAGCTACTAAAACAAGCGCAGCAACAAAAAGCAAAACTGTGGTTGATAAAAAACCATGGTGGAAATTTTGGTAAATAGTCTGTTTTTGGCAAGGTAATATCTTTGACAGAAACAAGATTAGAGTGACAATAATTGTCACTCAATAGGCTAAAAAGCGGGGTCTTTCCCCGCTTTTTTATTGCTTTAATTATCAGAAACGTACTCTTTACAGCACTGATAAAATTTTATTTATTTAATATCAATTAGTTATAAAATCCACATAGGACTTGGCACAGCCATTGCTAACAACATCGCAAGCACTGTTATTAATAGGTTTTATGCTATACAAAATTAATAACAGGTTAAATAACCATAACTTGATGCAAACTTTTACTTAAAGGAAATAAAATGAATCAAATTCAAAAAGGTTTTACCTTAATCGAGCTAATGATTGTCGTTGCGATTATTGGTATTTTGGCAGCGGTTGCAATTCCAGCTTATAGCGATTACACCGTACGTGCACGTGTAACCGAAGGCCTTGGTGTTGCAAGCTCAATGAAAACCACAGTATCTGAAAATATTCAAGCTAATGGCGGTACTCTACCTACCAATGCATGTCTTGGTGTTGCAACAAGTGCAACAGCAGTTTCTGATATTGCATCAACAGCATGTGCAGCCGCAACTGGCGTAATTACAGTAACAATGGGAGCGAGAGCACAAAGCGCCACATTAATACTAACACCTACCGCAGTAGCAGGCAGCCCAACAGTTTGGACTTGTACAACAACAACAGATAAAAAATATGTGCCATCAAATTGCCGCGGATAATCGATATAGACTACATTTTACGTAATTAGATAGCATATTTAATGTTTGAAAAAAGCAGAGATTATTCTCTGCTTTTTTTATTTGAATAATTTCAAAATAACAAAAAAACTCCGTAGTGACAGAGCTACTTACTTAAATACAACTTTTCGTAACGAGTCAAACCACTACCTTTGCTCAACCGCCGCCCTTAATAGTACTTGCTTCAGCAGTTTATGCATTCGATTAGTCAGCACTACCATTTGATCCCAAGTCTGGGTCACATTTAATACATCTAAATCAATGCGTATAATTTCAATTGGTGTTAAAGCAATGGTGTCTTTAATACCCAAACGTACTGTATTAATTGGATTGTTTGCCGCAGCAGTTTCACCACGTAAAATTAATTTTTTTCCATCTTGATAACGCACCCCTAAATCACCTGAGATAAGATAAAGCGCTTCTGTTTGATGCGCGCGCATTTTTGTTGGGTCGATGCCTCTGCTTATTTTTTCTATGGTCAGCACTTCGGCTAAAGCATCTAAGCTAGCGGGTGACAGTGTGGATAATGGCACTAATTGTTGTAATCGTTCTTTACCTGCTAACAAAGGTTTATTTGCGCCTGTTTGCACCATAAGGTTATCATCTTTAATAATTAATATTCGCTACACATTATGTAACGTGATAGTGCATATTATTCTATCACCCTTCGCATGATTTGAATCAAGGGCTTGAATCAACAATTTGGTTCACTGGCTTTGAAGAGTGCGTTTAATAACATTAAATAACACGGGATAATCACACAACAATGAAAGCAATAATATGAACGAACCAGCAATTGAAATTTACGGCAACACTAACCCAATTGGCAGTGTGGTTTGGTTACATGGATTAGGCGCGGATGGTAACGATTTTTCACCAGTGGTGAAGATGCTGGATTTACCGATGCTAAGATTTATTTTGCCGCATGCGCCCTATCGAAATGTAACGATAAATAATGGTTATGAAATGCGTGCTTGGTATGATTTATTTGGTTTAACAGTAGGCAGCCGTGAAGATGAAGCTGGTATTACTGAAACGCAGGCAAGTATTGAACAATTGATTCAACATGAATTAGATAAAGGCATTCCTAGTAACAAGATTGTGATTGCAGGCTTTTCGCAAGGTGGCGCAATTGCACTACATACGGCATTGCGTTATCACCAGCCATTGGCTGGCGTGATTGCGTTATCCACTTATTTGCCGCTTAAATCGACTTTCGCTGCACAGAAATCACCACAAAATCAACAAACGCCTATCTTTATGGCGCATGGTACTGATGATGATGTGATTAGCATTGAAACAAGCCGTCTTTCATTATCAGCATTACAAACGGAACAATATAATGTAGCGTGGCATGAATATCCAATGACACATAGCGTTTCAATGGAAGAGATTGATGATATTCGTACTTTTTTATTGCGCATTGTTAATTGATGCAAATGAAAAGCCGCAAGGTGAGGTGAATTTTTGTTAAAATAATGCCTCTGGTGATAATGCCAAATAATGGCGCAAAACAAGCAAGCTTACATGTCAAAAAAGAATCCTGATACACAGCCTAATTATGAAGAAGCGATTGCCGAATTAGAGGGCATCGTCCGCCAAATGGAATCTGAAAATCTGCCGCTTGCGCAAGCGTTAATAGCCTATAAGCGTGGCGCAGAATTGCTCAAGATTTGCCAACAATCGCTGTCTGATGCAGAGCAGCAAGTGCGCATCGTTTCTGAAGAAAATAAACTTGTGTCGTTTAATCCAGAAAAAGAATAAAGCATCGCATGACAAGCCCATCAATCGCCGCTATGGAAAACCAAGCATTTACCCAATGGTTGACTGATATGCAGTTACGGACTGAAACTGTGCTTGAACAACAGATGCCTGCCGCTACAATTATTCCGCAGCGTTTGCACGAAGCGATGCGTTACGCCACTTTAGGTGGTGGAAAGCGGGTGCGGGCGTTGCTTGCTTATGCTGCTGGCGAATTTTGTCAGGCTGAAACGGCTAAAACTGATGCCGCTGCCGTAGCTGTTGAGCTGATTCATGCTTTTTCGCTGGTGCATGATGATATGCCATGTATGGATGATGATGATTTGCGCCGTGGCAAACCGTCAACGCATAAGCAATATGATGATGCCACAGCGTTATTGGTTGGTGATGCGTTGCAAAGTTTAGCGTTTCAATTAATTGCACAAGATACTCATATTGAAGATTCTCAAAAAATAAAAATGTTACAT
>JAHZMC010000055.1 GCA_022599515.1 Betaproteobacteria bacterium
ACTCAAAACGCACATTGGTAAATAGTGCAATCTTGCGACGCTCTTCTTCAGGAATCTCGTGCTCAGCACGACATAATAATAAATCTGGTTGAATACCAATTTCACGTAACTCTTTCACTGAGTGCTGCGTTGGTTTCGTTTTTAACTCGCCCGCAGTCGGAATCCAAGGTAACAAAGTCAAATGCACATAGCAGGCGTTCTGCGGGCCTTCTTCAAAACCCATTTGGCGAATCGCCTCTAAAAATGGCAACGACTCAATATCGCCAACCGTACCGCCTACTTCGACAATTGCGACATCCGCGCCTTTTGCGCCCGCACGGATATGTGATTTCATTTCATCCGTAATATGCGGAATCACCTGCACGGTTTTACCTAAATATTCACCACGGCGTTCTTTTTTAATCACGCTCTCGTAAATTTGGCCAGTAGTAAAGTTATTGCTTTTACCCATTTTCGAGCTAATAAAGCGCTCGTAATGGCCTAAATCCAAATCGGTTTCAGTGCCGTCATCGGTCACAAATACCTCACCATGTTGGAAAGGTGACATGGTGCCAGGATCAACGTTGATATAAGGGTCTAGTTTCAGCATGGTCACATTAAGGCCACGCGACTCGAGGATAGCCCCCAAGCTTGCCGCTGCAATGCCTTTCCCTAAAGAAGAAACAACACCGCCGGTTACGAATACATATTTGGTCATGAAAAGGCTTTATAAGAATTATTGCAGACGGGAGACTATTTTACGTGAAAGGCGATGCAACCACAATGAAACACCGGGTCAATTTTTAATAAAAATAATAGAATCATGGATTCCACCTCCCATATCCTTTGAACTGCTCAAACACAGCTTGCATTTCAGCGTCACTTAACAAAGCCGGTGTTGGCGTAATCTGCAATAAGCGCCAATACTGTTCGCATAGATTTTCTACTTCTACTGTTATCGCCAAAGCTTCTTCCAAACTCGCACCCATCGCAATCATGCCATGATTGGCTAGCAAGCAGGCTTTGCGGTCTTTTAATGCGAGCATTGCTGTGTCCGATAACGCTTGCGTACCAAATAAGACATAAGGCGCGCAACGTATACTACCGCCACCTGCGACGGCAATCATATAGTGAAAGGGTGGAATGTTTTTGTGCAAGCAGGCAATGGTGGTGGCGAACATGCTATGGGTATGAATCACCGCGTTCACTTCTGGTCGTTGCTGGTAAATATCACGATGAAAGAACCATTCTGACGATGGCTTTTTATTCGTTTCAAAACTGCCATCTAGCTGCATCTTGACCATGCTATTAGCCGTCATATCCTCAGCATCTACGCCACTTGGGGTGATGATAAAACCAGCCTCATCTCGTATACTGCAATTACCAGAAGTGCCTTTGTTTAATCCTACTGTCACCAGCTTTTGTGCGGTCTTAACTAATTGTTCTCTCATGCTCAGATTATCCTTGTGCCAAATTACTTGGGGCAAAAACCCCTTTCTCGGTGATGATGCCAGTGACCAAGCGTGCTGGTGTTACATCAAAAGCAGGGTTCGCGGCTTTACTTTCTGCTGGCATCACTCGAATCGTTTGCAGACTACCATCGGCAGCATGACCTTGAATATAAGCAACTTCATTTTGGTGCCGCTCTTCTATTTCAATATCGCCACCATGCGCTAAGTTAGCATCAATAGTCGGGCTAGGCACTGCCGCGTAAAAGGGGATGCGATTATCATGTGCAGCCAGTGCTTTTAAGTATGTACCAATTTTATTGCAAACGTCACCATTAGCCGCCACACGATCTGCGCCTACAATCACCATATCAACCTGCCCTTGTTGCATTAAATGACCACCTGCATTATCTGAAATCACCGTATGCGGCACGCCATGTTGCCCCAGTTCCCATGCAGTTAAACTAGCGCCTTGGTTACGCGGACGGGTTTCATCCACCCAGACATGAATAGCCAAACCAGCATCGTGCGCAGCATAAATCGGCGATAATGCCGTACCAAAATCAACAGTGGCTAACCAACCTGCATTGCAATGGGTAAGGATATGAAAAGTATTTTTTTGATGTGCTTGTTGAATAAGCTTCAGTCCATGCTGACCTATCGTTTGATTTTGTTGCACATCTTCATCTGCAATCTTGGCCGCCTCTTGCCATGCCGCATGAAGCCGCTCTGCTGGAGATAATGCGCTTAAGTGTGCAACCATGCGATTAACTGCCCAAGCTAAATTAACTGCCGTTGGTCTTGATGCAATCAATTGCTTAGCGACTAATAATAGATAGTCATCATCAACTCTGTTTAGCATTGCTAGCGCAATACCATAAGCCGCTGCAGCACCAATCAATGGCGCACCACGCACTTGCATAAAGCTAATGGCATAAATCATTTTTTCTACCGAATCAATTTGCACAATCTCAAAACAAAAGGGTAGCTTGGTCTGATCAATGATAGAAACAGAGGAACCTGACGGATTAGGCCAAATTGTTCGGTAGTGGGTGTTATTTACAAACATAGAATTTGCTCTCAGGGCAACCTTAACAATGATAAAACATGCAAAAGAATTTAAATAAATGCCTTGCTATTTATTGATAAGTATTTTTTCCCACTTTCCATCCACAAAATCTGTGGATAACTTTGTGGATTAAAGCGACATAAAAACGTAACTTACCAATTTCAAAGGGTTTTTTAAAAAAGTTCATTTTTTAATCTATTTATTTACCATTTAAAATCAATGACTTACCGTATCTCATTGGTTTTATACTGTTTTTTGGCCTTAGTTAATGTAATGCTTCAACTCGTGTGTATAAGTTAGCTATTTTTGGCAAAACATCGAATGAATTTTTCCTAGTTATTTCAATGATTTGCGCCACTGGAATACCCCTCAAATCAGCTAAAGTTGTTGCAATCAGTAATAACTCTTTTGGGCTATTGCGCGCTTTTTTTTCTAGCCAAGCTGGCGGCATATCCGGCGCATCGGTTTCTAATACAATCGCTTCTAATGGTAAATTTTTAGCAAGATCTCTAATTTTCAACGCGCGTGAATATGTCATTGCGCCACCAAATCCAAGCTTAAATCCTAACTCGATAAATGCTTCAGCTTGGTGCATGCTGCCATTAAAGGCATGGGCAATCCCGCCTTTTACTTTAGTCCGTCTTAAATGCTTTAATACATCATCAATCGCGCCACGCACATGCAAAATGACGGGTAAATCGTGTACTTGTGCAATATTAAGTTGCTCACTAAAAAAATACTCTTGCGTCTCTTTATTCTGTTTTGTTACATAAAAGTCCAAGCCAATTTCACCAATCGCCACCAACTTGTTCTCTTGCGCCATAGTTTCAGACACCAAAGCGCTTAGCCTTGCAACGTCACTAGGGCTAATGTTGTCAACATACATAGGATGCATGCCTAACGCATAACAACATTGTGGATATTGTTGTGATAATGCAGCAACATGTGCAAAATTATCGGGTGTTACGGCAGGAATAACGATTGCACTTACGCCTGATGCAATGGCTTCATTGAGCGCCTGCTCGCGATCAGCGTCAAACTCAGCGGCATCCAAATGGCAATGGGTATCAATGATATTCATATTGCCGTCATGAATCATCGCGTTGACTAACAGCACATTTAGCTAATATTCGAATATCACGGCCAAACTGACGAACATCATGAATATCTAAATTAACGACCGCTTCCATCGTTTGCAATTCAGGCAATGCAAACATGCCTTTGCCATCACTGCCCATGAGTTTCGGCGCATAGTAAATAATTAACTCATCAATCAAGTTTAAGGCCATTAGCGCGCCATTCAAACCTTCTCCGCCTTCTACCATCACCTCGTTCACTTCCATGCTTGCAAGGTGGCTTAATAAGCTTTTTAAGCACACTTTACCTGCCTCGTCTGGGATACAAATCAGCCCAACGCCCATGGCTGTTAGTTGCGCGGCTTTATGTTGTAAATCTGTGGCAAAGGCAATCAATACTTGCTGATTACTCAGCACTTTTGCCTCCAACGGTATTCTTAATTGGCTATCCACGATGACGCATAATGGCTGACGGTCAATGGCTAACTCACGCACAGTCAAACTGGGATTATCTTGCAATACTGTACCGATTCCCGTCATGATGGCACAAGATTGCGCACGCCAATGCTGTACATCACTACGCGCCGCTGCACCAGTAATCCATTGGCTAATACCATTACTAAACGCGGTTTTACCATCCAGACTTGCTGCAATCTTGCTACGCACCAATGGCATACGTTGCTGCATCCGTTTAATAAAACCTGCGTTTAAAGTCTCAGCTTGCTGTTGCATTAAGCCTGTTGATACCTGAATGCCAGCAGCTTGCAACATGGCAACGCCTTGACCTGCTACTAACGGATTGGGGTCTTGCATGGCGATGATGACAGTTGCTACACCTACTTTGATTAAAGCCTCTGCACAAGGCGGCGTGCGCCCGTGATGGCTACAAGGCTCTAAAGTGACATAAGCAGTTGCGCCCTTTGCGGTTGCGCCAGCTTGGCTTAATGCATGTACTTCTGCATGTGGTGTGCCTGCTTTTAAATGCGCGCCTTCACCGATGATTTTGCCGTCTTTAACAATCACGCAGCCCACACGCGGGTTAGGCATGGTTGTGTACAAGCCCTGCTCCGCTAACCGCAAAGCCTGCGTCATAAATAAGTGATCATCAGGCGTGAAATCGGTCATCTCGTTAAGCGCTACTTCAACTCTTTAAGAGCATCACGGAAATCATCCGCATCTTGAAAACTACGATAAACCGAAGCAAAGCGAATATAAGCGACTTTATCTAACTTACGCAATTCCGCCATCACCAACTCGCCAATTTGGCGTGAAGGTACTTCTCGCTCACCTAATACCAATAATTTACTACGGATATGTTGTAGTGCTTCTTCTATTAATTCAGCAGAAACAGGTCGTTTGTGTAAAGCAAGAAAAAAACCTTCTCGCAACTTCTCATCTTTAAAATCTTCACGATTGCCATTGCCTTTAATGACTTGTGGCAATCGCAAATCAGCCGTCTCATAAGTGGTGAACCGCTTATCGCAACTACCACAACGACGTCGACGGCGAACTGAATCGCCATCTTCATTGACACGCGAATCAACGACTTGCGTGTCATCCGCATTACAAAAAGGACACTTCATTAATCGGCGTCAGTCTTATGCGCTATATACAGGGAAGCGCGAAGTTAACTCATGCACTCTTGCTTTGGTTGCCGCAATCGCCTCTTCGTCAGCAGGATTATCTAACACATCGGCAATTAAATTAGCCACTAATCTAGCTTCTTCTTCTTTAAAGCCACGTGTAGTAATCGCTGGTGAGCCAATCCGAATGCCTGAAGTCACAAACGGACTTTCAGGATCGTTAGGAATGGCGTTTTTATTAACGGTAATATGCGCTAAACCAAGCACCGCATCAGCCGCTTTACCTGTCAAACCTTTAGCGCGTAAATCAACTAAGAACACATGCGACTCTGTACGGCCTGATACAACACGCAAACCACGTTCTGTTAGTGTTTCTGCCATCGCCACGGCATTCTTAACCACTTGTTCTTGATACGCTTTAAATTCAGGTGTTGCCGCTTCTAAAAACGCAGTTGCTTTGCCCGCCATCACATGCATGAGTGGCCCACCTTGTAAACTTGGGAATACGCTAGAGTTCAGCTTTTTCTCAAACTCTGCTTTAGCCATGATGATACCGCCACGTGGACCGCGTAATGTTTTATGCGTCGTTGATGTCACAAAATCAGCATGTGGCACTGGATTAGGGTAAACACCGCCGGCAATCAAGCCAGAGTAATGTGCCATATCCACCATAAAATATGCGCCTACTTTTTTAGCAATTTCAGCCATGCGTTCCCAATCGAAACGCAAAGCATAAGCAGAAGCACCACCAACTAATAAGTTTGGTTTGGTTTCCATGGCTACGCGCTCCATTTCATCGTAGTCAATTTCTTCCTGCTCGTTTAAGCCATAAGCCACGATATTGAATAGCTTGCCAGAAATATTCGCAGGCGAACCATGCGTTAAATGCCCACCATGACCAAGGTTCATACCCATAATGGTGTCACCAGGTTTCAACATCGCAAAGTAAACAGCTTGGTTAGCTTGTGAGCCAGAGTGTGGTTGCACGTTGGCATACTCTGCACCATACAGCGCTTTTAAACGGTCAATCGCCAATTGTTCAACTTGGTCAACATATTCACATCCACCATAAAAGCGTTTACCTGGATAACCTTCTGCATATTTATTGGTTAACTGCGAGCCTTGTGCTTCCATCACCGCTGGACTGGTGTAGTTCTCAGAGGCAATGAGTTCAATGTGTTGCTCCTGACGCATGACTTCCGCATCAATTAATTGTGCAATGGCAGGATCAGTTAGATGAAGCTTTTTTGAATGGCTAAACATAGGGTAATGACTTCCAAAATGACTAGTTAGAGTAATCGCATATTTTAGCATGCCATCTTGTTAGTTAAAACTGATGTCTGCTATATAAGCAATTGTACATGTACTTCTATAATGACTGCTATAAGGCGTTAAAGTTTAACCAAGTCATGCACTAAAACCATGCACTCAATGATGGCGGTGCACGTCTACAATCAAAAATCACATTCAAAAAATATCAAGCCATTGATTATTAATGAAAAAATATTGGCACACTCTTTGCATTAACTAAATCAGAGCGTAATTCTCCAAAGTTTCGTCTCCTCCCTTCTCCCAGCCCTCGTGGTTGGGATTTTTTTTGACCTTCCCCTATAAATTATAAGCAAGCTATAATGAATCTTTGTAGATAAATTGAGCCTAACAAACATGAAGTGGACAGATACACAGCGAATTGCCGAAGACCTATACGACAAATACGAAGAAGTTGATCCAAAAACCATCCGTTTTACCGACCTAATGCAATGGGTGATGGACTTAGATGGTTTTGATGACACCGAAGAACATTGCGGAGAAAGAGTGTTAGAAGCCATTCAACTTGCTTGGATTGATGAAGCGAGTTAAGTATGTTTGAAGCATTGCTTGGGCTATTTATCAAGCATTTCATCTGCGACTTTCCGTTGCAAATGTTTCCATGGATGTATTTAAATAAAGGTCGTTACTTACACCCTGGAGGCATCGTTCATGCAGGTGTGCATGGCATCGGCACATTGATTGTACTTAGCTTCTTTTTTGAAATAAAGCTGTCAATTTTCTATGCGTTAATCGATATGCTAGTGCACTATCATATTGATTGGGCAAAAATGAATTTATCCTGCCACTATGATTTAAAGCCAAACAATAGTGAATGGTTTTGGGTGCTGCTCGGCTTAGATCAACTGTTACACCACTTAACTTACTTCGCGATTATTTACTATGCATTCAAATACACCTCTTTCTAATAACAATGTTCCTAAAGAAATTTTCAAAGCCTATGACATTCGCGGCATCGTCGGTAAAACGCTCACGCCAGTTATCGTTGAAGCGATTGGCCATGCGTTAGGCAGTGAAGCCGTCGCACGTCAGCAGAAAACAATCTGCATTGGTTATGATGGCCGTCTATCAGGGCCAGAATTGGCTTCTGCTCTTTCACGCGGCATTCGCAAAGCGGGTGTTGATGTGATTAATTTGGGTTTAGTCGCAACGCCTGTGGTGTATTTTGCTGCTTACCACCTCAAAACCGATTGCGGCGTCATGGTTACGGGCAGTCATAACCCGCCTGATTACAATGGTTTAAAAATGGTGCTTGGTGGTGAGACTTTATCAGGAGAAACCATACAAGCCCTGCGTCAACGGATAGAAAATAATGACTTGAATACTCATGAAAGCACTGGCCAAGGTGCTGAGCGTAGTTATCATATTGATGATGAATATATCACTAGAATCAGTAGCCATATTAAACTGGATCGGCCCATGAAGATTACGGTTGATTGTGGCAATGGTGTTGCTGGCGCTTTTGCCAGAAAGCTTTATGAAGCATTGGGTTGCGAGGTTGAAGAGTTATTTTGCGAAGTGGACGGACACTTCCCCAACCATCATCCAGACCCTTCTGTGCCAGAAAATCTTACTGATTTAATCAATGCGCTACAAAAAGGTAATGCTGAAATTGGTTTAGCTTTTGATGGTGATGGCGACCGCCTAGGAGTCGTCACCAAAGAAGGTAACATTATCTATCCAGATCGCCAGTTATTACTCTTTGCTGAAGATGCACTCAAACGTGAACCAGGCGCTACGATTATTTACGATGTTAAATCGACACGCAACTTAGCACCATGGATTAAAGCACGCGGTGGTAACCCGCTGATGTGGAAAACAGGTCACTCGCTCGTCAAAGCCAAAATGAAAGAAACTGGCGCCGCGCTGGCTGGTGAAATGAGCGGGCATACATTTTTTAAAGAGCGTTGGTATGGCTTTGATGATGGCTTATATGCAGGTGCGCGCCTATTAGAAATTCTGAGCCGATTTGATGATCCTTCAGCTGTGCTCAATGCTTTGCCAGACAGCATCAGTACACCAGAACAGCATATTCAAATGCAAGAAGGTGAACCGCATGCGTTAATTGCAACACTACAACAAACAGCAATATTTGAAGATGCAGAAGTGTTGACCATTGATGGCTTGCGGGTGGAATATGCCGATGGCTTTGGCTTGATGCGCCCTTCTAATACAACGCCCGTGATTGTGCTACGCTTTGAAGCAGATAATGCGGTAGCATTACAACGCATTCAAGATTGTTTTAGCGCGGTTATTTTGGCAGCAGCGCCAGAAGTAAAACTTCCCTTTTAACAGATGTCTAGAAACGGCTTGCTTATTGCTCTAGTTTGTATTTGCATTGGCGCAATCATTTATTATCTTGCCGACAATATTCAAAATCCTAATAAAATTAACGCCTTAGGCTCAGATACAGAAGTGGTGTTAAAGCGTGGATTAGATGGGCATTATCGGGCAGAAGCATTTATTAATGAGCAAAAAGTAAATGTGCTAGTCGATACTGGCGCAACTGGCGTTGCTATTTCGCAAGCGGTTGCTGATAGGCTTAAGCTAAAAGCGTTTCAGCCATTCGCACATCAACTGCTAATGGTGAAAGCGTCGGCTATTTAGTTCGATTGGAATCTGTAAAACTTGGCGGAATAGAAGCGAATAATGTTGCAGCCTCAATCGCACCTGGTTTACAAGGCGATGTTTTACTCGGCATGAGCTTTTTAGGCCGTATGGATGTGCGCTTATATAAAGGTGAAATGACTATCAAACCTGTTATCGATTAGTTGCAGCTTATATGTGACTCCCATTAAAAAAGCCAGATAATAAATCTGGCTTTTTGTTTAGGTAATGACCGTTGGTTTTTCTCGCCCCGTACGTGCTTTTAAATCCGAAATTTGCAACGCAATTTGAATCATTTCTTGTAAAGCTTCTTGCGCGTCTAAATGATGATTTTCTACATTCGGTTCATATGCTTCCAAATAGATACGAATCGTTGCGCCTTCTGTCCCTGTACCAGATAATCTAAACACGATACGCGAACCATCGGTAAATAAAATTCTAATGCCTTGTTGTTGACTAATCGAGCCATCAACAGGATCTGTGTAGGAAAAATCATCACAGGTTTTCACTTCATAGCTACCAAGTCGTTGGCCTACAAGCGTCTCAAACTGGTCACGAATATGCATGATGACACTATTGGCATCCGCCGTTGGAATCGTTTCATAATCATGGCGCGAATACACATTGCGCCCATATTCACCCCAATGCGCTTTTACGATAGCCTCAACACTTTGCTTTTTCGCCGCAACAATATTAAGCCAGCAAAGCACTGCCCATAATCCATCTTTTTCTCTCACATGGTTAGAGCCAGTACCAAAGCTTTCTTCACCACATAACGTCACCTTGCCTGCGTCCATTAAGTTGCCAAAAAACTTCCAGCCAGTTGGCGTTTCATAGCAATCAATACCCATTTTTTCTGCCACACGATCAACTGCGCCACTGGTTGGCATTGAGCGTGCCACACCAGAAATGCCGCTTTTATAAGCTGGAATTAAATGGGCATTGGCCGCAATAATCGCCAAACTATCAGAAGGCGTAACAAAGAAACTTTTGCCTAAAATCATATTACGGTCACCATCACCATCTGATGCCGCACCGAAATCAGGCGCCTGTTTACCGTAAACAATGTCCACTAAATCATGCGCATAAGTCAAATTAGGGTCAGGATGTCCACCACCAAAATTCTCACTCACCTCGCAATTCATCAAACTAGCTGCAGACGCACCTAAACGATTCTCCAAAATGTCTTTCGCATAAGGGCCCGTAACCGCATGCATCGCATCAAACTTTAAACTGAATCCACTAGCCAGTAATGATTTAATCGCGGCAAAATCAAACATACTTTCCATTAAATCCGCATAGTCAGCGACTGGATTAATGACTTCTACAGTAAAGCCATCTATTGTCGTTACTCCCAAACCATCCAAATCGATTTCTGGCACATCAGCAATTTTATAGGCTTGCAGCACTTTACTGTTTTCAAAAATCGCTTCAGTAATTTTCTCAGGTGCGGGCCCACCGTTGGCTGTATTGTATTTAATGCCAAAATCTTCATCTGGCCCAGCAGGATTATGACTAGCAGAAAGAATGATGCCGCCAAAAGTTTGATATTGCCGAATAATATGTGAAGCCGCAGGCGTAGACAAAATGCCGCCTTGTCCGACGATTACTTTAGCAAAGCCATTCGCTGCCGCCATTTGAATAATCGTTTGGATTGCTGTGCGATTGTAGAAGCGCCCATCACCACCCAAGGTCAACACACCGTTCTGTGGCAAAGTTAATGTATCAAAAATACTTTGTACAAAATTTTCAAGATAATCTGGCTGTTGAAAAATTTTTACTTTTTTTCGTAAGCCAGATGTACCTGGTTTTTGATCTAAAAAAGCTTGAGTTGCTAGCGTCTTGATTTGCATGTAAGTCGTCTCTAACTGGCTTTAAAAGTGAATTGGTCGGAACGGCAAGATTTGAACTTGCGACCCCTTGTCCCCCAGACAAGTACGCTACCAGACTGCGCTACGCCCCGAATGCACTCGCTGAGTGTTTCATTATTATAAAGCAAAACAACGAGGGGCTAAGGCTAAAACCGTGAAGTTTTAGCGATGAAATTTAGGAATGTGGTTACGCTTAGTTAAGCGCGGAGTAATTGGATAACTTCTTGAACTTGATGTCGGATAGCCGTTAAATGATTGGTCGTTAATGGCTGAGTATTTGACTCAAGGTTGGCCACTTGAGCTGTTTGTGAAACTTCATTACCATGATCATCTTCTAATCCATCTAGTCGATTACGCGCACCACTGATGGTAAAACCTTGCTCGTATAACAGCTCTCTAATCTTACGAATTAACAACACTTCATGATGCTGATAATAACGACGATTACCGCGACGCTTGACTGGTTTTAATTGGGTAAACTCTTGCTCCCAATAACGTAACACGTGCGGCTTAACGCCACATAATTCACTTACCTCGCCAATCGTGAAATAACGTTTGGCAGGGATTGGTGGCAACTGTACATTTTTAAGTGATTCAGGCATCAGCGATATTACGACTCAATTATTATGAAGAATAATGCTCTTCAACTTTACTTTTTAGTTTCTGACTTGCATGAAAAGTAACTACGCGACGTGCTGAAATTGGTATTTCCTCACCTGTTTTTGGGTTACGTCCTGGTCTTTCTTCTTTTTTACGCAACTCAAAATTGCCAAAACCTGACAATTTAACACTATCGCCACTTTCTAATGCAATTCTTAACTCTTCAAAAAAAGCTTCAACCATATCTTTAGCTTCACGCTTATTGAGTCCAACTTGCTCATATAGCAAATCCGCCAAATCAGCTTTCGTTAATGTCATAAATATTCCTGCCTTACTTTTCTAACGTTTATTTATTCTCAGTTAGTTCCTTAACTGCGCGTCGAATTTATTCTCTAATAGTGCGAGCAGCTTAGCCATTGCAGCCTCCGCTTCTAAATCCACCATTGTTTTATGAGTATCTTGCATAAGTATAAGAAATGCAAGGCTTTTTTTGCTTTCAGTAATACCTTTTCCTTGATAGACATCAAATAATTGTATCTTTTGTAACAACGATATCTTGGCAGCGTAAACCGCATCAATGACCGCTTGCACTTCTACTTTCTCATCAACAACGATGGCAATATCACGCCGCACAGGAATTGTTTTTGAAACCTCTTGGTAGGCAGGCACTTGTGTTTGTAGCAAGCCTTGCGTCTCTAATTCAAACAATATTGTACTTTTAGGCAAATCATAATGTTGTTGCCATTTTGGGTGCAACTTACCTAACCAACCAACAGGTTGCTCTTTAAGATAGACGCGCGCAGTTTGTCCTGGATGTAGCGCAGGATGCGTTTCTTTTTGATACGTTGCTTGATGGTGCGTAAGTGTATCAACCATGGCTTTCACATCGTAGAAATCAGTATCACGTGCGGCTTGACCCCATTGCTCAGGCAACACAGCGCCGTAACATAAACCAGCAATATGTGTTTCTTCACGATATCCATTATCTTTTAGATGAAAAGTGCTACCAACTTCAAATAGCATGGCACGCTCTTGCTTGCGATTTAAGTTATACGTTAGCACGTCTAACAATCCACCCCATAAACCAGTGCGCATCACGCTCAAGTTACTCGCTATCGGATTTTTAAGTTTAATTGGATTAGGATTGGCTAAGAAATCTCGCTCCCAACTTTCATCAACAAAGCTATAGGTCACGACTTCTTGATAACCTTGCGTTTGCATCACATCTTTTAACCAATGTTCACTTAACTTAGCGGCAGGCAAAGGCAACATACTTAAGTTAGCAATTGGTGCAATGGCTGGAATTTTGTCATATCCATGTAAACGCGCAATTTCCTCAATCAAATCAGCTTCACGTTCA
The DNA here is from genome assembly GCA_022599515.1 of Betaproteobacteria bacterium. GTDB lineage: Bacteria > Pseudomonadota > Gammaproteobacteria > Burkholderiales > Methylophilaceae. Next base: position 12,923 of record JAHZMC010000055.1, read on the forward strand.
ATATCAAAGCGATATGTTGGCGCTTGCACAATAAAATTGTCGCAGTTCTCTTGGAATGAAAAGCCCAATTGCGACAGAATTGCACCTACTTTCTCTTTGGCAATATCAATACCGAGCACAGAGCGTACGCGTGCATATCGCAAAGTAACCGCTTGACGTTCAGGTAATTTGGCAACGGCTTCAGTAATTGCTCCTGCTTGACCACCGCAAATATCCAACACTAATCCAGTCGCGCGTTCTAACGCTTGTTTGGTATTGCCATAATCGACGCCGCGTTCAAAACGATATGAAGAGTCAGTACTTAAGCCTAAGCGGCGCGCTTTACCCGCCATCACACCTGGTGTAAAAAATGCTGACTCTAAGAATATATTGTTGGTTTGCTCTGTCACGGAAGTTGGCTCACCACCCATCACGCCAGCCAAAGCGATAGGGCCTGATGCATCAGCAATCACTAAGTCATCAGCCACTAACTTTGCTTCCGTATCATTCAACAGCTTAATGCTCTCACCTGACTGAGCAAAACGAACGGTAATATCACCTTTTAATTTATCCAAATCAAAAGCATGCATCGGTTGGCCAAGCTCTAGCAACACATAATTCGTTATATCAACAATCACGCTAATGCTACGCAAGCCGCTGCGCTCTAATGCGCGAACCATCCAATCAGGGGTTTCCGCACTTGCATTAACACCTTCGACCACACGTCCAAAATAGCTTGGACAAGCAGCAGGTTCAGTAACGTTCACCGTTACCGTTTTATTCGAATCAAGCTTAGCTTCCGTAATCTTTGGCATAGTCATTGCGGCACCAGTCATCGCAACCACATCACGAGCAACGCCTAAAATACTTAAACAATCAGCACGATTTGGCGTTAATTTAATGGTATATAAAGTGTCATCTAAGCCCAAATATTCACGTACATTTTGTCCAACAACTGCTGATGCAGGAAACTCTAATAAACCATCTGCTTGCTCAGCCAAACCTAATTCCTTGGCAGAGCACATCATGCCAAATGATTCAATACCACGCACTTTTGCTTTTTTTATCTCAAAGTCTGCCAACTTAGCGCCCAACATCGCACATGGCGCTTTCAATCCAACGCGTGCGTTTGGTGCACCGCAGACAATCTGCAATGGCTCTGCTTGACCAACATCAACCTTGCACAATTGCAAACGATCGGCATCTGGATGTTTTTCTGCCGCAATAATTTCACCAATCATGACATTATTAAATGGTTGAGCAACAAGCTCTTGCTCCTCAACCTCTAAACCCGCCATGGTTAAGGCATGACCAAGCTCATCTGCATTCATCGCAGGATTTACAAATTGACGTAACCAATATTCAGAAAATTGCATATTTATATCGATCTATTTAGAAAATTGGCTTAAGAAGCGCAAATCATTATTAAAGAAGTGGCGTAAATCATTAACGCCGTAACGCAACATGGCCAGCCGCTCAACACCTAAACCAAAAGCGAAACCTTGATATTGTTCACTATCAATATTCACATGCTTAAACACCTCAGGATGCACCATGCCACAACCGCCAATTTCTAACCAACCACCGTTCCAGCTCATGTCCATTTCTGCTGAAGGCTCTGTGAATGGGAAAAATGATGGGCGGAAACGAACAACCAAGTCATCACTCTCAAAAAAGCGCTGTAAGAAATCTTGCACAACACCTTTAAGATTAGCAAAACTAATGTCTTTATCAACCCACAAGCCTTCTACTTGATGAAACATTGGCGAATGTGTCGCATCAGAATCCACGCGATAAACACGCCCTGGCGCGATGATTTTTAGTGGTGGTGTTTTATTTTGCTTTAAGGCATTTTCCATATAATGCACTTGCACTGGCGAAGTGTGCGTCCGTAAAACATGCGCATCATCCACATAAAACGTGTCATGCATAGCACGCGCGGGATGATTTTCAGGAATATTCAGCGCCGTAAAATTATAGAAATCAGTTTCAATTTCAGGCCCTGTTGCCACATCAAAACCAACTGAATGAAACAGTTGCTCTATGCGCTGTAATGTGAGCGAAACTGGGTGCAAACCGCCTTTTGATTGTGCACGCGCTGGCAATGTCACATCCAACGATTCACTAGCTAACTGCTCGGCTTGTGCTGCGTTTAAAATAGCATCACGCCTTGCATTCAATGCTGTTTCAACGCCCTTTTTAACGACATTAATCGCTGCACCAGCTGCTGGACGCGCCTCAGCAGACAGCTTACCTAAGCCCTTTAGTGCATCAGTAAGCAGGCCTGTTTTGCCTAAATATTTTGCTTTAGCATCTTCCAGTGCGGTTGTGGTATCACAAGCGGCAAAATCTGCTTGGGCTTCTGTGATTAAATGGTCTAAATTTGCCATGTCACTCTTAATTTATTTAAATGTTTAAAACCAAAGGCTTTGTAATTACACATCGATTAATTACAAATCAATTCATTATAAATCAAATTGTTTAAGAAAAAAAAAGAGGCCGTAGCCTCTTTTTTTGATAGAAATAACTACGCTGCTAAACCTGTTTTTGCCAATTCTACGAATTTTGCAAAAGCATCTTTATCAAACACAGCTAAATCTGCTAATACTTTACGATCCACTTCAACTGCTGATTTTTTCAAACCATTCATGAAACGGCTATAAGTCAAACCAAATTCACGTGCACCAGCATTAATACGTGCAATCCATAATGTACGGAATTGACGTTTTTTCTGGCGACGGTCACGGTAAGCGTATTGACCCGCTTTCATAACCGCTTGCTTAGCAACGCGATAAACATTTTTACGACGACCGCGGTAACCTTTAGCGGCTTTTAATACTTTTTTGTGTCTTGCTCGTGCGACGACACCACGCTTTACTCTAGGCATATCATTCTCCTTATCGTGTTGGCATCATTGCGCGGACGCGTTTGACATCAGTTGATGAAATAATTTCAGTTCCACGAAGCTTACGTTTTTGCTTCGTTGTTTTCTTAGTCAAGATATGACGAAGATGAGAATGGGTACGTTTTACTTTACCGCTTCCCAAGAACTTAAAGCGCTTTTTGGCGCTGCTCTTTGTTTTCATTTTTGGCATTTTGTTCTCCTTAAGAGTAATTTAAGAGTGCTTAGGCATGCCTTTTGGCCAGTTCACTCATGAAAATCTAATACTAATTTATTCTTCAGCGTCTTCAGTTGCTTTACCTGCTTTAGGTTTCTCCGCTTTTTTAACTGGTAGCTTTTTCACCGCTGAAAGCACCATCACCATTTGGCGACCTTCCATTTTAGGAAACTGTTCTACAACCGCAACTTCTTCTAAATCAGCCTGTACTCGTCTTAGCAAATCTAAACCAAACTCTTGGTGAGTAATCTCACGACCTCTAAAACGTAAAGTACATTTAACTTTATCCCCATCCTCCAAAAAGCGGGTGATGTTGCGCACTTTAATTGCATAATCACCGACATCTGTGGCTGGGCGAAATTTTACTTCTTTTATCTGTACCTGTTTTTGCTTGAGCTTTTGCTCATGCATACGCTTACTTTCTGCGTATTTAAATTTGCCGTAATCCATTAAACGGCAAACTGGTGGGTTAGCATTTGGCGCAATTTCTACAAGGTCAATATCGATTGCTTCTGCTTGAGAGAATGCTTCTGCCAAGCTTACAATCCCTAACGGCTCGTTTTCCACTCCCACCAAGCGCACTTCTTTCGCTGTGATGTCGCCGTTAATTCGTGTACCTTTACCTTTGTCCTGAGCTATAGCCATCCCCTTATTCTTTAACCAAAATTAAAAGCCGCGCATTGCCAGAGTTTTCCTAAATCAATATTTAGGCAGTTAAACTTTGGCTTTTATCTCCGCTTGAATACGTTCAATAAACGCTTCAATCGGCATAGAACCTAAGTCTTCACCTTTTCTGGTTCGCACGGCCACAAAACCCGCTTGCATTTCTCTATCACCTGCCAGAAGCAAATATGGCAACTTCTGCAAGCTATGTTCGCGTATTTTATAGGTAATCTTCTCATTTCTCAAGTCAAATTCGCATCTAATGCCACTTTTCTTTAGCGTTTCAACTACTTGCACAACATAATCCGCTTGCGCATCAGAAATATTCAGCACGGCAACTTGCACTGGTGATAACCAAACAGGCATCGCACCTGCGTGGTTTTCAATCAAAATACCCATGAATCGCTCCATCGATCCAACAATGGCGCGATGCAACATCACTGGGCGTTTACGTGAATTATCTTCCGCAACGTATTCAGCGCCTAAACGCTCAGGCAGGTTAGGATCTAGCTGCACGGTACCGCACTGCCATAAACGACCTAGACTATCTTTTAGTGTAAATTCAATTTTAGGGCCATAAAACGCGCCTTCGCCAGGCAAATACTCAAAGTCTAAATTATTTGCTTTTAATGCGTTCGCTAATGACTTCTCTGCTCTATCCCACTCTTCATCAGAACCGATGCGCTTCTCTGGGCGAGTTGATAATTTAACTAGCACTTCATTAAAACCAAAGTCGCCATACGCTTTGTAAAGCATTTTAATAAAATCAGCGACTTCCGACTCAACCTGCTCTTCTGTACAGAAAATATGTGCATCATCTTGCGTAAAACCACGCACGCGCATCAAGCCATGTAAAGCACCAGAAGGTTCATTGCGATGACATGAGCCAAACTCAGCCAAACGCATCGGCAAATCACGGTAGCTGTGCAAATGACTATTGAAAATTTGAATATGGCCTGGGCAATTCATCGGCTTCACGGCATATTCGCGATTCTCTGAAGCGGTGACAAACATATTGTCATGATAATTTTGCCAGTGGCCTGATTTTTCCCACAATGACTTATCCAGCACCGATGGTGTACGTACTTCTTGATAGTCATAATCGATAAACATTTGGCGCATATACTGCTCAATTTGCTGCCATAATGCCCAACCTTTAGGGTGCCAAAACACCATGCCAGGCGCATCGTCTTGCATATGGAAGAAATCTAGCTGCTTACCCAATTTACGATGGTCGCGCTTTTCAGCCTCTTCCAAAAATGTCAGATAGGCGTTTAATTCTTTTTCATTACGCCAGCAAGTGGCGTAAATGCGCTGTAATTGCGGATTATTTTGGTCGCCAAGCCAATAAGCACCCGAAACACGCATCAGCTTGAACGCTTTGCCAAGCTTACCCGTAGAAGGCATGTGCGGGCCACGACATAAATCCAGCCATTCGCCTTGCCGATAGATAGAAATATCGTCGCCTTCAGGCAGGCGCATCACATGTTCTGCCTTAAAACTCTCGCCCTGTTGCTTGAAGAATGTGGCCGCTTGGTCGCGTTGCCATACTTCACGGGTGAAAGGTTGATTTTGATCGATAATCTCGCGCATTTTCTGCTCGATGGCAGGAAAATCATCAGGGGTAAATGGCGTTTCGCGATAAAAATCGTAATATAAGCCGTTTTCAATGGCAGGGCCAAAGGTGATTTGCGTGTTAGGAAACAAGCTCTGCACCGCTTCTGCCAACACATGTGCACAATCATGGCGCAACACTTCTAACGCATCATCATGCTCACGATTGATAAATTCCAAGCGACAATCCTTATCAATCACCGTGCTTAAATCGCGCAATTCGCCATCAATTTTAGCAACCAAAGTCGCTTTTGCCAGCGATGGTGCTATATTTTTGGCAATATCCAATGCGCTTGAATCTTTTGCAAATTCGCGCTTCGCACCATCAGGCAATGTGATAACCACTTTACTCATTGCGATTATTTTATCACCCCTGCTTGCGTTAATTGTTGTAGTACCATATCTACCGTTAATTCTTCTGTTGTCAAATCCTTCACCTGCAAAAACAAACAATGCTGATAAGGGGGCTTGCATAATTCTGGATCATTCTTACCTGCAAACAAAACCAAACATTTTGTGCCCATCTGCGCGATAAGAT
>JAHZMC010000056.1 GCA_022599515.1 Betaproteobacteria bacterium
CAATCAATAACCGCTGCAACGCGCTCCTGAAGTTTTGCATCTAGCAAATCCATTTCCAAACAGCTAACTACTGACATTCCACTGAAGTTACATCTGTGCCAATAAACTCAGGGCGTATGTTATAAAGTTCTACCACCAGTTCTGCACTAACAGATTTAGCCAATAAGCTACTGGTTGCACTACCTTGATTACGGACTGATTTCACTGCATATCGCACGCCTTTAGCTTTTAAGTTTTTCAACAAATTATCAGCTAATACTTCTTCACTGAATAGTCCAAAAGAAATTGCGTTTCGCCATTGCGCATCCTGCACAATATACAATTCATCAACACCAAGCCTTTTAATTTCTTCTGCTTTTTCTTTCGCTTTTTCTGGCGTTGCTAGCGTCGGATAATAAATCCAAAAACGTCTGTCTTGTTTTGGCGTTTCTTCTATCAACTCAGACTCCAAGCCCAATCGTTGCATGACTTCTTGTGCAGCATCCAAATTGGTCGAAGTAAAGCGACCCCACTTATAACAATTTGTCAGCGGCCGTGCCACAAAGGTTTTTCTCTCTAACGAGCCAATGTCAGCATCCATTAACAGTTTCAGCTTTTCTGGGTTCACTTCTTTGTGCACCACTGCCACCTTTGGCACCATTTTATCCATATTAAAATAGCCCCATAGCGCAATATTCAACAGCACTAACCAAACCAATAATCTCATACACTGTCTTTCTCTATTAAAGCCAAGCCTTGCAGCACTAAATTATCTTCGACTACAACTCTTTTTAAATGTACTTTTAACGCATGTGCAATTTTAACCGCATCGCCACCAGTAATGATAATTTGAGGTAAAAAAGCACAGTGTTTTTCTAATTGCTTTGATGCTAATAAAATCGCACCAGTGACCGCATTCATACAGCCAGTATGTATTGCATCGCTGGTATTGGCTGGGAATGTTTTTATTGTACCAGCAGAAGCGTCAGATAACTTTGCCGTGTGATTCGCCAATGCATCTTGCATTAAGTGCAAGCCAGGCATAATGGTGCCGCCAAGATACAGTCCTTTTTTTGTAGATGTTGTTTTAAATAGCACTGCTTTTAATGTGGTATTAATCGAAACACTATCAATCGTGATAGCCGTACCTGCACAAACAACAATCGCTGGTTGTTTATAGTGATGCCACGCCGCAATTGCTGCCGCCCATCGATCAACGCCTAAAGCTTCACTTTGTTGATATTGATTAATCAAATGACAAGCTTCAGCGCTGGCTGTCACAAAATGTACTTGAAGATGGCTAGGCATTAATGTAACCATTTTCTCTGTCATGACATCACCAGCCACATTGGCAATCATGACTTTTTCAGCTTGCGCCAATCTATTCTTCAACGGAGATTCTGCAACAGTGATATTGGGCGCCATACCAAATTCGCCCAGACTGCCATCATCAGCAACCTCTGCCCATTTAGTTCGTGTGTTTCCAATATCAATCACCATCAGCATAGTTTTTTATTTTTCCTCTTACCGCTTTTAGATACATTTTTCAAATACAGCTTTTTCATCACGCTTTTTTATTTAATGCCTCTTAAAGAAATTTCACCTGCAGAAAAGCGTTGTAACCCTAACGCTGTTTCGACTAGCAAAATACCATCTTCAGCAACGGCTATCACTTTGCCTTCCACATCGCGTCCATCGGGCAACAGCATACGCACAGACTGGTTGTGATAAGCGTGATAACTTAACCATTCATCGCGCAAGCCAATAAAGCCATGCTGCTCAAAATGACGCAATACGTCAGCCAGATGTTTTAACACCGTGCCTAACAATTGGCTTTGGTCAATGTTCACCAGACTAACATGTTTAATATCAATCGCTGGCTGATCAATCCGTTCTAGCACCTGCTTAGGCAAATCAACATTTATACCAACGCCAATCACCGCAGCACTCGGCCCATCCATATCGCCTTGCAAATCAATCAATATACCAGCTAGCTTTTGATTGTCTACTAGCACATCATTTGGCCATTTCAGTTGTGCCGTATCAATATCCAATTCGCGTAGCGCGCGAATCAAGGCAATGCCAACTGCTAAACTCAAGCCAGAAAGCGCGGCTGCGCCACAATCAAAACGCCATAATAATGAAAACGTTAAACTCGCACCAAGATGCGATACCCAAGTTCGGCCACGCCGCCCGCGCCCGCCTGTTTGAATATGCGCAACAGCGCAACTCACATGCGGTGCGCCGTTTGTAGCCGCTTTCATCAAGTAGGTGTTGGTAGAAACCACTTCATCTAGCACCTCTAAATGAAACCATTCGCGCTCTATGCCAATTGCTTGCAGCACTTTTTCTTTGTCTAGCAACGCAATCGCATAGGGCAATTTATAACCACGCCCACGGACGCTAAACACTTCAATCCCCAAGCTTTCGGCATGTCGAATCGCATTCCAAATCGTGGCGCGCGTCACGCCAAATTGCTTGGCTAACGCTTCACCTGAGTGAAACTGGCCATCGGCAAGCTGATGCAAGATAGGAAAAGTGAGTGTATTCATCAATTAACACAGGATTTAGACAAGGCAAAGTTTAGCATAGGCTAACGCCAGCCATGCCTAGCTAGTGTAAAATACGCTTAACTTAATCGGAAAAGCAACATGGCAAAAGAACACGCACCACTCCCGCTAGGCTCTAATTTTATTCGCGGCATTATCGAGCGCGACCTAGAAACAAACAAATATGCAACCAAACACTGGGCAGGTAGCCCTGGTGATGCGACGCATCAACAAACTGGCCAAGTTGATACGGCCAAAATTCGCACCCGTTTTCCGCCAGAACCAAATGGTTATTTGCACATTGGTCATGCCAAAAGTGTTTTTCTTAACTTTGGTTTAGCGCAAGATTACAACGGCATTTGTCACTTACGCTTTGATGATACCAACCCAGAAAAAGAGAGCCAAGAGTATGTTGATAGCATCACGGAAATGGTGCAATGGCTAGGCTTTAACTGGGAAAATAATGATGAGAGTAATCTTTATTTTGCTTCAAATTATTTCGACGATATGTTCCGCGCGGCTGAGTTACTTATTCAGCATGATTATGCGTATGTTGACTCACAAACTGCCGATGAAATGCGCGAAAACCGCGGCACATTAACTGAGCCAGGTAAAGACTCACCTTACCGCACACGAACAATAGAAGAAAATTTAACGCTATTCCGTGAAATGCGCGATGGCAAACATGCCGATGGCAGTCATATTTTACGTGCCAAAATCAATATGGCTTCGCCAAACTTTAATCTGCGCGACCCTGCTATTTATCGCATTCGCCGTGCGCATCATCACAATACTGGCGACAAATGGTGTATTTACCCAATGTACACCTTTGCGCACCCGATTGAAGATGCATTAGAAACCATTACCCATTCTATCTGTACATTAGAGTTTGAAGACCAACGCCCATTCTATGATTGGTTGATGAAGAAATTAGTTGAAACGGGCATGTTGGCGCAACCTGTGCCAAAACAACATGAATTTGCGCGTTTAAACCTGACTTACGTGGTGCTGTCAAAACGCAAATTGATTCAATTGGTTGAAGAAAAACATGTAGCTGGTTGGGATGACCCACGCTTACCAACGCTAGCA
>JAHZMC010000057.1 GCA_022599515.1 Betaproteobacteria bacterium
GCCGCTTTAAATGTTTTAGCTAAAGGTTGTGGGTTGTTGACAGTTAATCTAGGTGCTGGACGCGGTTATAGTGTGTTAGAACTGGTGCGTGCTTTTGAAGCGGCAACAGGCAAAAGCGTTCCTTATAAAGTTGTCGATAGACGTGCTGGGGATATTGCCAGTTATTTTGCTGATGCATCATTGGCAAAACAACTGCTCGGCTGGCAAACGACTAAAAACTTAGAAGATATTTGTCGTGATGCATGGCAATGGCAATCTAAAAATCCAGAAGGTTATCAATAACGATAACATCTTGTGTTATAAAGGTTTAGTCAATAACAATTCAACTCGTTATAATGGCTATATGCAATCAAAAAGTTGCAGCAAGACAGAGCAGTTAGTCGTTAATTGCTTTTAACCTATCAAATATTAAACTAATAAATATTAATCAACGAAAAGCCCAGATGCAAAAGAAGAAACCTTCTCTCCGCAATAAAGACCCACATGCACAGCGTGAAGCTGCGCAATATGAAACACCATTGCCAAGCCGCGAGCTTATTCTAAAAGTATTAACAGAACAGGGCGTGCCTGTCGCCTTGGAAACCTTATACGACTTATTAGATATCGCTGAGGAAGAGCAGGAAATCTTCGGGCGAAGATTAAATGCGATGGAGCGTGAGGGGCAAATAATGCCTAATCGCAAAGGCTTGCTTTGTTTACCTGACAAGATTGAAGCCATTGCTGGTGTTGTGCAAGGTCATCCCGATGGCTTTGGTTTTTTAGTCCCTGACGATAAAAAGCTACATTCCGAAGATATATTTTTATCTAATAAAGAGATGCAACAAGTGATGCATGGTGATCGTGCCATGGTGCGTGTTAGCGGGCTAGATAGAAGAGGGCGCCCAGAAGGCAAGATTGTTGAAGTGTTAGAGCGCACGAATGAAACCTTGGTTGGTCGCGTGATGCAAGGTCAGGGCGTGACGATTGTTGCTGCTGAAGACAAACGGATTAATCAAGACATTCTCATTCCTTATCACCTTGATATGGGTGCAAAAGTAGGGCAAGTCGTGATTGTTGAAATGACTGAGCAACCTTCTAAACATGCGCACCCGATGGCTAAAGTCGTGCAAATTTTAGGTAATTATGCTGACAGCGGTATGGAAATTGAAATTGCGCTACGTAAACATAAGTTGCCACATGAATTTTCAGCGAAAGCAATCGCACAAGCAGAAGCGATTCCTAAAACAGTACAACCGAGTGACTATCAAGACCGCATTGATTTGCGTGAACTGCCTTTAATTACCATTGATGGCGAAACCGCACGTGATTTTGATGATGCCGTTTATGCGGAACCGCAAGGGGCTGGTTGGCGCTTGGTTGTGGCGATTGCTGATGTGAGTTTTTACGTTAAACCTGATGATGCGCTGGATAAAGATGCATTAGAACGTGGTAATTCCATCTATTTCCCAAGGCGGGTGATTCCGATGTTGCCAGAGGCGTTATCGAATGGCTTATGCTCATTAAATCCAGATGTCGAGCGCTTATGCATGGTATGTGATATGCAAGTGGATGCGAATGGCGTTGTTGGAAAATACGAATTTTATCCATCAGTCATGCTATCTAAAGCGCGGATGACTTATACCAAAGTGGCCGATATGCTGGAAAATCCGCAAGGTGAAACGGCAAAAGAATATGCGCATGTAATGCCGCATGTGCAGAATTTGTATGCGCTATTTAAGGCTATGTTAGTACAGCGTCAAAAGCGTGGTGCTATTGAGTTTGAAACTGTTGAAACCATGATGATGTTTAACGATGATGGCAAAATTGATCGCATCGTGCCAACCTCACGTAATGAAGCGCATAAGATTATTGAGGAGTGTATGCTGGCAGCCAATGTGTGTGCGGCGCATTTCTTAGAAAGTAAAAAACACACGGCGATTTACCGCGTACATCAAGGCCCAACAGAAGAGAAGCTAGAATTACTCAGAACCTTTATGGCCGAATTTGGCTTTGGCGTTGGCGGCGGAGATAAGCCGCATGCTAAAGATTATGCGAAACTGATGAGTCAGATTAAAGGCCGCCCAGATGAGCAGTTATTGCAAACCGTCTTATTAAGATCGATGCAACAAGCGGTTTATAGCCCAGATAATCAAGGTCATTTTGGCTTGGCGTATGAAGCTTATACCCATTTCACCTCACCGATTCGCCGTTACCCAGACTTGTTAGTTCATAGAGCGATTAAAGCCGCGGTTAAAGGCGAAACTTATAAAGCAAAAGATTGGGAAGCATTAGGAACGCATTGTTCAATGACAGAGCGCCGTGCAGATGACGCCAGTCGCGATGTCACTAATTGGCTAAAATGCTATTACATGCAAGATAAAGTGGGCGAGATATTTGACGGTACGGTTTCTGGTGTGACTTCGTTTGGCGTGTTTGTGGCATTAGATGATGCTTATGTCGAAGGTCTATTACATGTGACAGAGCTAGGGAATGATTACTTTCACTATGATAAAGCACATCATGCAATGGTTGGTGAGCGCACCAATGAGAAGTATCGTTTGGGCGACAGAGTAACCATCAAAGTAGCACGTGTGGATTTAGAAACAACTAAAATCGACTTCAGTTTAGTGAAAAAGTCAGGTAGTTTAGCGCTCGCCACTGGTGAAGATGCAGGCGGACGGAAACCAACACGGACTAATCAGGTCAAAGAAAATACAAAATCTGCTACAAAACCACGCGGCAGATCAACGCGAACCTCGTCTAATAAGTCACCAGTCAATAAAGCGCCAGCAAAGAAAAGCAAGAAATCAACCAGCAGTAACCGTAAAAATAGTCGTAGCAAGAAAAGATAACTTTATAAAGATAACGTAAAAATAAATCATGAGCGAAGCACGTATATTATTTGGCTTTCACGCCGTCCAAAGTCGCATGCGTCAGCATGCCACTAGCATTCAAGAAATATTAATTGATCAAGATCGAGTTGATCCACGGATGAAAGATTTACTCAAATTGGCAGAAGCGTCTAACGTGCGCGTTATGCAGGTTGACCGTGACCGGTTAGATGGTATGGCAGGTCGAAATGGTCGTCATCAAGGCGTGATTGCACGCGTAATGGATACGCCAATTCCGTACAAAGATATTCATGATATTTTAGAGTCTGATTTAAAAGAGCCACCATTCTTTTTGATTTTGGATGGCGTAGAAGATCCGCACAATTTAGGCGCATGTTTGCGCGTAGCCGACGGCATGGGTGTGCATGCGGTAATTGCGCCAAAAGACCGTGCAGTTGGATTAAATGCAACAGTACGGAAAGTGGCTAGTGGAGCAGCAGAAACGGTACCATTTATCGCGGTTACCAATCTAGCGCGTACGATTCGTGAGTTAAAAGATGCTGGCGTTTTTGTTATTGGCACCACAATGGATTCAGAAAGTACATTGTTGAATACTAAGTTGGATGGTCCGATTGCATTGGTGTTGGGTGCTGAAGGTGACGGTATACGGCGTTTGACCGCAGAAAGCTGTGATGCATTAGTCACTATTCCAATGTTTGGCTCCGTTGAAAGTTTAAATGTGAGTGTTGCTAGCGGCATTTGCCTTTATGAAGTTCGCAGACAAAGGAACGCGCTTTAATCTTAAAAAATAGTTGTTAGTTGAAATGCTGAATAACTTACTTTTGGTAAAAACTAAGCTATACTTTTCTAAAGCTTCTTTAACGTATAAAACGATGAAAACTATGCATAATACTATCAGATTTTTCACATTGCTATCAGCGATACTGCTTTTTGGATGTGGTAGCGGAGAGCGAACGATTAAGCCTTATAAAATGGACATTCAGCAAGGCAATGTGGTGACATCGGAGATGTTGCTTAAGTTGCGCCCTGGTATGAGTAAGTCGCAAGTGCAATTTATTATGGGTACGCCGCTATTAGTTGATAGTTTTCACACCAATCGTTGGGATTACTTCTATCAGTTAAGCAAGCAAGGAAAAATTGTCAATCAACGTCGCGTCATTTTAGACTTTGATGGCGATGTTTTAGCAAAAGTGCGTGGCGATGTTGTGCCTGAAGGAGCAGATATTGATTCGGTGGTGCAGCAAGCGGAATCAGGTGTGAATGTAGATACTAAGACAGCGTCTTTTGTCGAAGACAATAAAGCTAATCTTGTTGATGCACCAATGGATACGCATGAAATTGAATCGGCAACAACGACAGCTATGTCAGAAAAAGCAGAGACTAAGCCAGTAGCATCTGCATCGCAAGCAGCCCAATCAATAACAAAGGTAAAACCACTTGTTGAGTTTGAAGAAAATAGTGCTGAGATTAAGTCAGTAGTATTTCCTGCACTAGATAACGCAGTGAGTGTTTTAAAGCAGTGGGGAGACGCTAAGGTTGAAGTGGCAGGCCATACTGATAAAAGAAATACTTCTAAAGCTAAATATAACTTAGATTTATCTAAAAGACGTGCTCAATCTGTAGCTGATTATCTCGTTAAAAAAGGCATTGATAAAAGCCGATTAATAGTTACAGGCTATGGTTTCGATATGCCAATTGCAGAAAATGATCCAATAACTGGTAACAATGATAACCGCCGCGTAGAGTTGATTAAACAGAAATAGTTATAGTAGGTATTGAATTGCACTTGGATTTCCCATTTACATTTGGGGCTTTAAGTTTTTAAAACCACTCAAATATGGCTATTATTGTCAATGATTTTACTTAGCCTTCGTTCATGATGAACAATAGAGAGTTTTTTTTGTAAAAGCGTAAAAATATCACAGTAATTAGTCACCTTTCTAATTGGATATCAACTTAAAGGAATTTATTATGTGGACAACACCAGCAGCTACAGAAATGCGTTTTGGCTTTGAAGTTACAATGTACGTTATGAACAAGTAATTCAAAACTTGAATATACAAAAGGGAGCATAAGCTCCCTTTTGTTTGTCTAAAAATATCAGTTTTAGATAACTTCTTATATTTATTTAAATAAACACTACTTATTTTTTAACGGGAGCAAATCATGAAAAAAATCGCTGCAATTATCTTGGCAACTATGGGTTTAACATTTGCATTAGTTATCAATGCTCAAGATGTTGATTATCATAAAGATAGCATTGAAATCAGTAATCCGGATGCTCATAACGCGGCATTACAGGCTTGTATAAAAGCTGCATTGGAAAGACATCCTGGCGCTATTACTGAAGTAGAAGTTGAGACCGAGGACGGTCAAAAGATCATTGATGTCGATGTGCAGGTTACTCATGGCAAGTCGTGGGAAGTCGAATGTGATGCTTCAACTGGTAATGTTATCGAAGACAAAGAAGGGTCAGATGACAAAGAAGAAGCTAAAAAGTAATAATCGCTTCATTTTGCATCATGATTTTACTTAGCCATCGTTAATGAACAGTTATAGGTTTTTTATTTTTGACCAGTGTATTATATGAACGTATATTGAATCATAGTTGAAATTTTAAATTAACAAATTTGGAGATTATTATGTGGACAACACCAGCAGCTACAGAAATGCGTTTTGGCTTTGAAGTGACAATGTACGTCATGAACAAGTAATATAGCATTAAGAATACATAAGGGAGCTTAGGCTCCCTTTTTTGTTTCAATTGAGTTTGCATTAATGATTAATGTGGCATCTTTCTAAAATCCCAAGGTGGTACTGGGTTCTTATCATTCCATAAGCCAAGATTGGCTTTTTGAGCTATATGCTCACCTTGGGTATATAAAGCCCTATCAGCAACATCTTGCTCGCGCTCATACTGTTTGTAATGCCAGGCAAGACCACGTTTAACTTGCTCTAAGTTGATGTCTTTATTATCAAGTAACACCTTGCCAATAATACGACCATATCGTCCACGCTTGCTATAGTTCACATTAACAATCTTTCCAGAAACCAACTCAGACAATGATTGCTTTGATACATTGCCAAAAGCTTGCTTCTTTTCAGGTGCGTCTATACCAATAAGCCTAATTTTAAATTGGTTATTGTTGGAATCTAAAATTCTAATGCTATCACCATCGGTGATAGCTACCACCCGCCCTGTAATAATGTCAGCAAGACATGAAGTCGGTAAGAGTAATGAGATTGTAAGTAATGTTATTTTAAGACGGTGGTTGCAGCTCATAGATACATATCGTATTTTCTAGGATTGAAATTATGCCCGTTATTTATTAATGCCATACAGAGTTAATAATGCTAAACAACAATTTAATAAAGTAAACTAAAAAAGTGGCATCTTTGAATAATTTACACACTCAATATTGAGCTTCACAAAATTCTAAGATTGGAGAATGATTTGACAGTACTGATGACATAGGTGGTACGACAGGCAATGTGGGGGTAGTGGTGAGGTTTTAGCAAAAATTTAAGTGTCATACCTCTATATAAGGATGGTCATTAGGCAAAATACTGGACTATATATTGATATTATTGATATGCTTTTTTGAATCAGACCATCCCTTTAGATTAAGATACTCAGTCTTCATTAGAGATGCTGTCCATTCGAAACGACCGCTCGCAATATCTAATTCAAGTCTTTGTTCATCTGAACAAATATTTCTAAAAACACTTTTAGACTCTTCTGGAATGCCGCGCATATGAGCCTCATACAGGGCGCTCTTGTCGTTAAAAGATGTTGCATCGTCAACGTCATCAATAAACCTAGAAAACGCGTCAGAATCGCTCTGAGAAGTTTTGGAGTTGGGTAATCCATAGATGTCAAGGATGGCTCTGGCCTTAGCCAGGGCGCTTGCTGAGGGCGAGACATTCACACCTCTAAATGATTGCCACTCTTTTTCAATTTGATTGTTGAGATATGGTGCTTTTTTGGCAGCTTCAGTCTTGTTCTCAGTTTTGGTTGAGATGACAATTCGCTTGTCCTTTTTGTCGGAATAATGTTCGAAC
>JAHZMC010000058.1 GCA_022599515.1 Betaproteobacteria bacterium
GCGTGGTTTATACAGATTGTTATCGAAGCTATAATGCATTAGATGTGAGTGGCTTTTATCATGAGCGTATTAACCATAGTAAGCTGTTTGCAACAGGCAAGAATCACATTAATGGTATTGAGAACTTTTGGAATCAAGCCACGCGGGTGTTGAGAAAATATAATGGAATTCCTAAAGAATCATTCCCATTATTCCTCAAGGAATGTGAGTTCAGATTTAACTATGGAAGCCCGAAACAACAACTGTTAATATTGAAGGAGTGGGCTGAGATTTAAGGCTAATCTACTACAGCCCCAAAAACAATTCTTAGTCTACTAATCGCACTTACTTTAAGTTTCAGCGCTTTTGCAGCCGTCAACATTAACACGGCATCCAAAGCAGAGCTGGAAACATTAAATGGTATCGGTGCAAATAAAGCCACCGCCATTATCAAATACCGTAAAGAACACGGCAATTTTAAATCGGTTAACGATTTAACCAATATCAAAGGTATCGGTCCTAAAATGGTGAAAAAGATAGGTAAAGATGCCACTGTATCTGGAAAAACAACGGTTGCTGCTAAAGAAACAACCAAAAAGAAAAGCAATAAAGAGAAATCTGAGTAATTAACCGTCAATAAAAAACCCGCTTAGGCGGGTTTTTTATTGTGCCATGAATTGTTTATTTCACTTTCATACCAGCTTGCGCGCCACTATCAGGGCTTAAAATAAATGGCCCACCGCTTTCATCGCTTGCCGCTAACACCATACCTTCACTCATACCAAATTTCATTTTACGCGGCGCAAGATTAGCCACCATCACCGTTAATCGCCCTTTTAACGTTTCAGGGTCATAAGCGGATTTAATACCAGCAAAGACTTGGCGTGTGTTTTCTTCGCCAATATCCAAGGTCAATTTCAATAACTTGTCCGCACCTTCCACATGCTCAGCATTGACGATTTTGGCAATGCGCAAATCCACTTTAGTAAAATCATCAATTTGAATATAGTCTCCAGCTGCTTGCTCTTGCGGCACTTTTGTTTTTACAGCATCTGCTTTCACTGGCGCTTCTGTGCTTTGTAAGTTTGCTTTATTACTGTCTACCATTGCTTCTATCGCCTTAGGATCAATTCGTGTAATTAAATGATTATATTGGTTAATCGCATGCTGTGCGCTTAAGCTCGCCTCTACGCTATGCCATTGCATCGGCGCGATATTTAAAAATGCTTCAATCTCAACTGCTAATTTCGGCAATACTGGTTTGAGATAGAGCGTTAATAAGCGGAACATTTCCAAAGCATCGGAGCACACTTGTTGCAACTCAGCATCTTGTCCTTCTTGCTTTGCCATGACCCAAGGCGCCTTCTCAGCTACAAAACCATTGGCTAAATCACTTAAACGCATAATCTCACGCAAGGCTTTGCCATAATCGCGCGCCACATAGGCTTTAGCAATATCAGCAGCAGCTGATTTTAATTCAGCAACAACTGCATTGTCCGCAGATGGGTTTAATTTCCCATCAAAGCGTTTATTAATAAACCCAGCCGTACGACTGGCAATATTGATATATTTACCAACCAAATCACTATTCACCCGCGCAACAAAATCTTCTAAATTCAAATCAATATCTTCCATCGTTGAATTTAACTTTGCCGCGTAGTAATAACGCAAATACTCAGGATTTTTAATATGATCTAAATAGCTACGCGCGGTAATAAACGTGCCGCGCGATTTGGACATTTTTTCGCCATTGACGGTTAAGAAGCCATGCGCAAATACTTGCGTTGGCGTACGGTAGCCGCTGTATTCCAATGTTGCTGGCCAAAACAAAGCGTGAAAATAGAGGATGTCTTTTCCAATAAAATGGTAAAGCTCAGTATCGCTACCCGCTTTCCAATATTCGTCAAAATCTAAGCCGTTTTTATCGCACAGGTTTTTAAAACTCGCCATGTAACCAATTGGCGCATCTAACCATACATAAAAATATTTGCCTGGCGCATCTGGAATTTCAAAACCAAAATACGGTGCATCACGTGATATATCCCAGTCATTCAAGCCATTCTCAAACCACTCACCCATTTTATTGGCTGCTTCACCTTGTAACGTACCAGAACGTGTCCATTCTTTTAAAAATGCTTCGCAATCCGATAATTTGAAAAAATGATGTTCAGTCTCTTTACGCACAGGCGTAGCGCCAGACACTGCAGAATACGCATCAATTAACTCAGTTGGGTTATAGGTTGCGCCACATACTTCGCAAGAATCACCATATTGGTCTTTTGCATGGCATTTAGGACATTCGCCTTTAATAAAGCGATCTGGTAAGAACATGTTTTTAACAGGATCGTAAAACTGCTCAATGGTTTTAGTTGCAATCTTTCCATTGGCTTTTAGTGCTCTGTAAATGTTTTGAGAAAGCGTTTTATTTTCGTCTGAATTAGTCGAATAATAATTATCAAAGCCAACTAAAAACTCAGCAAAATCTGCACTATGTTCTTTATGTACGCCTTCAATTAAGGATTCTGGCGTGATGCCCTCTTTCTCTGCGCGCAACATTATTGGCGTGCCATGCGTATCATCCGCACACACATAATGCAGTTCATGCCCCTGCATTTTTTGAAACCGAACCCAGATATCGGTTTGAATATATTCGACTAAATGGCCTAGATGAATGCTGCCGTTTGCGTAAGGAAGTGCTGAAGTAACGAGGATTTTGCGTGCCATGGTAAATGAACCGATTATGCTAAAAGCGTTATTTTAACAAAAGCGCGCCACTTAACCTACGTTTAATCTGCATCAGCGCTTGTCATGAAAGCTTTATGCTTTTGTCATATTTTTTAAAAGAATTCTCTACAAAATAGTCACAGAAATTTCAAACTAGTTTGCAAACCACTATTAATTCAATGGAATATAACGATGATTATTGTCACGGATACGTTTGAACAAACCAATGGCGTTTCAACCACTTACAAAAACATTAAACGAATCGCCCGATCCCGCGATTTAAACTTCAAGGTTATTCACCCTAGCCTATTCAAATGGATACCGATGCCGTTTTACCCTGAAATTCAACTGGCTACACAGCCATGCCGCTTATGGCGCTTGCTTAATCGGATTAATCCGCCACAACTTCATATTGCAACAGAAGGCATATTAGGCGCAGTTGCCAGAGCGTGGTGCAAGCGCAATAAAAAACCATTTACTTCTTCTTATCACACCCAGTTTCCAGAATATTTAAATGTGTATTTGCGTATTCCGCTTAGTTGGACTTATGCTTATTTACGCCGCTTTCATGCGCCTGCCAAAACCACCTTTGTTACCACTGAAACCATGCGTCAAAAACTAAGCGAACGTGGTTTTAAACATTTAACGGTTTGGACGCGCGGCGTTTCAGACCAGTTAAAAAGTGAAAAAATGCATCAACAATCGAATGGAAAACTGCGCGTACTTAATGTAGGCCGCGTCAGTAAAGAAAAGAATTTGGATGTATTGTGTGCTTATGAAAATGAATTTGAAATTTCGATTGTGGGCGATGGTCCACACTTAGAAACACTCAAAAAGAAATACAAAAAAGTGAATTATTTAGGTTATAAATTTGGTAAAGAGCTAGCGGATATTTATACCCAACATGACATTTTTGCCTTTCCTTCACGCACGGACACTTTTGGCATTGTTATGATAGAAGCTATGTGTAATGGCTTGCCAGTGGCTGGCTACAATGTTGCAGGGCCAATTGATGTGGTTGAACATGGCGTTACAGGTTATATTAATGATGACTTACATAGCGCGATTGTGGATTGCAAACAGTTAGACCACCAAAACATCAAACAAACGGCCAGAAAAAAATGGAGTTGGGCGAATTGCTTTGATATTTTCTCTAGGCATTTTCATGCTTAATCGTTCACACTAGAAAACATCGCAAACACAGTTTGGGCACATGACGAATATCCGTTAAAATACCTGAATTATTTAGTCAGGAATATTAACGCATGGCCATTACGGAATTACTCGTTCAAAGCACACTTAAACTGTGTATAGACCCCAACACAGGCAAAGATTTTATTAGCAGTAAATCTGCCAAAAATATCCAAATAAAAGATAACAATATTAGCTTAGATATTATTCTTGGCTACCCTGCTAATAGCGTATTGGATGATATAAAAGCATTAGTAAGCAATGACTTAAAAGCATTGGATGGCGTAGGTGACGTGAGCGTTAATGTTGGTAGCCGTATTGTGTCGCATAAAGTGCAACAAGGCGTTAACTTACTACCGAATGTCAAAAACGTCATTGCTGTTGCTTCAGGCAAAGGCGGCGTTGGTAAATCAACCACTTCAGTTAATTTGGCATTAGCACTCGCGGCAGAAGGCGCAACCGTTGGTTTGTTAGACGCGGATATTTATGGCCCTAGCCAACCGCAAATGTTAGGCCTCAGTGGCCGTCCAGACAGCGCAGATGGCAAAAGTATAGAGCCAATGGAAGCCTATGGCATTCAAGCCATGAGTATTGGTTTTTTAGTCGATACCGATACGCCGATGGTATGGCGCGGGCCAATGGTGACTGGCGCATTAGAACAGCTACTGCGTGATACTAAATGGCGCGATTTAGATTATTTAGTGATTGATTTACCACCAGGTACTGGTGATATTCAACTGACCCTTGCGCAAAAAATCCCAGTAACAGGTGCGATTATTGTGACGACACCGCAAGACATTGCTTTGCTTGATGCGCGCAAAGGCTTAAAAATGTTTGAAAAGGTCGGCATTCCTATTTTGGGCATTGTGGAAAATATGAGTACGCATATTTGTTCCAACTGCGGTCACGAAGAACATATCTTTGGCGCAGGTGGCGGTGAAACGATGTGCAAAGATTACAACGTTGATTTACTCGGCAGCTTACCGCTAGATATTAAAATCCGTGAACAAGCTGACAATGGAAAACCAACCGTTGTTGCAGAGCCCGATAGCGCTATCGCAACCACC
>JAHZMC010000059.1 GCA_022599515.1 Betaproteobacteria bacterium
GAAGAACTACGCGTTGCGATTGTAGACGGTCAAAAGCTCATCGATTTAGACATTGAGCACGCTGGCAAAGAACAACGAAAAAGCAATATTTATAAAGGGATTATCACCCGTATAGAACCATCATTAGAAGCGGCTTTTGTCGATTACGGTACTGATCGCCAAGGCTTTCTGCCTTTTAAAGAAATCTCACGCTCTTACTTCAATAACAACAAATCAGAAAGCGGAAAAGTTCGCATTCAAGATGTGATTAAAGAAGGCCAAGAAGTGATTGTCCAAGTGGATAAAGATGAACGCGGTACCAAAGGCGCTGCATTAACTACTTATATTTCACTGGCTGGTCGTTATTTAGTCTTAATGCCAAACAATCCTAGAGGCGGTGGTGTTTCACGTCGTGTTGAAGGTGAAGAGCGTAACGAACTCCGTGACACGATGGCGGCACTTGAAATGCCTAAAGGCATGAGCATTATTGCGCGTACTGCTGGCATTGGTCGCTCAGCTGAAGAGTTGCAATGGGATTTAAACTACTTATTACAATTGTGGACTGCAATTGAAGATGCATCTACTCTTCAAAAAGGTGCGTTCTTAATTTACCAAGAAGGTAGTTTAGTGATTCGCGCGATTCGCGATTACTTCAGTGCTGATATTGGTGAAATCTTAATCGACACCGCAGAAGTGCATGAGCAAGCTGTGCAATTCATGAATCACGTCATGCCAGCTAACGTGGCTCGTGTTAAGTTGTATGAAGATGAAACACCGCTGTTCTCTCGCTTCCAAATTGAGCATCAAATTGAAACTGCGCATTCACGTGAAGTGCGTTTACCTTCTGGCGGCGCCATTGTCATTGACCATACCGAAGCGTTGGTTTCAATCGATGTTAACTCAGGGCGCTCAATCAAAGGCGCTGATATTGAACAAACAGCATTCAATACCAACCTTGAAGCAGCAGAAGAAGTTGCGCGTCAATTAAGATTGCGCGATCTTGGTGGTTTGGTTGTTATTGACTTTATCGACATGGAAAGCCAACGTAACCAACGTGAAGTCGAAAATGCATTACGCGAAGCGTTGCATCCCGACCGTGCACGTGTGCAAACAGGTAAAATTTCACGCTTTGGTTTATTAGAACTTTCACGCCAACGCTTACGTACAAGCTTGGGCGAAGCCAATCACGGCGCTTGTCCACGTTGTCACGGCACTGGCCATATTCGTGGTATTGAGTCAACTGCCCTACACATCTTGCGCATTACACAAGAAGAAGCAATGAAGGACAATAGCGCGATTATCCAAGTGCAATTACCTGTTGACGCGGCAACTTTCTTGCTGAATGAAAAGCGTGCGGAAATTCATAACATTGAAGAATTGATGGGCGTAGAAGTCGTATTAATCCCAAATATTCATATGGAAACACCTAACTATAGCGTGGTTAGAATTAAGCAAGATGATGTTAAAGAAGATTCTTCACCAAGCTATAACTTGGTCGAAATTCCTGCAGAAACTGATTATGTTCGTAGCTTATCCGAAGAGGCGAAACCAGTTGCTGCAGAGGCGCTAGTAAAAGGTGTAACCACATCAAGTCCCGCGCCAGCTCCTATAGCAGTCGCTGCAATTGAGACAAAAACGTCATTCTTAGGTCGCATTAAAAAATGGTTAAGTGGCGAAGGTGAAGTCAAACCAGTTGAAAAAGCGCCAGAAGAAAAGACAAATATTAATCGCGATCGCAATAGAAATCGCAACCGTAATCGTAACAAAAATCGCAATAATCGTGATCGCAACGACAACCCTCAACAACAAGTTGCAAATCAAGTAAAACCAGAACACGCGGCAAAACCAAAAGTTACTGAAGCGAGTGCTCCACAAAAAACTGAGTCTGCAACAACAAGTAACACTACCAATCCTAACCAAGCTGAAAAACCAAATGGTCAGCAACGTTCAGAGCGTGGTGGTAGACGTAGTCGTAATAGAAGAGATCGCAGACCACGTGATGAAGCTGAAAATTCAGGTGCAACTGATAACGTAGAGATGACGAAACAAACAACGCCACCAACAGCTGAAGTTGCGAAACCCGCGCCTAGTAGCGTTGCGGCAGTTAAAGAGGATGCGCCACAAGCCAAACCTACTAATACTCAAGCTGCACAAGCAAAAGAAGTCGTTGAGAAAGAGACTTTGGAAAAAGCTGTTCCTGTCAATACAGATTCAGAAAATACAAGCTCAGCAACTAATGATGCTACTGCTAATAAGAAGCCTGCATCAAAACGTCGCAGAACCGCAAAGCCTAAGCAAGAAGCAGCAAAACAAGAGGCTCCTGTTGAAAAAGAAACTGCGGCGAATAGCACAGTTGATGCTGAAGCTGATGGTAGTAAAACTTCAGAAACTAAGCCAAAAAAAGCAAGACCACCGCGCAAAGCTAAAAAGGAAAAACCAGTTAATTTAGCTGACAGTGGTCTGCAATTAGTAGAAACAAAAAGTAGTCCTAAACAAGAATCAGCAGCTACTGAGCAAGCAAAAGCAAGAGCGCCGCGTAAAACCGCAAGCTGGAAAAAAGAGGTAGAAGCTGATAAAGCAGAAGCGCCTTTGGTGATGGTAGAAACGCAAAAGTAGATTAGCGGTATTTTTCTACTGAAAAAGCCCGACAAGTCGGGCTTTTTTATTGCTTGCTGGTTAACTTTTTAGGGCGTTGAACAACCAGAATCCAATTGCCGTCATTAACAAGGAGCCGAACACATGCGTCAACAGGTGGGTGGAAGCTAGCATATATTGCTGCTTGTGCAAAAAGCCTAATGCTTCTGCTGAGAAAGTAGAAAAAGTAGTTAAGGCGCCTAAAGCACCAGTCATCACAAATAATCTCAATTCATTATTAGCCGGTGTTGCGATAAAAAATGCTAATGCTAATCCCATTAAAAAACCACCAAGCAGGTTTGCAGCCAAAGTGCCGAATGGAAACACATTGCTATTTAATACAATACCTAAGCCCCATCTGAGCCATGCACCAATAACCGCCCCTAGCCCTACCGCAACAAATTGTCCAACTAACATACTATTCCTTCATTTAGATATTAATCATTACGCACTATAATAACGGTCAATATAACATCTTTCATAAAATCCCATAAGAGAACGAATGTGCACGTCTTATTTGTAACATCAGAAGCATTTCCATTAATTAAAACAGGTGGCTTGGCAGATGTCAGCGGCGCGCTCCCCAAAGCGATTAAAAGTGCAGCAAGTTTCAATGGCGATATTAAAGTATTACTGCCCGCTTATCGAGGCGTACTCTCTAAATTAACTGCTGTTAAAGAGGTTGCCTCTATAGAGGCGCTGAAACAATCGTGCACGCTTTTTTCTGGTTACTTGCCAGATAGCGATGTAGAAGTAATTGCCATCAAAAATGATGTGCTCTATGACCGCGCAGGCGGGCCTTACACCGATGAAAGTGGCGCTGACTGGAATGATAATGCCTTACGATTTGGCGTGTTGTCTAGAGTTGCCAGTTTACTCTCCAAGCAAGACTCACCGCTCAACTGGCAACCTGATATCGTACATTGCAATGATTGGCAAACAGGGCTAACGCCAGCTTATATGAAGTTAGTCGATCAAGTCACAGTCAAATCAATCTTTAGTATTCATAATATGGCGTATCAGGGCAATTTTGATGGTAATGTGTTAAGCCAATTGGAACTGCCAGCGCAACATTTTAATATGAATGGATTTGAGTTTTATCAACAACTTTCGTTTATGAAGGCTGGTTTGTTTTATGCCGATCAACTCAGCACCGTTAGCCCAACATATGCCAAAGAAATACAAACCGTCCATTATGGCTTTGGCCTACAAGGCTTATTGAAAACACGTGCAGAACAATTAACAGGTATTTTAAATGGTATCGATACGCAAGATTGGAACCCTGCCACCGATAGCCATTTAATTAAACCCTATTCGGATAAGAATATTACTGGCAAAAAAGCGGTCAAAAAAGCGTTGCAACAACAACTTGGACTAAGCATAAATCCAGATGCGCCATTATTAGGGGTTGTGAGCCGATTCGCCTATCAAAAAGGCTTAGATTTATTGCCGTCGATTATTCCACAATTGGTTGCTGATGGCTGTCAACTGGCTATTTTAGGCAGTGGTGAAAAAGCATTAGAAGATGGATTTGTTGCTTTGCAAAAACAATTTCCCAACAACATCAGCATCACCGTGGGCTATAACGAGCCAATGTCACACAACATTATGGCAGGTGCTGATCTATTTATCATGCCCTCCCGCTTTGAGCCTTGCGGCTTAAACCAGTTATATGGCTTAGCCTATGGCACACCACCGATTGTTTCAGCAACTGGTGGCTTAGCCGACTCAGTGCGCGACACAACGCCAGAAACCATTAAAAATAATACTGCAACCGGATTTGTGCTCAAAAATGTCACTGATGCATCATTATTGGGCACAATTCAAAGTGCAGTTAAACTTTGGCAAGATAAACAGGTATGGAGGAAAATTCAAAAGAATGGCATGCAAACTGACGTCAGTTGGTCATCTAGCGCCAATCTATACTTAGATTTATATGAAAAAACATTGGATTTACACAAAAAAACATTGTCTCAATAAAAAATGTAGGACTTGGCACGCTGTATGCTTATTATATTAGCTTATCCAAAGCTAAATCTCCTCCCTAGGGGCGACATTTAATATAAATGCCGCCTCATTTTTTATCTAGCGTTTTACTCAACCATCTAAAGCATCATTTAACAATAAAATGTTCTCGATAATACTTTAGCTCATCAATAGACTCGTAAACATCTGCCAGTGCTTCATGTCTGGATGACTTTTTAAAACCTGCACAAATTTCAGGCTTCCAGCGTCTAGCCAACTCTTTAAACACGCTGACATCCAAATTACGGTAATGAAAAAAAGCTTCTAGCTCTGGCATATAGCGCGCCATAAAACGTCGATCCTGGCAGATAGAATTGCCCGACATAGGCGACTTACCAGCTGGTACATATTGCTCAAGAAATGCAATCATTTGCTTAGATGCAGCTTCCTCGTCAGTTGTCGATGCTTTCACCTTTTCGATTAAGCCGCTACGACCATGCGCACCCTTGTTCCACGCATCCATGCCATCCAACACAGCATCAGACTGGTGCACAACAATCACTGGCGACTCACCTAACACATTAAGCTCTGCATCGGTGACAACCGCAGCCAATTCGATAATGCGATCAGAGTCAGGCAATAACCCAGTC
>JAHZMC010000060.1 GCA_022599515.1 Betaproteobacteria bacterium
AAAATATAACGGAATTCCTAAAGAATCATTCCCATTATTCCTCAAGGAATGTGAGTTCAGATTTAACTATGGAAGCCCGAAACAACAACTGTTAATATTGAAGGAGTGGGCTGAGATTTAAGGCTAATCTACTACAGCCCCTTTTAAAATCATTAATTGTCGCCATTTTTATCCTTTTATTTTTGTAATTTAATTAAGTATTCGAAAGATTCTGTTGTTTTCAATGCTCAACACATTAGTTACTACACTATCCACTTAATACTACAGCCAATACTCTGAGCCTGCTCTTTAGGTCCCTGACCTGTTTCAGCAACCAGTTTCATTGCATGGAATAAATCGCGCGTACTCTCGGGTGCCGTTTCTTTACGACTCTCATCAAAGCGACCACGATATTGCAATTCACCTTGCGCATTAAAGCCAAAGAAATCTGGTGTGCAAACTGCATCGTAGCTTTTCGCTACTTCTTGTGTCGCATCGAGCAAATAGGGAAATGGAAAATCCATGTCATGAGCAATCTGCTGCATATTGTCAAAACTGTCTTCCGGATAATCTGTTGGGTCGTTGGACATAATCGCGACTGTATTAACGCCCAACATTTTTAATTCACGCACATCGTCAATTAGGCGCGGCAATATTGCTTTAACATAAGGGCAATGGTTGCAAATAAACATCACTAGCAAGCCATTTTTACCCATGATCATGTCGCGCGACAAAGTCGTGCCATCAACATTTTTTAAATTAAAATCTGGTGCCTGCCAACCAAAGGCACAGACTGGTGGATGAATGCTCGCCATCATTAACTCCTAAAACAATTTATAATCTGAATATTATCATTATTTCAACATCAAGCCACATGCCACAAAATCGCTTTTATTGCCCAGAAAAACTAGCATTAGGCGCTATTGTTAACCTGCCAGAATCCGCGACCATTCACGCTGCCCGCGTGTTACGCATGACTGTGGGTGACCAAGCGATTTTATTCAACGGCGATGGTCATGACTACACTTGCGAACTAACGTTAGTGAAAAAGAATGAAGTGTTAGCTAAAGTATATGCCAGCAATCCAATTAATAACGAGTCACCACTCAATATCACTTTATTACAAGGCATATCTAGCGGTGACCGTATGGACTACACCATCCAAAAAGCAGTAGAACTTGGCGTTAATCATATCCAACCGGTTGCTACCGAACGCAGCGTAGTTAAGTTGAATCAAGAACGCGCCGCTAAACGCTTAGCACATTGGCAAAATGTTGTACATTCCGCTTGCGAACAATCAGGTCGTGCGGTTGTACCGCAAATAGCAGAACCAAAATCACTCAGTCATTGGCTCGCCGAAAACCCACATCAAAACCAATGTCGCATACTTTTAAATCCAATTGGCGCAAAACGCCTAGCGGAACTAGAAAAACCGATCCATGACACAAGTCATGAGACAAATCATGAAATTCAATTACTCATCGGCGCAGAAGGCGGCTTAAGCCTTAACGAAATTGAAGCAGCCTCTACCAACGGCTTCCAATCCATCATTTTAGGCCCAAGAATTTTAAGAACAGAAACTGCTGCATTAGCCGCTATGGCCAGCATACACACTGTTTGGGGTGATTTTTAACATCGTCAAATCCTTATATAACAACACTGCATCAATCATTTATCATATAAATTTCATAAAGTTTTCCACACTTTTTGATATATAGTCTCTGATATCTTATTTTAAGTCTCGGAATTATGTTTGATTTTAGCCATCCACTAGTCCCCACAGGTCAAGACATTGACTTCTTAAACACAACATTCACGGTTTTTCTTTCATTTTTACTATCCACATTGGTTGCCTACATCTATGTTTGGACGCTGCAAAAAACTGCTTACTCTCGCAACTATTTACAATCAATAGTGCTTATTTCAATTATTGCTTGTGTCATTATTTTATCAGTTGGTGACAGCATTGCTCGGGGTGTTGGCATTATTGCTGCTGTGGGCATCATTCGATTTAGAACGAATTTTAAGAATCCTCGCGACACTATCTATTTATTTGCCTCATTGGCAGCAGGCATTGCTTGCGGATCCAGTGCATTTATTGTCGCAATCGAAGGAACCTTGTGTTTTGCATTAGCATCAATATTCTTGCGGTATGCCTCTTTTAGTCCCGTCGCTTATTTCGACTGTATTCTAAGTTTGCAATGCGCCAATCCTGAACAATTGAATCAAATTATGCAGCAATATTGCAAAAGATTTGTATTAATCGACTTAAAAGAAAATATTAAGGGCCCGAGCAACCAATACAACTTTCACATAAAACGCAATAAAAACATCAGCAATCAACAATTGATTGAGGCACTACAAGCGAATAACTTTGCACAAAAAGTATCTATTTCTGAAGACCAAAATGACGAGTAGTTACATATCTGGAACAATTAAAACAATTGTTGCGAAAGTCCCAGCTCAACCACTTCCTGCGCAATAGGATGCATCGTTATCACGTCCCCATCTAATGTAGTAACTAAAGAGTTACTACCGAACTCAACTGAATTAACATCAACCCAAGCGTAATTAACAACCTCTCTCATCACAGACCATTTCTTTCCACTGGGAATTTTAATTGCGCGAACATCATTGAGTTGAAAAAAAGGCACATTGGCTACAAAAAGTTTGAACTTATCTACTTCAATCACGCGCTTTTCGGAAGAAGCGGAAAGTAGTTGCTGCCTTCCTAAATAACCACGCATTTCCTCTACGGTTTCCCTAAGAGCTGTTTCATAAACGGACTCCAAACGCCTTTTATTATCCAATAAGCTCGCACCTTCTTCTTGCCGGCCGCCAGGAAACTCATAGTATTCGTGCTTATGTGTTTGTACAAATAACAAATACGTTTTACCTTTGTCTTTGCTCACAATCAGCATTCCACCATTTGCATAGGTCAGCTGGCATGATGCCAGCATGACAAATGACAAAAACCAACACACAGCAGACTGCCATCTGACAGAAATAAATTGAAACTGACTGCGAAAATTTGGTGACATATGCATACTATTTCAGTTTTATTAAACCCTCAATATTTTTTCATACAAAAATACTTTCGGATATGATTTAAAAAATTATTGCCTAATCATAAATGCCGTCAAATGTGACATAAGCTGAAATCTAAGCCTAGTATTTAACTAATACTTTAACCACAACATCATAGCGCTAAAATCACATTTAATTCTAATAACTAGATGCAATGGCTAGTGGGATAGTTACTCTTTTGGATAGTTAAACTATGCCTCGATAGTATATTCAATAAAATTAACAATCAAGCTATTAGATAGTTAATTTCACTCATTTAATTTGCATTAAATACAAATTAAAATTATAATTTTGTATTATTTACATAAATAGGTGTTTGTTTATGTCGTTAGGTACCATTATTCGCAATCGTCGTCAGGCTGCAAAGATGACTTTAGAGGCGCTAGCTACTGCAATTGATTCTGATGCTGGTAATTTGTCGCGTATTGAACGTGGCGAACTTGGCATTTCTGAAGCGCAGATTCGTAAGATTGCACATGCATTAAATACCACGCCTGCTAGTTTATTTTCTGAAAGTGATTCAGATAATATCGCACCTCCAGTGAGCACAGCGATTGAATCGCCTTTAGAAAACCCGATGGATTTTGTGCATTGGTTTCGGTCTGCTGCGCCATATATTCATGCATTTGGCGGACGGACATTCGTCATTGCATTTGGTGGCGAAGTGGTGAGTGAGCAACAGTTTATTGCGCTTTCGCACGATTTAAATTTACTTGCTAGTTTAGAAGTAAGGTTGGTATTGGTGCATGGCGCACGCCCACAAATTGAGCAGCGTCTAATGAGAGAAAACTTAACGCCTGTTTATCATGAAGGCTTGCGTATTACGGATGATGCAGCAATGGAAGCGGTGAAAGAGGCTAATGGCGCAGTGCGGGTAGAGATTGAAGCTTTATTATCAATGGGCATTGCCAATTCACCGATGGCTGGTGCAGATATTCGCGTTGCGAGTGGCAATTTTGTCACGGCAAAACCAATTGGCGTGATTGATGGTGTTGATTTGCAACACACAGGCGAAGTGCGCAAGATTGATGCAATTGGCATACAAAAACGCTTAGATGATGGCGAGATGGTATTGCTATCGCCGATGGGTTATTCACCAACAGGAGAAACATTTAACCTATCTTTAGAAGATGTAGCCGTTAACACCGCGATAGCACTGGATGCTGAAAAGTTAATTTTCCTGATGGATACGCAAGGGGTTAAAAACTTGCGTGGTGAATTGTTGCGCGAAATGACGGCGGATAAAGCCAAAAACTTGTTGAATAACGTTTATGAAAATGATGCACCAGTGCATTTCACCGAAGACATTGAATATTATTTAGACGCCGCTGTTAAAGCGAGTGAGCATGGCGTGGCACGTACCCATTTAATTTCTCGCCATATTGATGGGGCCATTATTCAAGAGTTATTTACGCTGAGTGGCATTGGCACTATGGTGACAGAACTGCCGCTGGAAACCATGCGTCAAGCGACGATTGACGATGTTGGCGGCATATTAAAGCTCATTGAACCGCTAGAGAATGAAGGCGTTTTGGTTAGACGTGGGCGCGAACAAATTGAAATGGATATTCAGCATTTTTATGTGATGGAGCATGACAATAGAACCATAGGCTGTGCGGCATTACATCCTTATATTGACGACAAAATGGCCGAGTTTGCTTGCTTAGCGATTGATCCGCAATATAGAGGCGGTGGTCGTGGCGACAAGTTGTTTAATTATTGCCAGCAACAAGCTAGAGAGCTGGGATTTAAGCAAATTTTTTGCTTAACAACGCGGACAGAGCATTGGTTTTTAGAACGTGGATTTGATTTGTCACCAATTGAAAAATTGCCGCAATCAAAACAGAATCTGTATAACTTGCAAAGAAAATCGAAGGTCTATGTTAAACGGTTGTAGTTTTATCTCATTTTAATTAAGACTTTCGTTTTATCAAGCCGCGCTTTTTGGTTACAATCTGTCTATCAACTCATTTGGGACTCAACACATGATTAGCGAATCCGCCGCCGCCAAAAAAGCCAAGACCCTCTCCGAAGCGCTTCCTTACATTAAGCGCTTTTTTGATAGAACCATTGTCATCAAATACGGCGGTAACGCCATGACCGATGAGAAACTAAAAGCTTCGTTTGCAAGCGATGTCGTTTTGCTTAAATTGGTCGGCATGAATCCAGTGATTGTGCACGGTGGTGGCCCACAAATTAACCAAATGCTCGATAGAGTGGGCAAAAAAGGTGAATTTATTCAAGGTATGCGCGTGACTGACGAAGAAACCATGGATATTGTTGAAATGGTGCTCGGCCATGTCAATAAAGAAATTGTGCATTTAATTAACCGCCATGGTGGTAAAGCCGTTGGCTTAACGGGGCAAGATGGTAATTTTATTCGTGCCGATAAGTTAATGATGGAAGATATTAATGACAAACTAAAAACCATTGATGTCGGACAAGTCGGCAAGATTAGTACAATCGACCCGAGCATTATTAGCTTCTTGGATAGTGGAGACTTCATTCCTGTTGTTGCCCCAATTGGCGTGGGCGAAGACGGTAGCACATTTAACATCAACGCCGATGTGGTAGCTGGCAAACTGGCTGAAATTTTAAAAGCAGAAAAGTTGGTTCTACTAACGAACACGCCAGGTGTATTAGATAAAGATGGCACGTTATTGACAGGTCTAACGCCGAAACAAATTGATGGCATGGTGGCTGACGGCACTCTATCTGGCGGTATGCTACCTAAAATCGGCTCGGCTTTAGATGCGGCTAGAAGCGGTGTAAAAGCGGTACATATTATCGATGGTCGTGTAGAGCATGCATTATTACTAGAAGTGCTAACCGATGAAGGTGTTGGTACATTGATTAAAGCTAACTAATTAAGTCGATTTAGCTAATGTCAACCGTTTGGGTGTTCGATTTAGACGACACCTTGCATAATGCTTCTGCGCATATTTTTCCAGTGATGAATGGCGCTATGACAAACTTCATCCAAGACTCTCTCGCCTTGGATGAACAGGCCGCTGATGCATTACGCAAACATTATTGGAAAGTCTATGGTGCAACGCTCAAAGGGCTAATGCGCCACCACGATACTGACCCACATCATTTTTTGTATGAAACACACAAGTTTCCAGATTTAAACGAGCGCGTGATTCTAACTAAGCGTTTACGACATTTATTGCTCAGCTTAAAAGGTCGCAAAGTCATTTTCACCAATGCCCCACGCAACTATGCGATTCGCGTGCTGGAAATCCTTGGTATTGCGGATATATTTGAGTTGGTATTTAGTGTTGAATCTTCGCGATTTCATGGAAAACCTTCTGTGCGCGGCTTTCAAGGTCTTTTAAAAATGATTCGCGTAAAACCCAGCGACTGCATTATGTTAGAAGATAACCTAGCCGCATTAATGACGGCTAAACGTTTAGGGATGAAAACCATTTGGATTAGCAAGCGACTACATAAACCAAATTTTGTGGATTTTAGATTAAGTAAGGTATCGGCACTTGCGCACCTTACGCTATAATCGGACAAACAAATATTAAGATTATTTCAGGGAATAGTATGGCAGGTGAACGCAAGCAACAAATCTTAGAAACATTGGCAAAAATGTTAGAGAACCCTAAACGTGAAAAAATCACAACGGCAGCATTGGCTGCAAAATTAGCCGTATCAGAAGCTGCGCTTTATCGCCACTTTGCGACAAAAGCGCAAATGTTTGAAGGCTTAATTGAGTTTATTGAAACCAGTATTTTTGGTGTGATTAATAAAATCACTGTAGAAGAGCCAGATGGTAGCAAACAAATTTTACTGATTGTGAGTATGCTACTTAGATTTGCGGAAAAAAATCCTGGCATGACGCGCGTGCTAATTGGTGATGCCTTAGTGAATGAAAATGAAAGACTGCAAGAACGTATTAATCAACTATATGACCGTATTGAAGTCTCGCTTAAACAGTGCTTAAAATTAGCGGTTGCTGAGTCTGGCAAAAAAATATTACCAGAGAGTCAAGCCAATATGATGATGTGCTTTGTTATTGGACGCTGGCATCAATATGTGAAGAGCGGCTTTAAACGAAAACCACTGGAATATGTACAACAGCAATTAGCAAGCATGATTTAAATAAAAATACTCATAGGCCTTCACGAATGTTCTGGATAGCCACGCTGCGCTCGCGATGACAGCATGTCTTTGCGAGGCGTGTAACGACGAAACAATCCAGATTTCAAAATGCCTAGCTTCAACGCATAAAAAGGCCTACCAAATTGGTAGGCCTTTTTATTAGAAGCACGTATTACAACAATACTTTTTCTATGCCGCCTCTATTGGCTTTCTCAATGTAGTCTTCCATCCAGTTTTCACCTAGGATATGTTTCGCCATTTCAACCACAATATAATCGGCTTCGATACCGGTATCGTCACCGTAACGCGATAAGCCTTGTAAGCAACTTGGGCAACTGGTTAGAATTTTCACGGCTTGCTCAGGCTTACCAACGGTTAAACCCATCTTCTGCATGCCTTTTTCTAACTCTTCTTGCTTACGGAATTTTACTTGCGTCGCAATATCAGGCCGCGCCGCAGCAAACGTACCACTTTCACCACAGCAACGATCATTTAGCTCAACATCTTGCCCCATAAGTTGATTCGTCACTTCCAATGGCTTGTATGTTTTCATCGGGCTATGACAAGGGTCGTGATACATGTAACGCGTACCAGTAATGCTAGAAAGCTTTTGGTTTTTCTCCATTAGATATTCATGAATATCCAACAAACGACAGCCTGGGAAAATTTTCTCAAACTCATATTTTTGCAATTGATCCATACAAGTACCGCAAGACACAATCACTGTTTTAATATCCAGATAATTCAATGTATTGGCAACACGATGGAATAACACGCGATTTTCTGCCGTAATCTCTTGGCCTTTATCATGATTACCGCTTGAGGTTTGCGGATAGCCGCAACACAAATATCCTGGCGGCAATACGGTAATTGCGCCAACTTCATACAACATGGCCTGCGTTGCCAAACCGACATTAGAGAATAAACGCTCTGAACCACAACCCGGGAAATAAAACACCGCATCTGAATCGTCCGTGACTTTTGCTGGGTTGCGAATCACTGGAATCATGGTGTCATCTTCAACACCCAGCATCGCTCGTGATGTTTTAGATTGCATTTTCTTCGGCATCGGTCGATTGATAAAATGAATCACTTGCGCCTTAATTTCAGCCTTACCTACCGTTGATGGCGGTGCTTTTTTATACTTTAACAAACCAAAACGTTTAGCCAAACTATTAGCAAAGTTAATGGCTTTATAGCCCATACCAATCATGGTTGCGCGAATAAATTTAATCGTCGCAGGATCTTTAGCATTTAGGAACATCATGCCAGCAGCCGTGCCCGGATTAAATTTCTTTTTACCTTGCTCGCGTAATAAATTACGCATTTTGATCGAAACATCACCAAAATCGATATTGACTGGACAAGGCTTTTCGCAACGATGACAAACCGTACAGTGATCCGCTACATCATTGAATTCATCAAAATGCCTGAGTGAAACACCACGCCGCGTTTGCTCTTCGTACAAGAAAGCTTCCATCAGCAACGATGTGCCTAAAATCTTGTTTCTAGGTGAATAAAGCAAGTTGGCGCGCGGTACGTGTGTCGAACAAACTGGCTTACATTTACCACAGCGTAAGCAATCAGAAATATCATCGGCAATCTCACCCATGGCAGATTGCTCCATAATAATGGACTCTTGCTCTAACAAGCCAAAGCTTGGCGTATACGCATTTTCTAAGCCTGAACCTTGTAGCAACTTACCTTTATTAAAGTGGCCATTTGGGTCAACTTTATTTTTATACTTAGTAAAAGTATCAATGGTTTCTTGATCCAAGAATTCCATTTTAGTAATACCAATACCATGCTCGCCCGAAATCACGCCATTGAGTTTTCTCGCCAACGCCATGACACGCACGACCGCACCATGCACTTCTTGCATCATGTCGTAATCATCAGAGTTCACTGGAATATTGGTATGCACATTGCCATCACCCGCATGCATATGCAGCGCAATAAACACACGGCTTTTTAATACTTTTTTATGAATGGCATCTAAGCCATCAATGATTTTCTGAAACTCACGTCCAGCAAAAATATCACCTAAGGGCTGTTTTAACTCTCGTTTCCAAGAGACGCGCAAATCATAAGATTGCACCGCTTCGAATACAGTAGCATGTTGACCAAACTGCTCGCCAACGGGCCCTAATGCTGCTAGTGGCTCATCCAATGCGTTTAAAATCAAACGCCATTGCCTACGCATATCGCGCACCAACTGTAATGCTAATACTTGTTTAGACTTAACGCCTTCTGGATCGGTGTTGCCATCTTCATCAGATTGCAGTGGCAAATCACCTTCAAGAAAATGCTCTAATGCATCAATTAACTTAAGCTTATTATTAATAGAAAGCTCAATATTAATGCGCTCAATGCCATCTGAATATTCGCCAAGTTGCGGCAACGGAATCACTACATCTTCGTTAATTTTGAAGGCATTGGTATGTTTAGCAATCGCCGCTGTGCGTGAACGATCTAACCAGAATTTTTTACGTGCCTCAGCTGAAACCGCAATAAACCCTTCTCCATCGCGCGCATTACACATACGCACCATCGCAGAAGCCACTTCACCAACTGCATTTTCATCATCTGAAGCAATATCGGCGAGCAACACCATTTTAGGGCGTTGCTGACGTGCCGCTTTGGTCGCATAGCCAACCGCTTTAATATAGCGCTCATCCATGTGCTCCAAACCAGCCATAATCACCGCAGGATTTTGCTTGGCTGTGACATCTAAATAATCTTTAATTTCCACAATTGCCGGCACTGCTTTAGAAACATGACCAAAGAACTCCAGCGCAATCGTACGCACATGCTTAGGCATGCGATGCAAAATAAAGGTCGCTGAGGTAATCAGACCATCGCAACCCTCTTTTTGCACACCTGGCAAACCTGATAAAAATTTATCTGTAACGTCTTTACCTAAACCTACTTTACGGAAACTAGGACCTGGAATCTCAATAATTTCAGGCTCAGCAATTAAGTTTTTCATATCAATGTCATAGCGGCTAATCTTAAAGCGCGCCATGGCAATGTCATGAATCTTGCCTAAATTATGATCTAAACGCTCAATTTCCATCCATGTAGAATCGGGCGTCACCATGCGCCATGAGGCTAAGTTATCTAAAGCAGTACCCCACAACACGGCTTTTTTACCGCCAGCGTTTACGGCCACGTTACCACCAATACAACAAGCATCAGCGGACGTTGGGTCGCAAGCAAACTCTAAACCAGCTTCTGAAGCGGCTTCCATCGCACGACGCGTGACCACACCTGCACCACACTCAATCGTAGGTACTTGATGAGATACACCAGGCAAGGTACGCATTTGTACGCCTGTATGTTGATCTAACTTTTCCGTATTAATCACAGCTGATAGCGGTGTTAATGGTACCGCTCCACCGGTATACCCTGTACCGCCGCCACGCGGGATAACCGTTAGGCCAAGCTCAATACTAATTCTGATGAGATGGGCAATTTCCGCTTCTGTATCTGGATTAAGCACAACGAACGGATATTCGACACGCCAATCTGTTGCATCGGTCACGTGCGAAACGCGTGCTAACCCATCAAATTGAACATTATCTTTACGCGTATATTTACTGAATTTGCTCAGTGCTTTTTTACGTAAATCATAAGTCTGACGGAAATCATCCGCAAATTTATCAATTGCTGTTTTAGCCGCTAACACCAATTTTTCGACCTGGGGATTACCGCTTCTGCGCTCATCAATCGCGGCTACACGATGATTCAAGGCCGCAATTAATGCGGTACGACGTTTGGGATTATCCAGTAAATCATCTTGCAAATATGGGTTACGACTCACTACCCATAAATCACCCAACACTTCAAACAGCATACGTGCACTTCTACCAGTTTTACGCTCCGTGCGTAAGGTCTGCAAGGTAGTCCACATGTCTTCACCCAAGAACCGAATAACGATTTCACGGTCGGAGAAAGAAGTGTAGTTGTAAGGAATTTCACGTAAGCGCGTTGGAGAGTCTGGATTCGCTTTGAGTAACTCAGGAGATATAGGCGCGTTCATTAAAAAATTATCATAAACAAAACGCGATTATAACACGTGGTAATGCACACAAAAACTGCAAACTAGTTGTGGTTATTCGCACAATGCAGATGAAAAACGTTACAATCTTCTGATGCCTATTTTTAGAAAAATAATGATTGCTGCAGTGCTCTTAATACTAATGGCATTCATTGCATACTCGCTATTACAACAATCCAAAGTGCGCAACGTTGTTTTCATCACCATTAAGGGTGAAACCATTAGTATGTCATCATTAAAAGGCAAAGTGGTGTTAGTCAATTTTTGGGCGACTGACTGTAAAAGTTGCGTGGCTGAAATGCCCGACTTAATCAAAACCTATTACCAATATCAGCCGCGAGGGTTTGAAATTATCGCAGTTGCCATGCCATATGATCCGCCTGCACAAGTCGTTAATTTTGCGACAAAAAAAGCGCTTCCCTTCCCTGTCATTCATGACAGCTACGCAGAAATTACACAAAAATTTGGTGATGTTAAACTAACGCCAACAGCTTATATTTACAATAAAGATGGCAAACGCATTCAACGTGCGATTGGCGCCTTAAACTTTAATAAATTACATGCCCTATTAGAAGAGGAACTTCGCTAATGCTCTGGATTAAAGCTTTTCACATTATTTTTGTCACTAGTTGGTTTGCTGGCTTATTTTACTTACCACGTATTTTTGTTAACCATGCAATGGAAACCAACTCAGAAGCCATTCAACGGCTATCCATGATGGAGCAGAAGCTGTATCGCTTTATGTTGCCTTTAGCAGTGCTCGCATTAGCTTTTGGCTTATGGCTCTGGATAGGTTACGGCATAACAGGTAAATGGATGCATCCAAAACTGACGCTAGTGGCTGGTTTAATTGTTTATCACGCTTATTGCGGCAAAATCATTCGCAATTTTAAAGCTGGGGCGAACAAGCGCAGTCACCTGTGGTTTCGTTGGTTCAATGAACTGCCAGTATTAGCGCTCACGGCCATTGTTATCCTCGTCGTTGTTAAACCGTTCTAAAAAAACAGGAAATCATGATGGATATCTTGCACTCAAACTGGCTTATTCAAATGCTTAAAAAAGCAGGCAATACGCCACAAAAGCGTCTACTCAGTTTGTTTGATATCTTAAATGACTGGGCGGAAGCGCCAGGCGTAGACGCGCAAATTAATCAGCAGGCTAGTACGAATGAGGCGAACTTACTTAAAACCTATTTAAGCCTCGAAGCAGCAAAAGCCAGAGCTGCGTTACCGGAAATGCTAGCCACCCAACTGTATGTGATGGCGCTATCCGCCATGCATGAGAAGTTGCTAGCACACAATTCTGGCGCATTACTGCATGCAAAAAGTGCTGCGGAAGCATTAATCACCGCCAATCTACTACAGCCCCAAAAAGAATTTCATATTTCACGCACTGCGGCTTATGCAATTGCAGCCAGTTTTATTGGCGCACTAGTGATTTCTTCCAGCTTGTTTTTGCTTTACCAACCAACAATAGAAGCGCCCTCTCAAATAGCCTCTGCTCCTTTAGAAACGCCATTTGAGCCAATCTTTAATGCTGAGCTAGCATCGCCCCAAAGCACAGCAGCACTAGTTGCACAAATTGAGACGATGCGCAGCGGCAACTGTCGTTTGCTGGAAGCAATTCAGCTGCCTGATCGATATAAATCAATTTATTTTAAAAATATTGTACTTGGTCAAATTAGCTCAGATGCAAACGAGCAAGTATTAGTGCGAGAATTACTAGAAAAAATACAATGTAATTACACGCCTATGCTAATGAAAAAATCCACTTAAACGCGCTCAGTAAAAACGCCAGCTAAAGATTAAGCTGGCTCTTTACATCCTTGATTAGACGAATATCATTATTCTGATATTTTTTTTCAGATTATCTAAACCGCCTCGATAAACGGCACTAATGGTTGTAGTAGCCGCATCATCATCTTGCCCTTTTGATGGTCGTGCTGAAGTATCTTTACGCTTAAAATTACCTGCCCAAATAACCTCTGAACCAGAACCAACTGGTAACACTTGAATAGTAGACGCATAACCGCTAACAGGCAACACACCTTCTATAATCTCATAAGAATAAGTATTATTAGCAGGATCATAAGCCGTTAATTTCTCAGTGATTTTGCCGCCATCTTGTAGCGTTAATAATCGCACAGCTCCTGCTTCATTGTTTGATCCAGCGCTAATTTCAGTTTTTGCTACGGCAGGATGCCAAGCGCCTAAATCGCCAAAGTTACTAACCTTAGTCCACACCAGCTCAGCTGGCGCATTTATCGTCACTTTTTCTATCACGTGCAATTCACTTGCCGAACTTGGAGCCGCATCCCCGCCCGTTGTTGCGCAGGCTGTTAATGTAACAACACCAATAGAGAGTAATAAACTGATTAATTTTTTCATTTCAAGCTCCTTTATCATTAACGGATATACTATACCGTTCTGTATAATATATTACGATATTAACGCAATGTAAATAAATATTTCTATTGCGCTTATCACCTTAGCAACTGCTAGAGCGTATTAAACATTACAAGTCTGTATATAGAATTTACAACATACTAATAATCTCATGTTATACTCATCGCATGAGTGCGTTAAGAGACAAAATATTAAATACTGCTACGGATTTATTTCAGACCCGTGGCATTAACTCCACTGGCGTGGATACGATTGTTGCGGTCGCTGGCACCACAAAAATGACGCTTTATAAATACTTTCATACCAAAGAAGGCCTTATTTTAGAAGTGCTCAACAAAAGCCAACAAGACTTCCAAAGTTGGCTAGATAACAAACTCAACACCAATAGCAAAGCGCCTGCCGATAAAATAAAGCAACTATTTGATTTTATTGAAGAATGGATCACCTCACCTAGCTTTTTAGGCA
The DNA here is from genome assembly GCA_022599515.1 of Betaproteobacteria bacterium. Classification (GTDB taxonomy): domain Bacteria; phylum Pseudomonadota; class Gammaproteobacteria; order Burkholderiales; family Methylophilaceae. The sequence continues at coordinate 14,107 of JAHZMC010000060.1, forward strand.
TGGGCTTTATTAAAGCTTCAGCAGAGTTTCCTAATGAAGAAAACCCTATCCATCAACTCTCTTCTAAACAATCGCGTGAGTTTAGGCAATTTATCAGCAAACTAGCGAGCGAAGCTAACATTAAAGATGCAGATGGCTTAGCTTTACAACTATCTCTACTATTTGAGGGCGCTGTGCAAGCAGAGCAAATGAAGCGCGGCTCAGGCGCCATTAAATATGCCAAAAAAGCAGCCAAGCTGCTGATTGATGGCGCGATTAATCAATAACAGTCAACCACTTATATTTAGTTTTAACTTGCAATGACTAACATTGCTACAAGATAATGTTGTTTTAACTTAATTCAACCATTATTTTTTATGCAAACACTTATCTGCGGCTCTCTCGCTTTTGACACCATTATGGTGTTTCAAGATCAATTTAAAAATCATATCTTACCTGACCAAATTCATAAATTAAGCGTTGCTTTTTTTGTGCCTGAAATGCGTAAGGAGTTCGGTGGAACTGCGGGCAATATTGCTTATAACTTGCAACTATTAGAAGGCGAGCCATTAATTATGGCAACTGTCGGTGAAGATTTTGCTAACTATCAAGCATGGATGGATGAAAACAAATTATCCAAGCAACACATTAAAACTATCCCTAATAGCTTCACTGCGCAAGCTTTTATCACAACCGATTTAGATGACAACCAAATTACGGCTTTCCATCCTGGCGCAATGATGGAATCACATCAAAACAGTGTGAACGACACAAAAGATGTGACATTAGCGATTATTGCGCCTGACGGACGTGATGGTATGTTCCAACATGCACAAGAGTGCTTTGATGCCAACATTCCTTTTATGTTCGATCCAGGTCAAGGCTTGCCAATGTTTAATGGTGAAGAGTTGATGCATTTCATCAACATGGCAACTTATCTTGCAGTGAACGATTACGAGGCGCAAGTGCTGCAAGAGAAAACTGGCTTAAACTTAGAACAGTTAGCTGAAAAAGTAGAAGCAATGATTGTGACATTAGGTGCAGAAGGCTCTCATATTTATGCTGATGGTCAACGTCATGAGATTCCAAGCGTTAAAGCTAAAGAAGTGGTAGATCCAACGGGTTGTGGTGACGCGTATCGTGCGGGCTTATTGTATGGCATTGCAAGAAAATGGGACTGGATAACTTGCGGCAGATTAGCCGCTACAATGGGTTCTATTAAAATTGCAAGTCGTGGTGGTCAAAATCATAAACCGAGCCGCGAAGAAATAGAGAACATTTATAGCCAGGCGTTGGTCAAAGAGGTAGCAATACAAACGCAACCGACATAAGCTTATTTATATTGCTAAATTGATAGGAAAAATTATGAGACTTTCGACATTAATCCTTATTACGATCTTATCCCTAATTGTTGCGGCTTGCGCTAGCTCAAACTCAGGCAGTGTTTATAAGTGAGATGATGCACGTAAAGTGCAAACGGTCAAAACTGGCGTAGTAGAAAGTGTACGTACGGTTAAGCTCGAAGGGACAAAATCTCCTGTGGGTACAGTTGCAGGTGGTGCAATCGGTGGCATTGCTGGTAGTTCAGTTGGTGGCGGTCGAGGCAGCGCAATTGCGGCTGTCATTGGTGCCGTTGCAGGCGGCCTTGCGGGTTCAGCAATTGAAGAAGGCGTTACCCGTAAAGATGCGCTAGAAATCACCGTCAAACTAGATGGCGGCGGACTCATCGCTATCGTGCAAGAAGCAGATGAACAATTTAATCCAGGCGAGAAAGTGCGCATTGTAGAAGGCGGCGGCACTACACGCGTCAGTCATTAAGGCACCCTCGTCACAAAAGCGTCATCTGACTTTAATCTAACAGTCATCTGATTCACATATTATCTCTCCAATTACAAGGAGAGATAATATGATGCTAAAACAAGCAGCAGTTCAACAAAATCTATCACCATCAAAACCAAATCTACAAGTTTCACTTGCCAGAAATCCAAGTGAAGTTAAAGAAGCACAACGCTTACGTTACAAAGTGTTTGCAGAAGAAATGGGCGCTCGCATTACAGGCAACAATGGTCTTGATATTGATGGATTTGATGCTTTTTGTGATCATCTTCTTGTCCGCGACACGAACACTCAGCAAGTCATCGGCACCTATCGTATCCTTAGTCCTAAGCAAGCCAACGAAGCTGGCAGCTATTACTCATCTGGTGAGTTTGACTTAAGCCGAATTAACCATTTACTTGGCAACACAGTAGAAGTCGGCCGCGCTTGCGTACACCGAGATTACCGCAGTGGCGGCACCATTACATTACTTTGGGCTGGACTAGCTAAATACATGCTAGCGCATGGCTATGAACATATGATTGGCTGCGCGAGCATTCCAATGAATGATGGCGGCCATGCAGCTGCATCTATTTATCACCACCTTAAAGATAAACACTCATGCCCTGTCGAATATCGCGTATTCCCGCATGTGCACTTGCCGATTGAATCACTCAAGAACGATATGCAAGTAGATTGCCCACCATTAATTAAGGGCTATCTAAGATTAGGCGCAAAAATTTGTGGTGAACCCGCATGGGATAGCTATTTCAATACAGCCGATATACTGGTAATGTTATCTATGTCTGATATTAATAAAAAATATGCGGCGCACTTCTTAAGATAATCTTTGTTAACATAACATTTGCAAAAAACTAACTCCTTTATTATCGCCTATCGCATTTTTCGTATACTGAGCCACATATTGCTCGGTATACTAATTATCGCCATCAGCTGGCCGTTCACTGAAGAAAAAACCAGAACAACGCTAAGTAAATGGTGGTGTAGAAGGCTTCTTAAGTGTTTTAACATTATCACTGTTGTATTCGGTGAACCGCCACAAGATAATGCATCTAACAACATGTTTCTAGCTAACCATGTTTCTTGGGCTGACATTTACGCACTCAATAGCATTCTGCCACTGCAATTTATTGCTAAATCTGACATCAATCATTGGCCAATACTAGGTTACCTTGTTAGAAAGTCAGGCACGATTTTTATTAATAGATCTAACCGAAAAGATACTTCTCGTATCGTAGAAACCACGACTGAGCGTTTGATAGCAGGTGGTAATGTTGGCTTCTTTCCTGAAGGCACAACCACAGACGGCACCTCTCTTGCACATTTTAAAAGCAGCCTTGTGCAAGCTGCAATTAACGCAAATGCGCAGTTACGCCCTGTCGCTATTAGTTATCCTTTGGCAAATGGCGGCATTAATACTGAGATGGCTTATGCAGGCGAAACGACGTTAGGAGAGTCGATGATGCATGTTTTGAAACAGAAACAACCAATGGTGGAATTACATTTTTTAACGCCGATTGATGCGCAATCAGCCAATAGACAAACACTGACAGACTTAGCATATAAAGGCATTGCCAGCGCGCTTAAGCTTTAGCGTTTATTTTCTGTGGCTTATCTTTTTTCTTGGAAGCAACTTGTGTCACCTGATTTGTCTCAAGACACATCGCTGTTAAATGGCCGCCCCATAAACAGCCAGTATCTAAGGCATAGACATTGTTAGATTGATGCAAACCTAATGCTGACCAGTGCCCAACAATGATTGCTTGATTTTTAGACGCGCGATTAGGTAAGTCAAACCAAGGCGTTAATCCTTTTGGCACATCAGCCAACTCACTTTTAAAGCTAAAATCTAACGCACCATCCGCCGTACAAACACGCATCCGCGTCATCACATTAGTAATGACACGCAAGCGATCATAACCTGTTAAATCATCTTGCCAAACATTCGGCGTATTGCCATACATATTTAACAAAAAATCACCATATGTGTCGCTTTGCAATGCAGTTTCAACTTCTTTGGCATAAGCCAAAGCTTGATTCACATCCCACTGCGGTAGCAATCCTGCATGCACCATCGCATAGTCGTCATTTGAAACCATCAGCGGTTGATGGCGCAACCAAGTGAGCAACACATCAGCATCTGGCGCGTCTAATATTGGTTGTAAAGTATCACTGCGATTAGATTTACGAATACCATGCGCCACAACAATTGCATGCAAATCATGATTACCTAACACCGTTTGAATATTATCTCGGTGCTGGTAGCACCATCGTAATACTTCAAGTGACCCATTACCGCGATTAATTAAATCACCAACTAACCATAATTGATCTGACTTCTGATCAAACTGAATGCGTTGCAACAGTGCTTGAAAAGCATGATAACAACCTTGGATGTCGCCAATTGCGTATGTTGCCATCAGCGCATCCTTAACAAAACAAACAGTGTGTTTTTATAGATTATTCTGCTGTTTCTGTTTCAGACTCAGCTTCCGTAGCTTCAGTCTCAACAGCTTCTGGCGCTGTAAAATCGGCACCGGCACCATTTGCCATATAAGCAACCGCTTTAGCAATTTCGTTATCAGTTAAATCTGGGTTACCGCCACGTGCTGGCATCATACGAATACCTTCAATAGCATGCTTAGTTAAGGTTTCATAACCCTGCGCAATACGTGCTGACCAAGCGCCTGCATCACCTAATTTAGGCGACTCCATCATGCCAGAAGCGTGACATGCAGCACATGCTTGATTCACAATCTCTTCACCGCTCTTTTCTACTTTAGGTCCACTATCTGTCGCAAGCTCAACGACTGCTAATGGCTTAATATTTTCTAGCACTTCCACTCTTTCAACTGGCGCTTCTGCTGCACTTTTAGGCGCATCAGGTGATTTAGTAATCGTGTAAAGTACAAAAATAGGCGCAATAATGCCACCTAAACCAATGATAATCTTTTGCACCAAACTCACATTTGATGACTCGTTTGTTTCGTTGCTCATTATTGATACCCTAACCGTTATTTTAAGCTAATGATTATACCAGCAAGGTATAACTTGCAAAAGAAATCACCAAAGTAAAACAACCTAACATCTAAAATTGAATTTCCTAACTTCATCACAAGCTGAAGCGTTAAGTCTATGATACCCGCAAGGGGTGTCCCCAACCTCGCTAGGCGCTAAAGCGCCAAGTCGGTTGAGACAAGTGACGGCCGCTTTGCTATAATCCGCCACAAGCGCCCGTAGCTCATTTGGATAGAGTATTGGTTTCCGAAGCCAAGGGTAGTGGGTTCAAATCCCGCCGGGCGCGCCACTTCTACCTCCACAAAAAAAGACATCCGTTAAGGATGCCTTTTATATCAACTGAGCCTAATTAGTTAATCCTGTCTAATAGGGTAATATCAGCAAATAATGATCAACCACTAAGGCAAAGAATAAGAGCATTAGATAAAGAATTGAATACTTAAATGTTGTTTTGGACAATGCATCTGAATATTGGCGATACAGTTTGATGGCATACATCATAAACACAGCATCCAATAACAAGACTGAAACTAAGTAAATCATACCGCTCATTCGCATCGCAAATGGAATCAACGTGACGGCGACTAAAATAATGGTATAGAGCAAAATATGTAATCTGGTGTACATTTCTCCGTGTGTGACGGGCAACATTGGCAAGCCTGATTTTGCATATTCTTCGCGTCGATATAACGCCAAAGCCCAAAAGTGCGGTGGCGTCCAAGCAAAAATAATTAATACTAAAATCCATGCTTCCGCAGAAACCACACCTGTTACTGCCGCCCAACCTAGTGCGGGAGGCATGGCACCAGATAGGCCGCCAATCACGATATTAAGCGGTGTTGCTGGTTTTAGAAAGATGGTGTAAATGACCGCGTAGCCAATAAAAGTAGCAAAAGTTAGCCACATGGTAAGTGGATTTACTAAGAAATATAAAATCGATAAGCCAATTAAAGCGACTACAGTTGCAAAGATGAATGTCTGCTTTGAGTTAATTTGCCCCGTTGGTAATGGGCGACCTCGAGTCCGTGCCATTTTTGCGTCAATTTTTTGTTCGACTAAATGGTTAAATGCGGCAGCGGCGCCAGACGCCATTGCAATGCCAATAGTTGCTGAAATTAAGATATGTAACGGCACCATGCCCGGTGTAGCCAAAAACATCCCAATGATTGCGGTAAATACAATCAATGCTGTTACGCGTGGTTTGCACAATGCAAAAAAGCTACTTAACTCAGCCTTTGTCCCAAAGGGATTCATTCCTGTTGTTGCGCTCATTCCATACCCTTGTTATTTACTTGCTTTATATTAATCACACTATTTTCACTATTTTCTAAATGCTGTTATTTTTGAGTTTAACATAACCACTGTCATTAAGAGCAATGCGGCACCCATGTTATGCGCTACAGCAAGCACGGTTGGCAAATAAAGAAGCAAGTTAGCTATGCCTAATCCAATTTGAACTAACAACAGTATTAGCATGATACTAGCTAATTTGCGTAGCTGTGGTCGTTTCATTAAATAGATGCCAAGGCTGCCTAAATACAGGAATGTAATCAGCGCGCCGATGCGATGTATCCACTGAATGGCGACATAGGCAGGCAACCCTAATGGATTACCCTCTTTATTCTCACCGAGTTCGCGGAACCAATGGAATGCATTGGCAAAATCCATTTCAGGCATCCAAGCACCATGGCAAGTAGGGAAATCAGTACATGCCAACGCAGCATAATTAGTACTGGTCCAGCCGCCTAAAAAGATTTGTACAAACAAGATAACCATTGCAAATCGCACAAAGAGTTTTGCACCACTATTTTTTAAGGCATTAGCTGCTAAAACACCCCAATGCCGATGGGCAATCCATGTCAATATCGCTAATGTTGTCATTCCGCCCATTAAGTGCATGGTGACGATTGCTGGTTTTAATAACATGGTGACTGTCCACATGCCTAGCATTGCTTGAAACCCAACAATGCCGACTAATGCTGTTGGTAACCAAGGACTCACTTTGATATTTTTTCTTTCTCTCCATGCTTGAATGAACAAAGCAAATACCAATATGCCTAAAATACCCGCAACATAGCGATGCACCATCTCTTTCCAGGCTTTCGCATGTTCTACTGGCGATTCTGGATAGGCTGCATGCGCGTGCTCAAGCGCCTCATTACTTTGCGGAACAGTCAGCGTGCCGTAACAACCTGGCCAATCAGGACAGCCTAAACCTGCATCAGACAGCCTTACATAAGCACCCAAAACAACCACACACAATGTCAAAATCGCTGCAATAAAAGCTAACTTCTTAAACATTTAACCACCCCATGAATTTTTTAATAATTTTCTAACGTCAGAGCGCAACGCTTTCGGCTCTACATCACTCGGATAATGCATCATTAAGTTTTTTAATGGATCAACTAAATAAACACTTCCCTCAGTTGCGACATTAGCAAACTGATCAATAAACGCTTGCTGAGCCTCATCTTGTACTGTTAATAAAGTAAGGTTTGGAAACTGATTTTCTAGTTGCTGTGCACGTGCGATATCAACGTTATTTTTTAGAATAAGTATCAGCTGCACACGGTCTTTATCCTTATGTAATGAACGCTGCACTCTGTCTAACTTATCAACATTTTTTTCGCAGGCCTCATCACAATTGGCTTGGTTAATCATCACAATATTCCAAATTTTTGCCCATTGCATAGCAGAAAAATCTTTACCTTCCCTAGCGGAAAATGTTGGGATGTTTAATACTATTGGTGGCGTCACTAATTGACCAAAGCTTTTGCCCCCTGGCCGAACATCAAGCAAATGCAATGTAAATGCCAATGTAAAAGGCAAAACAAACACGACTGCTAACATTAGCAATATCTTTTTGTCTTTTGTGACTTTTAATCCTGTATCAGCTTGACTCATTTGACTCATTTTCCTTTTTTAATTTCTTAATATTCAATACGATATAAATAACAAATAGAGTGATTGCGAAACCAAACCATTGATACGCATATCCCAAATGTACAGTGATGCGACTCTTAGGCACAGGCCAGTCCCTTACAAAACCACCAGCCACCTGATCTGGAGCCAAACGCACAATATAGGGTGTTACTTTAAAAGAAACCAAAGATTGATAGCGTTGCAGATCAATATGTTGCCATAAAGGTTGCCACGCCGCATTTTGGGCTTGGACTGATTCAAGCGTGAATACATCAGCCAAAGGAAAAAACAAATCTCCTACAAAGTTATGTTCGCCCTGCGGCGTAGCTATATCAGGCAATGACCTATCGGGGTTACCTTCAACCCACCCTCTATTCACTAAAACATAACGCTCTTCGCCTAGCAATTTAACAGGGGTAATCACTTGATAACCCGCCTTAGTATTATGGACGCGATTATCTAGTATGATTTGATACTCAGGCATATATTCGCCCTTGAAGCTTACTCGCTTATAGCGCCATTTTTCCTCATCATCAATCGTAGAAGGCAGTCTAGCTGGAGCCAATTGCATACCTTGATCAATTTGATGCTGCGCTTCTATTTTAGATTGCGCCTTGTTATATTGCCAAAAACCTAGCTTCATACATAGAGCCATCACAATTGCCGTGACAATCGTCATTCCTAACTTAGGTTTAAATCGATAATTAATCATTGGCTAATTGAATCAACAACAATTACAACCATTGCAAACACACACGACTGGTCGCATAATCATATGATACGTTTTGGAGATATACGATGTTATTTAAAGTCATTGTCATTGTCATGTTGTTGTTAATAGCTTACAACTTATTTTCTGCACTTTTTTACATGATGAAAGGTGAGAAAAAAGACGCGAAGATGATTAAATCACTCACGTGGCGCGTTGCGATGTCTATCTTTCTTTTCTCACTATTAATATTAGGTCTGTATAGCGGCGTTATTGTTAGAGCGCCAGTATAAGCAGCCCATTGTCATTAAACGTTTCCACTACTCCACTTTATCGTTTGATTTATAAAAGGCATAAGACAGCGTCACTGTTTTAATGTCTTTAGGCAAATCTGGACTAACAAAAAAGCGAATTGGCATATCTTTAACTTCGCCAGCTCGTAACGTTTGTTTGTTAAAACAAAAGCATTCTATTTTCTTAAAGTAAAGCGCAGCCACTTCAGGCGTCACACTTGGCACAGCACTACCAACAATGGCCTCTGGTCCATTATTAATCGCTTGATAAGAAGTTAGTTTTATTTCTCCTGGATGCACAGTAACGCTGTTTTCATTCGCGGCAAAGCTCCAGTCTAACCCAGGCATGGTTGTGCCAGTAAAGATAACCGTAACCTCTCTTGACTCATCAACTGCTATATTTTGTGTGCTATCAGTAGCTGTTGTATCTGCACGACCATTAAGCCCAATCGCTTTGCAAACCGCATCATAAAGGGGTGCAATGGCAAAGCCAAAAGCGAGACCAGCAATGACGATAATTAATAATTTAACAGCTAGATTCTTATTGTTAGCCGATGTATTTTCTTTTTCAGACATTTCTATTGCATCCCAGCGCCCATATAAAGTGCCAGCACAAACATTACGAAAGCGACGGCCGCAATTAATAAACCGATTAATTTACTACTACGTGCACGTTTTTTAATATCAACCATTTTTCACCTCAATACGATATAAGCACTTCATCATTAATAGACATAATGATTATTAGGATAGTTCTCATAAGATTGTTATGTAAAAAATAACGCCACTGGTTATCACCAAGTGGCGTTATTAAGTAGTGGGTTAAACTATAGCCAGTATACAAATACGAACAAGAATAACCAAACTACATCAACAAAGTGCCAATACCATGCCACAGCCTCGAACCCAAAATGATTGTGTGCGCTGAAGTGACCTTTTAATATTCTAAAAAGAATAATAGCAAGCATGATAGTACCCATTGCTACGTGCAAACCATGAAAACCAGTGAACAAGTAAAAAGTTGAACCATAGATACCAGAGTCCATCGTAAATGCAGCTTCAGCATATTCATGCGCTTGCAAATACAAGAAGATAGAACCTAATGCAATGGTTAAGGCTAAGCCAATAATAATTTGTTTACGATTTTCTTTCATTAAACCCCAGTGTGCATAAGTTAATGTTGCACCTGAAACCAATAAAATTAACGTATTTATCGCTGGCAAACCCCATGGCCCCATCGCTTCTAACGCCTCTGTTGCAGCTGGGCCAGAAGTCGGCCATGTTGCCACAAAGTTTGGCCAAACTAGCGTTGATTTGCTAATCCAATCTAATGCAAAGGTGCGGATATAAAATAATGCGCCGAAGAAACCTGCAAAGAACATCACCTCAGAGAAAATAAACCAACCCATACCCCAGCGAAAAGAAGTATCAACTTGCTTATTATAAAAGCCTGAAATACTTTCTTTAATCACCTCTTTAAACCAACCATACAACAAGTATACAAATACCAAGATACCCGCAAGCAACACATAATTACCTGATGCAATGTCATTCATTTGCATCGCAAACCCACCTGCCATTAAGAATAATGCAATTGAAGCGATTAACGGCCAGAGCGATGGTGCTGGCAGGTAATAATTATTCGTATTCTGACTCATTTTATCTCCCTATCTCTATATCTCTAATGATCTCAAACAGCACTATTATTTTACTGTAGGAGGTGTTTCAAATGTATGGAATGGCGCTGGTGATGGCACTGTCCACTCAAGACCTTCAGCGCCTTCCCATGGATTTGCCGCCGCTTTAGGTCCACCTTTAATACATTTAACCACTACATATAAGAATAATAATTGACTAATACCTAATGCAAATGCACCAATTGTTGAAATCATATTGAATTCAGCAAACTGCAATGCGTAGTCTGGAATACGACGTGGCATACCAGCTAATCCAGTGAAATGCATTGGGAAGAAAGTAATGTTAAAAGCAATAGTTGTTAACCAAAAGTGCCATTTACCCAGTGTTTCGTTGTACATATGACCTGTCCATTTTGGTAGCCAGTAGTACACGGCACCCATAATCGACATTGCAGCACCAGAAAATAATACATAATGGAAGTGAGCAACCACATAGTAAGTATCTTGCAATTGGATATCAACTGGCAGAACAGCTAATACCAAGCCACTAAATCCGCCAATTGTAAATAAGAACACAACTGCAATTGAGAATAACATTGGTGTTTCGAACGTCATTGACCCTCTCCACATCGTTGCAACCCAGTTAAACACTTTTACACCCGTTGGAATCGAAATCAACATCGTGCTATACATAAAGAACAACTGACCTGCAACAGGCATACCTGTTGTAAACATATGGTGAGCCCATACCACAAATGATAGCAATGCAATCGCTGCAGTTGCATACACCATTGAGGCATAACCAAACAATGGTTTACGTGCGAATGTCGGAATGATAGTAGAAATCAAACCAAATGCTGGCAAAATCATAATATACACTTCAGGATGACCGAAAAACCAGAACACGTGTTGGAACAATACTGGATCACCACCACCTGCAGCATCAAAGAAAGCTGTACCAAAGTGACGGTCAGTCAATAACATTGTTAATGCACCAGCTAATACTGGCATTGAAGCAATAAGCAAGAACGCTGTGATTAACCATGTCCATACAAATAATGGCATTTTCATCAACGTCATGCCAGGCGCGCGCATATTTAAGATAGTTGTAATGATATTAATAGAGCCAACAATCGAAGAAACACCAAGAATGTGTAATGCCAATATCGACATATCAACACCCATAGAAGGATTCTGCACAGACAAAGGAGGATACATAGTCCAACCACCTGCCATCGCACCTCCAGGAACAAAGATAGAGCCCACGAGCAATATTGCTGCTGGCACCATCAACCAAAAACTCATGTTATTTAGTCTTGGAAAAGCCAAATCTGATGTACCAATCATTAGTGGAATCATCCAGTTAGCAAACCCTACGAATGCAGGCATAATTGCACCGAAAATCATAATCAAACCGTGCAATGTAGTCAGCCTATTGAAGTTTTCTGGCTCTAAAAATTGCAATCCTGGTTGAAATAACTCCGCGCGAATACCCAATGCCAATGCCCCTGCGAACATAAACATAAAGAAGCTAAACCAAAGATATAGCGTTCCAATATCTTTGTGATTCGTTGATGCAACCCAGCGCATTATGCCAGTTGGATGACCATGATCATCGTGATGTGTTGCAGTAGTTGTACTCATCAGTTTCTCCTAAAAACTAAAGCTTAATTCCAATAATTCAAAAATTTAAAATTTATTCGCAATCAACGCGCAGCTTTCACTGCTGAAGGCTGAGCAAAGTCACCGGTACTATTACCTAAAGCATTACGCTCGTAGGCAATGACTGCCGCAATATCAGTGTCGTTCAACACATCTTTCCATGCTGGCATAATGTTTTTACCATTTAAAAGAATATCAATATGGCCTTCTACAGGTCCGTTAGCCACTGTACTACCTGTCATCGCTGGGAATGCTGGTGGAATACCTGCGCCTGTAGCACCATGACATACTGCACAGTTTTTCTCATAAACTGCTTTACCAGCTGTTACCAACTCATCCATTACCCACTCTTTATCAGCGCCAGCATCTGCCGCAGCCGCCGCATCTTTTTGAGCAGCAACCCAAGTCTGGTATTCAGCTTCTGGTTTTGCTTCTACCACGATCGGCATATATCCATGCGCTTTGCCACACAATTCAGCACATTGACCACGATATACACCTGGCTGTTCCACGCGAATCCAAACTTCTTTCACAAAACCGGGAATTGCATCTTGCTTTACACCAAACTCTGGAATCCACCATGCATGATTTACATCTTGTGAGGTAATTAACAACTTAACTTTCTTACCAACTGGGACAACCATTGGATTATCTACTTCCAATAGATAGTTTTCGCCTTTTTCGGCTTTATTTTCGATTTGATCTTGTGGTGTAGATAGTGTGCTAATGAATTTAACATCTTGGTCTAAATAATCATAAGCCCATTTCCACTGAGAGCCAGTTATCTTAATACTCATATCCTCAGCGCTTGTATCCTTCATCGCAAGAATCGTTTTGGTTGCTGGATAAGCCATGCAGACCAAAATAATGACAGGAATAATCGTCCAAATGACTTCTAACCAATGGTTCTCATGAAACTGAGCCGCTTTATGACCGACTGATTTACGATGCTTAAGAATTGAATAAAACATCAAACTAAATACGACAACAAAAATGGCAACGCACACCCACAATATCAACATGTGCAAGCCATAGATTTGGCCGGCTATTTCTGTTGCTGGTGCTTTTAGATTTAATGCATAGTCTGCATGGGAATTGACGGCAAACAACGATAAAAATGTAGCCCCTAAAGAGAGAATTGTTCTCTTGTTCATAACTGAATCCACCCCAAAAAAAATGTGAACAACTTAATAAAGGTTAAGGCCAACAAAGCCTTTTACCACGTACTTTTCCTACAACAAACATGTCAATGCAAAGCAATTACATGTTTTATTATTTACTTTAAAGTTTTTAATTTAAATCAATTTCTAATTAAGAAGATTGTGCAAACCCAAAAACTCGCCCAATTTAGCACACGCGCGGGTGCTAATCAAGAAAAATGTTACAAGATAGTTACATTTTCTTAGCGCTTAGGAAGTAGTTACAGATTAACTCAGTTGTGTGGAAAAAACGTGGTGCCGGGAGGGGGAATCGAACCCCCACGTTGTCACCAACGCGGGATTTTGAGTCCCGTGCGTCTACCAATTCCGCCATCCCGGCTTATTCGGATTACACATTACTGTATAATTGCAACGGCGCAATTATAACAAGCTCTTTATCAATTGCGAAACCAAATATTCACAATTAATTAATATTTATGAAAACAGAAGACTTCAACTTCGACTTACCAT